>CABSLQ010000081.1 GCA_902478605.1 uncultured Oscillospiraceae bacterium
CATGGGGGTATAGCTCAGCTGGGAGAGCGCTTGAATGGCATTCAAGAGGTCAGCGGTTCGATCCCGCTTATCTCCACCATCTCAAGGAGAGCTGCTTTAGAAATCCCGTTCCATAAGGAGCGGGATTTTTTTATGCCGCAATCGTCGCGATGTCCAGCCCGGCGCTGAACTGCTCAAAGTCGATGTTAAAGTCGAGGTGCAGCTTGTAGTCCCGGTAAACCTCTATTCGCTTGATAAGGCAGCTCACGATCCTTTTCTTGGCCTCTATGCTGGCCGTGTCGTACATGTCCGCCCAGGAGATAATATGGGCTGTATAGTCCGTCTGCCCGTCGCAATCGGTTTTGCCATAGCCGCTATACCGCACCCGTTGAATTTCGCTCTTGCGTTATCTCCTTCGACGTGGTAAAATAAAGTTAAAATTTAGAATTTGTTTTTATTATAAGGCGGTGATGGAGTGCCAAGGGTTGCTTATTCTGACGAGGACAGAGAACGTATTAGAACGCAGCTTGTTACGGTTGGGCTTGAACTGATGGCAAAACAAGGCATTCAACATACAACCGTGGAGCAAGTATATAAAAGAGTTGGTATTTCGCGCACTTTCTTCTATTCTTTTTTCGCAACGAAAGAAGATTTGGTTGTCGAAACGCTTTACTTGCAACAGCCCAACATTATTAAGTATGTTCAAAAGCTGATGGCGGATCCGGCTTTAAGCTGGCGCGACGCTGTGAAAAAATTTCTCCATGATTGTTGCTATGGGGAGAGAAACGGAATTGCTGTTTTAACGATTGAAGAACAACAGCTCATTTTCAAGCGTCTATCAAAGGAAAGCTATCAAGTGTTCCGCCAAAAGCAGCTTCGTCTTTTTGGGGAAATTTTAGAAAACTTTGGAATAAGAGCCGATGCGGCAAGGATCCATCTATTTACGAATTTAAGTTTGACAGCGATGGTCGTACGCAGAGCTATCCCCCATACGCTTCCCTTGTTTGTTCCTGAAGCCATTGATGAAACGGTTGATTTTCAACTTAATGCGATTGTAGATGCCTTGGAGAAATTGAAAACAGACCCCATGCCTTGATGGGTGGAATGCAAAAATCCGTCCGAATAGTATGTTTCGGCGTTTTATTCAGACGGATTTTGCTTTACCTAAAATAAAAACAAATTGTATGGATCATCTTTATTTGCGGTTATGGAAACAGAAAACGAAGAAAAGGAGAACGCGTGATGAAAGTGTTTGACCTGTTTGTGAGCCAATATCCGCCCGACCAAGACTTGCGAAAACCAACCGCTGAAATGCTGGAGCAATTTCAAGGGAAACTGCCGGCAGAACTCCTTGCCTTTTGGCAGCAATATGGCTTCGGAAATTATGGCGGAGGCTTGCTGAAAATTATCGATCCGGCGGATTATGTGGAAACGCTTACACTTTGGCTGGGGGAGCAGGAAGATTGTTTTCCCATTTTGATGACCGGATTTGGAACACTTTTTATTTATCGCAAACTATCCGAAACAGCCGACGATATGTGTCTGCTTGATATTCACTACCGCCGGTCGGGCAGCTTTTCTACTGGCTTTTCCGATTTTTTTGAGCGTATCCTTCCCGCTGAAAGCTTTGCGGAACAATTTTTGCGAGTAGACCTATTCCAAGAGGCATCGGCTAAACATGGCGGCCTTGCAGAGAATGAGATTTTTTTCTTTGCTCCGGCTTTGGCGTTTGGCGGAGCCGAGTCCATTTCATATATCGAAAAAGGAAATGCCGCTGTTCATCAGCGCTTGCTGTTTGAAATGGGCGCGGACAATTCTGGTGACGCAGAGCCGGGTGATGCGTGGTCGCAGGCCTATGAAGCCAACCCCCATGTATTTGAATTGGAGAACGGCGGCTTAATGGTCAGCTTTACCTTTTCGGAAACGGTGGATACCATTTTGCCGGCAGCGCCGGAAACGCTGTACGAGGTGGAGGGAGAGACGGTTTCGCTGTGGGCGCTGACTTTTTTTAGCTTGACAAAAGAGGAAAACCTTGGCTTTCTGGAGTATCACAAGGCTTTGCAACGGCTGCAGCCCTACATTTTAGACACAAAAGGGGACTATCGATTGATCCGCGGCCTGAGTCTGGAGGAGATGGAATGGGTTTTGTCGGAGGAATAGACGGATCGCCATTCACTTTTCACAATACATATTTAGGAGGAAAAAGGTATGGGTTTTTTCAGCAAGCTGTTTAAGGGGCCGGAAATTGATATGGAAAAGAGCAACGCAAACGCGAAGAAAATGCGTGCTCTATTTAACCAGGTCGTGGAAGGCGGGGACAATTATAGGCTGATTTTCGGATATACCGAGGACGTGAGCCGCTTCAATTATGGATTTGTTCATGGAAGTAAAACGAAAATCGGAAATTTAATTGTCGGCTGGAACGAGGCCAGTCAAACGATTGCGGTCGTTCCCACGGTACCCGATCTTTCCGGCTGTGGGGATCCGACCTACTATCGCCGCTCGGAAATTTTGAAAGCCTATCGCAACAAGTACCCCACCGATGCGTTTATCATCTACCCAGACAAAAAAGGGTATATCGGGATCAATGCCTATGACTGGCTGGAAGATGAAAGGCTGTATGTCTATGTGTCGCAGGACGAGGAGCTGGCCGCTTTTACGGACTTCTTTATGAACAGATTTGCAACCAAGTGAGGTAAAAATGCCTTTTAAAGAAATAGGAGCGATCCTGCTGTTGCTTTTGGCGGTCGTTATATTGGGTAATCTGTGGTTTCATTTTATAGAAACCATACTAAGTCGGCTCAAAAAGCTGTTTACACGCCGCCAAAAGCCTCCGGCATGGCATACGCTCCCCCATGATGAGGAGGACAGAAAACAGGATGGATATAAACGAAATTAGGAAACGGGCGCAACAAGCCAGTGAGAAGGCCGCCGAGGCGATGAAAAAGACTTTTGAAAAAAGCGAGGAACTGGTGCATAACATCGAGGTTTCCAGCGCTGAGAAAGAAGCCTCGTCCTCTGCCGCCGCGGCAGAGGAACAGATCCGGGCCAACACCGAGCGGCAAGTGGAAATTCTTGGTCAGATATTTGGGGCTGACGGCATGGCACAGATGGCCGTCAACGAGGAACTATTGCAAAAAATGGTCAATGAGAAAGTGGCTGAGGCGACTGCTTCCACCACAGAGAACTTGATGGGGCAGCTGTTTGGGGAAGATATGGGCGTGCTCGCGGCGGCCCTGGAAATGCTGGAGATGGAGGATGCCGACGAAGAGGAAGAACCCATATGGAATTTGGAACGGGAGCAAAGCCTGTATATTACCTTGGAAGAAACAATGGCTCGGCTTGAGGCCATCCCTGAGCCGGAACCGATCCCTTACCAAAAGCATGACGCAAAATGGGAACGCTTTGGCATCTTGCTGTCTGGTATTGTATCGACCCTGAACGACCACAATCTGGATAGTATGGATGTGGAGGAACATATCCCGGTCATGGAACAGAAAGTCGTATCCCTTGTACGCCGCTCCTGGGGGATAGATGGCCGCAGCGATCTGCTGGATAGGATCCGCTATTTAGCACAGGAGGGCTATATCCTGCGGTATCAGCTTTATAGTGAGGCATCCTCGCCGGAGGAGCTGATGGACGAAACCGTGGACGAGGATGACCGTGAGTCTGCCAGGCGGGCATGGCGGTTTGCCCAACGGTATAAAAGTCAATATGCCCCTGGCTTTATGGCTGGATGGGATATTGGCCGGGCGGCGATGCTGACCCGTTGGGGGTGCTATTTAGGCTGGCTCACGGAGAGCGAGGCCGTTGGTATTCTCTGGGATCTCTCCCAAAAGGTCGTGGAGGAACTGCATAGCTGGCGTGAATTTGCGCAGTCTTACCTTTTTGGCGGCCTTATGTGGAAATTGCTGTGCGGTGACAGCTCCGCTGGAAGTTACCTGGGCTATCTTGCAGACGCCGCCACAGACCTGTTGACCGGAAAGGCAGAGCAAGACAGCGGACAGTGGCGGGATTGTCCTTGGCCCGCACAGAGAAAAATCGGCTTCGCATGACAAACCTTTAAAAAACCACGGGCATTCACCGGCTGCCAATGGAGACGGCATATAAAAAACCGTTGGATTGGCGGCTGTGTTGATGTGCGCCCAAACTAAAGTCAAGCGGCGGCTTTGAAATGAACGATTTCAAGGCCGCCGCTTTCCTTGCGTTATTCTCGGAAGATTCTGCCGGCATAGGGAAAGACCGTCAAACGGGAGGCGCAGCGCCGCGGCGCTGCGCCTCCCGCTGGCGTTATAGGCCGAATTGCTCGGCGCGCCTTTCCGCCCGGGCGATTTCGCACAGGCGGGGATAGGCGTGGGAAAAGAAGGTGCGGAAGGCCTCGCAAAAATAATTCTCTGCCGCCCCGTTCACCGTGTGCCAGTCCCGCTTGCAGCCGCCGCGGCAGAGGGAAAACCAGGTGCATTCCCTGCAGGCCGGCGGCCGCTGCTGTCCCTCTTCGAGAAAGCGGCAGGCCAGCGGACTCCGGCTCGCTTGCTCCAGGGAGCAGGAGCCGATTTCGCCCAGCTTCCAGCCGTCCAGCACATAGAAATCGCAGGGGTAAAGGCTGCCGTCCCCCTCGGCCACCAGATAGCGGCCGCATTGCCCCGCGGTGGCGCAGGTGCCGGCCGGGCGGCCGAGCAGCAGATGGATATAATCGTCAAACAGGCGGATGCTGGTATAGCGGCCGTTTTTCCAATCCAGATACCAGGCGTCGAACAGGCCGCAGAGAAAACGGCCGTACAGCGCCGGCGTCAGGGAGTAGGGGGCGCCGCCCCGTTCCCCTTCCAGGGGATCGAGGCAGGCGATAAACTGCAGATACGGCACGCCCAGCTTCTGCAGGGCGCGGTAAACCATCTGCGGCCGCTTGGCGCACGTTCCGGTAACCACACAGAGCAGGTTGACCTCCACGCGGTGCTTCTGCAGCAGACGGAGAGCCTGCGTCGCCCGGCTCCAGGTCCCCTTTCCTTCGGCGTCCACCCGGTACAGATCGTGGAGGTCCCGGGGCCCGTCGACCGACAGACCGACCAGAAAGCCGTTTTGGTGCAGAAAGGCCGCCCACTCCTCGTCGAGCAGGGTGCCGTTTGTCTGGATGGAATGGAAAACCCGTACCCCGGGAACGGCGCAGCGGGCCTCCAGCTCCAGGAACGAGCGGAAAAAGGGGAGGCCGGCCAGGGTGGGTTCGCCGCCCTGGAACGCGAACTGGATGCTGCCGCCCGGCGAAACGGCCGCAAAGGCGGAGCGGATCAGCCGTTCCGCCGTGGCCGGCGTCATGACGCCGTAGCTTTTGACATCGCGGACAGAAGCGATATCGTGGTAAAAGCAGTAGCGGCACCGCAGATTGCACAGGCTGGAAGCCGGTTTGATGAGCAGGCTGACGTGCTTCAAGGAAAGCCCTCCTTGCCGTTTCGGTTATTGGGGGATGCGGGCCGGGCGGCGCTTTCCGGCGCCTTCTGCCCGGCGGGGGAAACCGGGCGGCGAGCGCGCCGGTCGGGTCTCGTTTCAGCATAGCGCGTTTTCGCCCTTTTGGCAAGCGGCAAAGCGATTTTGGCCCTGCAGCGGGACGCGCACCGGCTTCCCGGCGGCGGAGCGGCAGGAATACAACCCGCCCGCAAAGCCGCGGACACCTGCAGGGAAAGCCCGCGGCGCGTTTTATTAAAATTCTCTTTCGATTCCCCGCAAAACCATTGCAATAATCGGATAGTATGGTAAAATATAAAGGATAGAGGGAAACGGACCTTTCCGCGAAGGGATGAAAACGCATGGCTGCATTTTTTTCGGATATTTGGGATGCCATCCGCGGCTTCCTGGTGTCTTTCAACTGGCTGTCGGATACGCTCGACATCCTGTTGGTGGCGTTTATCATATACAGCCTGATAAAAATGGTGCGCGATTCCCGCGCGGAGCAGCTGCTCAAGGGCATTGTGATCCTGGCGATCATGTTTGCCATCGCCAAGCTGCTGAACATGAAGGCGCTGGATTTTCTGCTGCAGACGGTGTTCAGCAACGGCCTGCTGCTGCTCGCGATTATTTTCCAGCCGGAGCTGCGCCGTGCGCTCGAAAAGGCAGGGCATTCGCCGCTGGGGCTGCGCAATATTTTCCTGGGCGGCTCGGAGGATAAGGAGGAGCATATCCGGCAGTGGCAGAAGGCGATTTCGGCCGTGTGCGCCGCATGCGAAACGCTGCAGCGGCAGAAGATGGGCGCGCTCATTGTGTTTGAACGCACCACCAAGCTGGGCGAAATCGTCAATTCGGGCACCATCGTGGACGCGGATCCCACCCGCGAGCTCATCGGCAACGTGTTTTTCAACAAGGCGCCGCTGCATGACGGCGCGATGATCATTCGGGACGGCCGGGTATACGCCGCGGGCTGTATCCTGCCCCTGTCCGATAACCTGCAGATCAGCCGGGATCTCGGCACCCGCCACCGCGCGGCCGTCGGCATGAGTGAGAACTCGGATGCCATCGTGGTCGTCGTGTCGGAGGAAACGGGCACCATATCGACCGCCGTGGCCGGCGAGCTCAAGCGGAACTTCAGCCCCGAGGCGCTGCGCGTGGCGCTGGAAAACGGCATCATCTGGGATCGCTCCCGCCAGGATAAGGACGGAGAACCGAAGGGCGGCCTGTTCCGCAGGGGGAAATCAAAATGAAAAAAATGACCGTTAACAATATGCTGCACAACAAACGGATCATGATGGTCTTTTCCCTCCTTGCGGCCATCGTCATCTGGGCGGTCGTCGCCTATGGGCCGAGCAACGAGACGACCAAAACCATTAACAATGTGCCCATTGATATCACGCTGACCAACGGGTATGCCAGAGAAGAGGATATCCGCGTCGTGGGGACCAAAAGCTTCACCACCAGCGTATCGGTCCGGGGCACCAAAGCGGTCATCGATCGGCTGACCGCCGACGACATCAATCTGCGCGCCGATACCTCGGCCATCACCCGGGCGGGCACCTATTCCGACATTCGGGTGACCTGGGATGCCAATCTCAACTACACCATCACCAATGTGACCACCCCCACCATCACGCTGGAATGCGATACGTGGACCTCCTCTTCCTTTCCGGTGAAAGCGGATATCCGCACGGTAAAAACGGCGGATGAACAAAATCAGCGGCTGGGCACGCCGCTCATCGAGGCGGAATATATACAGGACGGCGCGGTGACCATTGAAGGCCCCTCGGCCGTGATGGCCCAGATTGCGACGGTACAGGCCCGCGTCCAGGAGGAGCAGACCATCTCGGAGGTGCAGGCCTTTTCCGCCACGCTGGTTGCGCTGAATGAGCAGGGCGAGGAAGTGGATTTGACCGAATGCACCGTGGTGGGCGCAGAAAATCAGACGCTGACCGTCACCGTGCCGGTGCTCGTTTACCGGCGGGTGAATTTCACCTACCAGGTGGAGAACGTCCCTGCGTACTACGAGAACTTCTTGACGATTTCTCCGACCTATATCGAGTTCTGGGGTTCTGCGGCGGCGGTGGAATCCTTCGCCTCGAGCGTCACCAACCTCGGCACCTTTGATTTTGACAACCTGTCGCCCGACCAGACGGAACAGGTGATTGCGCTCAATGTGCCCGACGGCATCAGCATCATGAACAACGTCAACGAGGTCACCGCTTCCTTTAATTTCCGCGGGGCCACCACCCGTACCTTTGACCTGACGCTGGAAACGGGGGAGGACGGCAACGTCACCTTCCAGAATGTGCCGGATGGGCGCACGGTATCCCTGGCGGAAGGCACCCGGCTGACCGATATCACCCTGTGCGGCCCGCGCCGCACCCTCAACGCCATCCGCACGTCGGATCTGCAGGTGACCATTGATATGGCGGGCGATACCACCACCGGGCCGAGCCAGCGCGCCGCCCGCATTACGGTGCGCAATCGCAGCAACGTATGGGCATATTACGGCGCGGCGGGAGAAAACGGCATGGAAATCTGGGTCACGGTGGACGTGGGATAGCCGACAGTAAAGCGGGCCTTTCCCGGTTGGGAACGGCCCGCTTTTTCCATGCCGGGCGGCAGAAAGGGAAAGACGCCATGGAGCGCGAAAACAGGGAGCGGTACGGCATGCCGTGGGCTGCAGGCGTAAACCCGGTACCCACAGGGACAGAGAAAGGCCCGGTGACGAATCACCGGGCCTTTCTCTGTTAAAGGGAGAAAAAAGAGGAGGGAGAAATGAAGAAAGCTTATATATGAAAATCCTCCGGGGAGGAGGCATTGCCGATGGTCTGCCGTTCCGGCAGTAAAGGGGCGGTTCCGTCTGGAGAGGTTGTCCTCTCCGTTTGGATTGCTTATAGTATACCGCCGGATTGTGTCTATTCATTGAACCAAATACAAAGAAACTGCAAATTTCACATGAACGAAGCGTGAATACAGGCGGCCCCCGTCCTATACAAACGGGCGGACCATTTTGCGTGGTCCGCCGGGGGAGAAGGTGTTCACGGCTTTGCACCGGTATCGCGCTGTTCCTGCTTTTGCACCAGCGCAACGCAGGTGCGCAGCTGTTCGGCCGTTTCGATGGAGACGTTCGCCTGCAGAATGCGGTTTTTAATATACACCGGCACCTGCTCCCACTGCTCCCGCAGGGCGGAATGGATATGCGACACGGCGTCTCACCTGCCTTTCACATGGGAATCCGGCTGTTCCTAGTATGTGCCGTATGGCCGCCGGTTCGGCAGGGAAAATATAGAAATCCATGGGGCACAAGCGTCAGCAGGCGTTCAGCAGGGTGGTGAGATCGCGCCATCTCTGTTCGCTGTCCGGGCACCCCAGCACCACGGCAAAATAGGTTTTGCCCCCCTTTTCACAGGCGATCACCATGCAGTGGCCCGCCGCGCTGGAATAGCCCGATTTCATCCCGTTGACGCCGGGGTAATAGAACGGACTGTCCGGCTGCAGCAGCGCATTGGGGTTGTTCCACGTCATCGTTTCGCCGGAAAGCAGGGTGCGCGTCACCGACGGCGCCGAGACGATTTCCCGGATCGTGTCAAACCGATAGGCCTCCCGCGCGATTTGCAGGATATCGTGGGCGGTGGAGACGTGCCGATCGTCCGGATACCCGTCGGGGTTGACAAAATGGCTGTCCGTGGCGCCGAGCGCCGCCGCCACCCGGTTCATTTCGTCGCAGAAAACGGCGACCGCCTCCTTGGCCGTGGAGGCCCTCTCGGGATCCAGCCGCTTTCCCACATGCACGGCCAGCAAATACGCCGCGTCCCCGCCCGACGGCAGCAGCAGCCCCTCGAGCGCCGTGCGCAGGGTCAGCCGCATGCCCTCCTCCAGCCGCGCCCTGCTCGCATCGTACATGACCAGCTGCAGCACGTCCTCGGTCACCGTCAGCTCCTCGTCTTCGTCTGCGTACAGAAGAGACACGACGGCGGTGAGCAGCTTGGTGGTGCTCACCGGGTGCATCGGCTTGTCCGCTTCCTTGCTGAAGAGCAGGCGATCGTCGTCGGCGTCATACAGCAGGGCGGCCGGCGCGGCTACCGCGTCCGCCGGAAGCGGCGGCTTGGTGGTGGTCGTGGTGGCGGGGGCCGCCGTGGTGGTCGTGGCGGCGATGGTGGTGGCGGGCGTTCGCCCGCCGCCCGGGGCATGCGTACAGCCCGCCAGCAGCACGCAAAGTGCCAGCAGGCAGGCAATTCCTGTCCGTTTCATGTTTCTCCTCCTCGTGCGGTTCAGCGGACTGTAAAGTTAAATGAAAGTTGAAGACCCGTCAGCCCTTCCGGTACAATGGTTTCACCACAAAACACAGTACCTACAGTACCTCCCGAAAGGAGACGAGTCTCCATGGCAAAATTATACCAGTTAAGCTGCCCGAAGTGCAACAACCAAACGGACTTTCATCGATTTTATATTTTCTCGATTCTTAAAAATATACCCGCCGACTGCACGGCGGGTATATTCTGCTGATTGGTTTCATCGATTATGCAACGCAAAAGAAAGCATTATAAGAAGCAAACAGAACTAACCAACAGTAGAAAAGTCAGCCCCAACCCACTTCTTGCCAATTCTCAAAACAAGTTTATAATCTTGGCCAACTTGTAAATCATATTCAGCTAACTTCACACTCTTTTTATGCGTGCCAGGAAACGAAGTGGCACCAGTATCAATTTCTTGAGATGTACTGCCACCGCCGACGGCACAGATACCAAAAACGGTTCAATCATCCCCCCTCACAGGCAAAAAAAGCGCATAAACCGATTGTAACGGTCTATGCGCAAGAACAACATAAACAATTAAGGTGGGCTGCGCACGACACGTAACCTACATATGTATTATAACACAAAATCAAAGAACTTGTCAATGTAAAGCTGTCATTTTCAAACAACAAAAATCCGATCACCTTTTCGTTGATCGGATTTTTGCTCGCCCCGTACCGGCTTTCACCCATTGGTCACTTTTTATCCCTTTGAGAGAAAAACCTTCATTTTCCGACTCCTTTCCTTCAGATATGGACCGCCTGCCGGCAGCAATTCTCCCTGTGCGGATCCAGCACCCGGGGAAACGCGCCGCCGAACCGCTCGCACAGCGCCTCAAGCCCGTGTGCGAGCTGATACTGCCGCTCTTCCTCATACAGCGGAATCACCTGATAAAAGCGTATGCCGCTGCCGTCCGGAAGGGGGCAGAAAGCGGCCTCTTCCCCGTAGGCCTGCGGCTCGTCGAGCAGCAGGCTGGACAGCGCGGTGTTCCCGGCGAAGGGCCCGCCGCCGGGCACGGTATGCCCCCGGCCGAGCCAGGATTTTTCGCTGCCCGGCAGGCGGGCGAGAATCTTGAGCCAGCGCAGCGGCCAGTACCATTTTTCCTCGTCGCTCTCGACTTCCCAGTCGGGCGGCAGACAGATGAGAAGCTCCGCGCGATCGCGTTTGTCCTTTTTCAGCCGAGAGGGCACCTTCATGCGGTAGGCGCCCATCCCCATGGTGACCAGCGTGGTCCACATGCGATCCGGGGACGGCGGGATGATGGCGATGTCCACGTGGATATCGGGCGATACCAGCTCATGAAAAACCGAGGTGTAGGCACCATAGTGTTCTTCAATGAAAAATTCCAGGCAGCTGAGCTCCTGTTCGGTATACAGCACCGGCCGGCCGGCATTTCGGCGGAAAAGTCCCATCTGCAATCCTCCTTTGTCCCTGTTCCTGCACCAGTATAGCATGAAATTCCGCGGAACAAAATAGAAAAAAACGGAACATCTTCTTAAGATTGCAGATAGGCGGCGTAAAATGGTGCAGGAGGCTGTGGGGACATACCGCGGTATTTAAAAGCGGAAAGAAAAGGAGGCGCTGTCCGCAGCGCCTCCTTTCAGAGTGTCAAAAAACTTTTTAGCGAATAGCCATATGCACAAACGTAGAATTCTTATGCGTCGCATCGGGGAACCCCCGGCGAGGGTTCCCCGCCGTAAAA
>CABSLQ010000082.1 GCA_902478605.1 uncultured Oscillospiraceae bacterium
CAGCGTCAGATGTGTATAAGAGACAGAGCTGGCGGCGGTAGGCGCCCTTGCCGATGCTCTCGTCGCTGGCGGACAGGTTGGCGATGACCGTCGCCCCTGCCGCGGCAAGCCGCTGGGACGGCTGTGCGGCCACCCACAAATCCTCGCAGATTTCCACACCCAGCTTTAACGCCGGCATATCCGAACAGCAGAAGACAAGCTCCGAGCCGAAAAGGGTTTCCCGGCCGGCGAAAAAGAAGGGCTGCGGCTGCGGTCTGCCGGGGGTGAAGTGCCGGCCCTCATAAAATTCGGAATAAGAGGGGAGATGGGTCTTGGGAACCAGGCCAAGCAGCCGCCCCTTCTGACACACGGCGGCGCAGTTGAACAAAGAAGAGCCGTCCGCCACGGGAAGGCCGACCAGAAACAGCGTTTCACACGCGGCCGTCTCGTCAAGCAGCCATTCCAGCGCCTTTTCCGCCCCGCGCAGCAGCGCGGCCTGCAGGAACAGATCGCCGCAGGTGTAGCCGGTCAGGCACAGCTCGGGAAAGACCAGCACGGCGGTGTCCGCCGGCGCGGCCTGTATCTGTTCAAGGATTTTCTGCGCGTTGTGGGCGGGGTCCGCCACACGGATGGACGGCGTGGCCGCCGCCACCCGCAAAAAACCGTCATGCATGCTATTGATTCGATCCTTTCGCTTAAAATACTCGTCTTATAATTGTGGTTCACGGCTGGTACGCAACCATCAGCCATGCCCGATGATTCTCTTCCAGAAATAAGACCACCGGTTCATCTGGCTGCGCAGCCAGTCTTCCAGGGCATCGTGCGCCTGCGCCATCTGTTCCACATGCTGCGGCGTAAGCGGGATTTCCCCATACCGCCAATCCATGATGCGGTCAAAAACGCCGGTCAGCTCGGGCTGCACATTGCCGCCTTCCACAATGCGGCGGGAGAACTGCAGCAGCGTTTCGCCGGCCGCCGGAACATAGCCCAGATGTGCCAGCTGCCGCAGCATGTCAGCATAGTACCAGGCCGCCTGATCCTCCAGCTGCGGGCGGCGGCTGCGCACCGTTTCCAGCCGGTACGCCGTGCGGAAGGTCTGCATGCGCCACAGCAGCCAGACCAACGCCGCCAGCAGCAGCCCGAGCGGCAGGACGATCCAAAGCCATGTGGGCGGATCGCGCGGCGCGGGCATCCCATACCCGCTTGTGGTCCCGCTGTGGGAGACCTCAGTGGGTGTTTCGGTGGGTTCCGTGGTGGCAGGGTCCGGTACCTCGGTGACCTCGGTGACTTCGGTTGTCTGCCCGGGGACGTCGGGACCGTCGCCGCTGGGATCATCGCCCGGATTGGGATTCACGCTGGCGGCCGCTCCCGTCATATAGTCCGAGCTGGCCGTGGGGTCAAAGGTGACCCAGCCAATGCCGTAAAAATAGCATTCCACCCAGGCGTGCGCATTCTTCTGCAGGGCGATAAACCGGCCGTCCCCGTTGCGTTCCAGGCCGTATCCCACGACAAACCGGGCCGGAATGTCCAGCGTCCGCGCCATCACGGTCATCGCAGAGGCGAAATACACGCAGTACCCTTCACCGCTTTCGAGGAAATATTCCACAAAGTCGCTGTCGCGCGGTACGTCGCCGGGCGTCAGCGTATAGGTATAGTTGGTGCGCAGGTACCGTTCGAGCGCCGCCATTTTGTCGTAGGGCGAGTCATATTCGGCCGTGACGACGCGCGCCAGATTCTGTACATAGTTTGAAGGAGGATCCGGCAGCTGGGTATAGTGATGCTGAATGGACGCATAATCGAGATCGGTGGTAAGGGCGGCGGCCTGTTCCAACTGCGAGAAAGCGAGCGAGAAGCCGCTGCGGTTGCGGTTAAGCCATTGCGTTTGGAAGGTATACCGGTTTTGCCTTTTGAGGTTGGTGCGCACAAAGGTTTCCGATCGGGTATTGAACATGGGCGGCTGGTTTCGGGAATCCAAAAGGGACAGAGACTGAACACGGCCGAACTGATACAGGGTGGAACCGCCCTGCAGCAGAGTCACCTGTACGTCGGCATTGGTCATAGCCGCCTGCCAATATGCCATGCCGTCCGCGCTGTCGGGCTTGCCGATGCCGAAGGTGCGGCGGTACTCGGTGTCGAATGCGGAGGAGCCGAAGCGGTATTCCATGTCCTCTTCGATTTCCCAGCCTGTTCCGGTGTAGACGTCATAAACGCGGCCTTTCATCAGGGTGGCGGCGGGCGCCTCGACGAGCAGAATGGGGGTGTAATTGTCCTGCTCGATATCGCCGCCCAGCCTGTCCACGCGGGGCTGCAATCCAAGGGAACGCAGCGAGATGGTGCGCCGTCCCTGTGAGCCTTCCAGCTGGAGGAAGGAACCGATATCCGCCGCCCGCTCGGCCAGAGGCCGCCATTTCCAGGCGGATGTGTCGGCCGGCAGTAGCAGAGCAACCAGCAGCCCCGCCGCCGCACAGACGGCGACAGCGGACAGCCGTGCGCCGCGCAGCGGGGTCAGTGCCACCAGGCGTGCATGGGGACGGCGCGGATAGAAGCTCCGGGCCATCAGTGGGAAGAGGCCGGCAGCCATCCAGGCCATGGCCGGGATATTCTGATGAAAATTATTGGCCGATACAATGAAGATAAAGATCGTGGCGGCCGTACCCAGAAACGCCGCCGAATGCGTCAGACGGACGCATACATAAATGACCACCGCAATGGCAATATGCAGCAGCCACTGCACCAGCTGGATGTTTTCCGCCGTGTTATAGGGAGAGCGGCTGGGAAACAGGCTGACCCACCAGCGGAAAAAGCCGACGAGAAAATCCATCGTTTCGCCGAGGGTGCCGGCCGCCGACAGAATGGCGGCGGTCAGGGACAGGCCGGCCGCCACCAATATCGGAAGCAGCCAGAGCTTTCGCTGAAACAGCAGCAGCACCCCCACCACGAGCAGCGGATGCAGCAGGATGGCGGCAAAGGTGGCATGGAAACGGAAAAGCTGATCAAAAGCCAGCGTTACGCCGACCGAGAGAAGCCAGGCGGACAAGCCGTCCAGCAGCAGATCCCACAAAGCTTGTTTGTCCCTGTACAGGGGAAGGCGTTTCGTACTCATAGATACTCCCCCAATTGCGCCGGAATATCCCCCGGTCCGTAAATGAGGGCCATGTGCACGTCCTCGGGACAGGAGCCCTTCAGCTGGCGGGTATACGGAATATCCGGACACAGGCAGGTCACCAGGCAGCGGCGCTGCGCCAGTTCCCGGAGTCCCTCGAGCAGATCCGGGGTCGGCCGGCTCGTAATCACATGCACCGAACGCAGCGAACCCAGGCGCGAGCGAAGCAGTTCATACAGCTCAAGCGGCTGCGCGTCGGCGTCGACCGGGATTTCGGCCAGGAGGGTGTACAGAGCGGTGAACTCGTCATAGGAACGCGCCGTTTCCGATTCGGCATACGGTCCTTCGCCGCGTACCTCCACCGGCTGCCCCTCCTCCAGATAATACAGAGCCAGGGCGGCCGCGCATTCCGCCGCCATGTCGGCATAGCCGGCCGCGTCGGCGCCGGGTACCACGCCGGTGTCCATCACCAGAAGGTTGTACTGTTCGGTGGTCATGTCATATTGCCGGGTATGCAGCTGCCGCGTACGGATGGACTGCTTCCAGTGGATGCGCTTGAGCGAATCGCCGTCGCGGTACTGCCGGGTGCCGGAGGAGTTGTCGCCGTGGTCGGCGACGATCACCTGGGAGGAGGATTCCTCGGCGAGTATGGCGGGCGCCGGCGTCTCGCCGGCGATCTCATACAGCTGGGGATAAACGGTCAGCGACTCTTCCATCTCGTGAAGCGCGTTTCGGCGCAGCAGCGGGAAGGCAAACAGCCCGAAGATATCGAACAGGCGCACCTGTGCCACCTGCACCGGCCACACGCCGCGGTGCGGACACGCCATCTGCATGGAAAGGCGCGGCCGTTTGCCGCCGGGAAGCAGCATGTAATGGTAAATGGGTTCCCGGCCGGGCAAATCCGCCGCCGGCAGCTTGACCCGCAGCCGTACCGCCACAGGCAGCAGCAGAAAGCCGGTCACCTCGATGTGGAGACCGACCGACTCGCCGCGCACGGCATAGGGGGAATCCAGGGACTGCCGGCAGCGCAGGGATATGGCCGCCAGAAAGGCGGAAAGCCCCGCATACACCAGCAAAACGCCCAGGCAGAAGACGATGAAATATATTTCGCGGGTGCCGGTGCCCAGACCGAGCAGCAGCATCAGCGCCGTGACCATGACGAAAGCAATGCCCCGTCCGGTCATGGCACAGCGGGAACCGGGATGGCATGCAGGACGGCGGTGATGATGTTTTCCGGCGTCTGGCGGCGCAGGCCCGCCTTGGTGCGCATGACCATGCGATGACACAAAACGGGATAGGCCATGCGCTGGACGTCATCGGGCAGCACATAGCTGCGCCCGCTGAGCATGGCCATGCCCTTGGCGGCCTGCATCAAGGCGATGGAGCCGCGCGGGCTCACGCCGAGCGCCACGTCGGCGAGGCTGCGGGTGGCTTCGGTGATGGAAACAATGTAATCCATCACGGCCGGGGCGCACAGAATGCCTTCGAGCACCCGCTGCATATCGAGCACATCCTGCGCGGAGGCGACGGCCTGCAGCTTGGGCGCCCCGCGGCGCGGCCGGTGCCCGGCGAGAATGTTCATTTCCTCCTGATGGGTGGGATAGCCCATCGAAATGCGCATGAAGAAGCGATCCAGCTGCGCCTCGGGCAGCGGATAGGTACCCGCCGTTTCCACCGGGTTTTGGGTGGCGAGCACCATGAAGGGCGCCGGCGCAGGATAGGTCTGCCCGTCGATGGTCACCTGGTTTTCCTGCATGATTTCGAGCAGGGCGGATTGGGTTTTGGGGCTTGTCCGGTTGATTTCGTCCGCCAGCACGATTTGGTTCATGACGCTGCCGAGGTGCAGCTCCTGCTCGCCGGTTTTCATATTGAACATGGTAAAGCCGGTGATATCCGACGGAAGCACGTCAGGGGTAAATTGAATACGTTTAAAGGAACAGCCGAGCGAGGAAGCCAGCGCAGCGGCCAGCGTCGTCTTGCCGAGCCCGGGCATGTCTTCGATCAGCACGTGGCCGGAGCAAACGAGCGAGATGAGCAGATGGTCGATGACCGCATCCTTGCCCACGATAACCTGTTTGATATTGTTGCGGATGTTGTTCAGTGTTTGCAGATGATCCATGATATACCCCTTTGCCATTTTAGTCCGGATCCCCGGCCGCAATCGTGGTACGCTTTCCTTATTATATCGAATGAATTGCGTCTTGTCTAGGAAGCAAGCACATTTTTCACACTTTTTTGTGCGGGACGCAAAGATTGAAGAGCGGCAGAGAATGTGGTATAATGGGCGGACAGGCCAAACGGAAAAGAGGGGAACACATACATGGGAGATTTTCAGGGGATCACGCCGCAGGCCATGTGGCTGCTGGCGGAAAACCGCTTTCATGACAGCAAAAGCTATTATGAAGCCCATAAGCCGGACATTCAGCGGCAGGTGATCCAGCCGCTGCGCGCCCTGGTGGCGGATTTGGCCCCCTCCATGCTGGAGATTGACGCGCGGCTGGTCGTGACGCCCGGCTCCAACGGCACCGTCAGCCGGGTACGGCGGGACAACCGGTACACGAAGGACAAATCGATGTACCGGGAGAATATGTGGATCGCCTTTCAGCGGGATAAAAAGATCTGGGAGTTCACGCCCGGTTTTTATCTCGACATTTCCGCGTCCCAATCGATATGGGGTATGGGCTTTTATCAGGCACCGCCCGCCTTCCTGCAGTTCTTGCGCCGCCGCATAGACGAACGGCCCGCGCCCTATACCAAAGCGATGAAGCAGGCCGGCGAGGCGGGCTTTAGCCCGGACGGTCCGGCGTATGCCCGGCCCAAGCGTCCGAATGCGCCGGAAGCGCTCTGGCCGCTGTATAACTGCAAGGTCATCGACATGGTGCGCACCGAAGAGGGGTGCGCCCTCTTCGGCGGGCCGGAGCTGACCGAGACGCTGCGGCAGGGGTTCGCCGCGCTGGCGCCGCTGTATCGCCTGCTGATACGGGATGTCGAGGCCTGGGTTGCGCAGATGCAATAAAGCAAAAGGAGAGGTTGTTATGCTGCAAACCATACGGGAACAGGCGGCACAGGCCACGCAGCAGCTGCTCGGCGTGGCCAAGCTGTCGCCGGGAGATATTTTGGTGGTCGGCTGCTCGACGAGCGAGGTGGGCGGCCACGCCATCGGCACCACCTCCAGCATGGAGATCGCCGGGGCGCTGTTTGACGGCATTTATCCGGCGCTGCAGGAGGCGGGCGTGTATCTCGCCGCCCAATGCTGCGAGCACCTGGGCCGCGCGCTCGTAATCGAACGGGCGGCGGCAAGGCAGTACGGGCTGGAACCGGTCAACGCCGTGCCGCAGCCCAAGGCGGGTGGTTCCTTTGCCACTACAACCTACCAGCGGCTGGCCGATCCGGTTTTGGTGGAGGAGATCCGCGCCCGCGCGGGCATGGATATCGGCGGCACCCTTATCGGCATGCATCTGGCCCGTGTGGCCGTGCCGGCGCGCCTGGATATCCGGACCATCGGCGAGGCATCGGTGCTGTTCGCCCGCACCCGCCCCAAATTCATCGGCGGGGCGCGGACGGTGTACGACGAAACGCTGCTGTAAAAAGGGAGTAAGCGCGATGCAGACGGTCTTTTGCAGAGGAACGGCGGCGGATCTGCCCGCCATCATCGATTTCGGCAACTATGTTTTCAGCCATGCGGGCGATGCCACCGATTTTCCCTCTCTTATCCCTAAGCTGTATGGGCCGGGAAGCGACAGCGGCCCGTATCATTATCTGCTCAAGGAAGAGGGGCTTATCCGGGCGATGGCCTGCGTGCAGCCGCTGAACCTGCGGGTGGCGGGGGAACCGCTGCAGGCGGCGTGCATCGGCACCGTGTCGGTGCATCCCTATGCCAGAGGCCGGGGCTATATGAAGGCGCTGATGACGCGGGTAACCGCCGATTTAAAGGCACAGGGGACGGCCTTCGCCTGCCTGGGCGGCCAGCGGCAGCGGTATGAATATTACGGTTTCACCCCGACGGGGGTGCAGACGGCGTTTCATCTGACCGCCGCCAATCTGCGGCACCGGTACGGTTCGGCGGGCGACTGGGTGACCTTTTGGCCGCTGGAATCCCCCGAGGATCCGCTTGTGCGGGAAGCGTTTTCCCTGTACGAGGCGCAGCCGGTGGCGGGCGCGCGCACGCCGGAGACCTTCTGCGCGGTGTGCAGCACCTGGAACATGCAGCCGCTCGCCGTGCAGATTGACGGCGCGTTTGCCGGCTATGTTTGCGCGCGGGGCGAGACGGTGCAGGAGCTGCGCCTGCGCCGCGCCGCGGATTTGCCCGCCGTGTGTGCCGCGCTGATGCGGCGGGAGGGGGTGGAGGCGCTGCGCGTTACCCTCCCTCTCTGGGAGCGGGAGGCGATCGCCTGGTTTGCCGATGTGGCGGAATACGGGCAGACGGCGCCGAACAGCCAGTTTCTCCTGCTGGATTTTCCGACGGTCACCCGGGCGTTTATGCGGTGCCGGGCGGCCCTGCCGCCGCTGGCAGACGGCCGGCTGGTGCTGGATATCGCGGGAACCTGCCGCATAAAGCTCACCGTGCAGGCGGGGATCCCGGCGGTAGAGGAAACGGCGGAGCCGCCGGATGTGTCGCTGCCGCCGTTTGAAGCCGCGCGCCTGCTCTTTTCGCCGCTGGGCGGGATGCCCGGCCTGCCCGTGCCGCCGGGATGGTTCCCGCTGCCGCTGTATGTACCGGGGTTGGATGCCTGCTGATGTAAGAAAAAGCCGCCTTGTATAAGGAAAAGAAAAAATATTGGCGGAGCTGTCGAAAAACAATCGGCGGGTTAAGGGCAATTTGGAAAAATATGATTCATGCCGGCCGATCGCATTGACTTTTTCCTTTGTTCCTAATATAATAAAACACATTGGTGCGAGGGGGACCCCTTCGCCGCAATAGTATGCATTGGAGGACAAGCCGATGAAGCGCACTAAGAAACCCGTTTTCTTCATCGTGGCACTGTTGATTTTAGCATTGACGTACACCACCTTCTTCGGGGTGTACAAGTACTATGGCGACAGGCGCGATACCATTATCCGCGGTGCGGCGGATATTCGATGGGGCATTGATATCCGCGGCGGTATTGACGCCACCTTTGGTCCCGAGGAAGGGGTCACCGACATCGATGCCCAAGATATGGAGGCTCTGCAGGATGTCATTTCCCGCCGTCTGGTCAGCCAGGGCATCACCGACTATGAGGTGTATTCCGACGTGGCGAACCAGCAGGTCATCGTACGGTTCCCCTGGAAAGAAGGAGAATCCGATTTCGATCCCGAGACGGCCATCGAGGAGCTGGGAAAAACCGCGCAGCTGGAGTTCCGCGAAGGTACCGACACCAAGGAAGAAACAGATGCGGACGGCAATACCATTCAGGTCCCGACGGGCGACCTGATCCTGACGGGCAGCGATGTGGCTTCCGCCTCCGCCGGCTTTGATCCCGATACGAACGAGCCGGTGGTGCTGCTTGAGCTGGAGCCCTCCGGAAAGGATAAGTTTGCCGAGGCGACATCCCGTCTGGCATCGAGCAAGGGTACCATCTCCATCTGGCTCGACAATGAACAGCTGTCCGCTCCCACGGTCAACGAGGCCATTCCGAACGGTACGGCCACCATCTCGGGCGGCTTTGCCGATGTGGGCGAGGCGCAGAGCCTGGCTAACCTCATCAATTCGGGCTCCCTGCCTTTCGCCGTGGAGGTCAAGAGCTTCGGTACCATTGAACCGACGATGGGTATGAAAGCGCTCGATGTCATGGTGTGGGCCGGCATTATCGCCTTTGTTCTTATTTCGATTTATCTGATTCTCTATTATCGCCTGCCCGGTGTTGTGGCCGTCCTTTCGCTTCTCGGGCAGGTAGCCGGTTCGGTGGCGGCCGTTTCGGGATACTTCGGCTTCCTCAACGGCTTCACCCTGACGCTGCCCGGTCTGGCTGGTATTATCCTTTCCATCGGCATGGGCGTGGACGCGAATATCATCACGGCAGAACGTGTCAAGGAGGAAATCCGGGCGGGCCGCACCATTGACGGCGCGATTTCCATCGGTTCCAAGAACTCCTTCTGGGCGATTTTCGACGGCAACATCACGGTCATCATTGTGGCCATCGTGCTCATGGGTGTTTTCGGACCGCCGGACGGTTTGTGGGCCACGCTGCTCAAACCGGTGCTCATGTGGTTCCCGGCAGCGACGACCGGTTCCATCTACTCCTTCGGTTATACCCTGTTTGTGGGTATCATCTTCAACTTTATTATGGGCGTTACCGCGTCCCGCTTGATGCTGGCTTCGATTACCCGCTTCAAGATTTTCCGGAAACCCTGGCTGTTGGGAGGTAAGCGGGCATGAAAAAGGAATGGAACATTATCGGGAACCGCAAGGTTTTCTTCATCATCTCGACAGCACTGATTGTTGTCGGCATCCTCTTCAATATCCTTTTTGGCACCCAGCTGGACATTTCCTTTAAGGGCGGCACGCTGCTCAAGTACAGCTATACCGGCACCATCGATCAGAATGGTATAGATGAGATCGCGACCGAACAGCTCGGTGCGGCAGCCGACGTGACTCTGTCCACCGACGGCGATGTAAGCGTTATCAACATTTCCCTCGTGGATGAGGTGGAGCTGAACGCCACCACGGCACTCACCGAAGCACTGAACGAGGCCTATCCGGATAACGCACTCAAGCTGATTAACTCCAACTCGCTGGCGCCCTCGATGGGCCAGTTGTTCTTTATCAAGTGTCTGGTTGCCATTGGTTTGGCATCTCTGTTCCTGCTGATTTATGTGGCGCTGCGCTTCCGCAAAATCGGCGGACTGTCTGCGGCGGTGATGGCGCTGATCGCGCTGCTCAACGACATACTGATCGCCTATTTTGCCTTTGTGATTTTCCGTATCCCGCTTAATGATAACTTCGTGGCCGTGGTGCTCACCATTCTGGGCTATTCGCTCAATGGCACCATCGTCATCTTTGACCGTATTCGGGAAAACCGGCAGCTCATGGATCCCAAAACGCCGCTGGCCGAGCTGGTCAACAAAAGTATCAACCAGTCGCTGGTCCGCTCCTTCAATACCGCGCTGTGCACCTTTGCCGCCATTGCCATTGTGGCGATTATGGCTCTGGCCACCGGTATGGATTCCATCATCAGCTTTGCGGTGCCTATGATGTTTGGTATTCTGTCCGGCTTCTACACCTCCACCTTCCTGTGCGGTTCGCTTTGGGTGACCTGGATCGAACACAAGCAGAAGAAAGCGGCACAGAAAAAGAACGCTCCCAAGAGCAAAAAGAAAGCCTAATGAAAAACCGCCCCGTGCATGTGCACGGGGCGGCAGCCTGTCGAAAAAGTCCATTCGCAAAAAATAATACATAAAAAGTTTTCGCCCGCCTTTTTCAAAAGGCGGTGGGGTCAAGGGGCAAAGCCCCTGTCGTCCTCCGCTGAGGACGAAATTTTTCCCTTCAAAGAGCGCAGGAGGGGCGTAAAACGTCCCGGTGGGACGTTTTACGGCGGGGAACCCTCGCCGGGGGTTCCCCGATGCGACGCATAAGAATTCTGC
>CABSLQ010000083.1 GCA_902478605.1 uncultured Oscillospiraceae bacterium
TACAAAAGAAGAAGGCGCTTCGCCTGAGCAAAACGCCTCCTTCTTTGACAAGCTGCAGCGTCCGGCACCTGAGAAGGTGCCGGACGTTTTTCATTTTCCGTGTTTTGCCGGGCGTGCGGGATCGGGCAGGCTGCGGCGGGCGCAGAGAAGCAAAATGCCGCCCGCTGCAAATAGCAGCATCAGGCTGACAAGCCCCATCGAGGCGCGGCCGGTGGCGATATAAAACAGCGCGTACAGAAAGGGGCCGGTGACAGCGGCGAACTTGCCGATGATATCGAAAAAGCCGAAATACTCGTTGGAGCGTTCGGGCGGCACCAGCTTGCCAAAGAAGGAACGGGACAGCGCCTGCACCCCGCCCTGCACCGTGCCGACGAGCACCGCCATCAGCCAGAAAAGCCGCGAGGACAGACGCAGCGCCGCACGATAGGCCTGTTCGCCCGCCTCGTCCGCCGCAAACGCGAGAAGCGGCGCCTTCATCTCCTCCACCATCTGCAGCACGGCCAGACGCGAGGCTTCGCTCGAAAAGACGTATTTTTTATTGGACGGATCTTTCAGGCGGGTGAGGACGTCGCCGAGCACACCCGTTTCCTTCCCGTCATGTCCCAGGGAATAAAAGGCGGCGGGCCGATCGGCTGCGGCAAGCGCGTCCTTTCCCTGGTCGCGGATATCGCCGATGAGGCGGCGTGCCACCGCCTCGTCGCGGGAGGGCAGAGAGGGAACGGCAGCCGCTTTGTCCACCGCGGCAGTATAGGCCAGCTGATAGGGTTCCACGTGGCGGCCCATGAAAAATCCCACTCCGCAGATGACAAAATACACCGCGATGGCCGCCGCTATGAGATTTTCCGAGCGGAACCGGCGGGACAGGCGGCTGAACAGAATGGAGCAGGGGACGGCGACCAGCTGGGTCACGAGCAGGGCGAGGATCATGCCGATCGAACCGAGGCCCAGCGTCGCGCCATAGTTGGTGGCCAGCGATATGATGGTGTTCACCCCGTCGATGTAAAAGAAATAGGCGAGCAGAAAGAGATGCAGTCCCCGGTCGGCCCGGATGCGGCGCAGGGTATCGCGCAGGTTTTGCCCCACCGCGGCCAGCGAACGGGGCGCGTCGGTATAGTGGATTTGTTTGACGTGGCGCAGCAGCGGCAGAGAGAAGACTGCCCACCACACGCAGGTCAGCAGGATGGAAAATTTCACCGCCCGGGTGCTGAAGCCGGTGGCAAGCAGGGCGAGGATCGCGATCACGAAGGGGATGGTGCTGCCCCCGAGATAGCCCATCGCATAGCCCCAGGCCGAAACCCGGTCCATGCGTTCCGGCGTGGCCACGTCGGTGAGAAAGGCGTCGTAAAAGACGTTGGCTCCCGAAAAGCCGATGTGGGACAGCACATACCCGATGAGCATCCATTGCCAGCTGCCCACAAAGGCGGTCAAAGCGGTGGCGAGAACGCCCAGTATCAGAAAGGCGGCGAGCAGCTTCTTTTTCATACCGCGCCGGTCGCCGAATCCGCCGAGCAGCGGCGCGAGCACGGCGATGATGAGGGAGGCGGCCGATACGCCGAGGCCCCACCATTTATTGCCCTCATCGCCCGCAACGGCGGCGTAGTAGATGGGGAAAATGGCGGCGGTCATGTTGGTGGCATATACCGAATTGGCCCAGTCGTAGAGGATCCAGCTTTTTTCCGCTTTGGTAAAGGCGTGCGGTTTGGTTTGCAAGGCGATTCGCCTCCTTTGCCGTTGTGCCATGGTAAAGCCGGCGGAAACAGAACGTTTCCGCCGGCTTTTTTTACAAATCGTCGGCGTCCTGGACGGGACGTTCGCCGTCCTCGGGCGTGCCGGTATAACTGCCCAGCACGTCGGAGGAGATGGCGCCGCGCCCTTGCTCGCGCAGGGTGCGGCTGTCGTCCCGGACAAGCGCTTTGCCCGCGCTGTCCAGCGGCCGGCCCTTTTTCTTTCCCATGTCAGTAATCCTCCACATGCATCTGGAAATACGACTGCGGATGCTTGCATACAGGGCACATGACAGGCGGCGTCTCGCCCGTGTACAGATGGCCGCAGTTCAGGCACACCCAGACGGTCTGGGCCTCCCGCTTGAATACCTTGCCCGTATTCAGGTTGTCCAGCAGCTTGGTGTACCGTTCCTCGTGGCTTTTTTCCACTTTGGCGACCAGATCAAAGAGGGCCGCCAGCTCGGTGAACCCTTCCTGCCGCGCGGTTTCGGCGAATTCCTTGTACATCTCGGTCCATTCGTAGTGCTCGCCTGAAGCGGCGTCGGCCAGGTTGGCCGGGGTGGCGGGCATCGTGTTCCCGTGGAGCCATTTGAACCAAATTTCTGCGTGCTCCTTTTCGTTGTCCGCCGTCTCCTGAAAGATCTTGCCGATTTGGACATACCCGTCCTTTTTGGCCTGTGCGGCATAGAAGGTGTATTTGTTGCGCGCCTGGCTTTCCCCGGCAAACGCGGCCATCAGGTTGGCTTCGGTGCGGCTGCCTTTGAGTTCCATGGTGATTCCTGCCTTTCTGTTGGTTTTCCTTCTCAGTATGCCCGGTAATCCCCGAAAATCACAGCATTTTGGCCTCCGCCGGGAAAATTTTTTCAAAAAGATGGTTGCGCTTCGGCGCAAGGTGTGCTTTACTTATAGTGAGACATAAACTATTTTTCGGTGGTTATTCCACTTTTTATGGAAAGGCGATGGACAATGGGCGACGTGTTTCGCGCGGTTCTCTCCGCAGAATTTGGTGATAAAAACGGCAATTTCCTTATCAGTATCGACAACCATCTGATCGACGGACCCCAGGTGTGCCAGATGCATACCCATCACCAGCTGGAGATTTCCTGCGTGCCGGCGGGAACGGGCACCTATCACATCGGCGATACCTTTTACGACATACGGCCGGGCGACGTCTTTATTCTGCCCAATACCGACGTGCACGGGCTGGTGCTGGGAGAAGGGGAACATCTCAACAATGTGGTCATCCACTTCGACACCGCGCTTATCTGGAATTCGCTGGCCAATGACCTCGACTACAACTTTCTGCTGGTGTTTTTTCAAAACGGGCACAATTTTTCCCATCGCCTTGATCGGGAAAATCCGGCCACGGCGCGCATTTACAGCCTGATGATGGAGATCCTCGGGGAATTCGAACAAAAGCGGGACTGCTACGAGCTGTTTGTTAAAATCAAGCTGCAGACCATCTTTGCGGAAATCCTGCGCAACTACGACTATATTGACCGCCAGCAGGCCCGCCGCCCGCTGCGGCAGGAGGACGTCGCGCAGCTCAACGAAGTGGTCCGCTATATTGACGAGCATCTTGACGGCGAAATCCGTCTGGCCGACCTTGCCGCCATCGCCCATGTCAGCCCGGCCTATTTTTCCACCCTCTTCAAGCGGTATAACGGGCTGTCGCCGGTGGAATATGTCGTGCGCCGGCGGGTGCAGCGGGCGGTGGAGCTTATACGCACCACCCAGGATAATCTGACCGATATTGCGATGGCCTGCGGCTTCAACAACAGCACCAATTTTTATAAGGCGTTCCGCAAGGTGACGGGGCGCACCCCTGTTTACTACCGTAAGAACGGCGGCGATATCTGAGCGAAAAAAAGTTGAAAAAATCCGGCGCAATAGTTGGTGAAAATCCGGGCCGGTGATGTATAATGAAGGTACTTATAAAACTTTGACAAAAGGAGCTGGTTTTTATGAAACTCGGCGTTTTGACAGTGCCGCTGCAGGGGCTGCCGGCCGAAGAAGCGTTCGCCTATCTGCACGGCCTGGGCGTCCAGACGGTGGAACTCGGCACGGGCGGGTATACCAACAACAACCATCTCAAGCCGGAGGTCTATCTCGCCGACGATAAGAAGATCGAGGAGTTTAAGGCACTGCTCGCCAAAAACGAGCTGGAAATCAGCGCCCTGTCCTGCCACGGCAACCCGGTGCATCCCGTTGCGGAGACGGCCGCGATGTACCACGAGGTGTTTGTGGACACCTGCAAGCTGGCGCAGAAGCTCGGCGTCAAAACGGTGGTGACCTTCTCGGGCTGCCCGGGCGACAGCCCTTCCTCCATCCGGCCGAACTGGGTGACCTGCGCGTGGCCGCCCGAGTATGGCGAGACGCTGCAGTATCAGTGGGAGGAGGTGCTCATTCCTTACTGGAAGAAGGCGGCGGACATCGCCCGCTCCTATGGGGTGGAGAAAATCGCCTTCGAAATGCACCCCGGGTTCTGCGTGTACAATCCGGCGACGCTGCTGCGTCTGCGCGCGGCGGTGGGCGATATTATCGGGGCCAACTTTGATCCTTCTCATCTCATCTGGCAGGGGATGGACCCGGTTGCGGCGCTGCGCGAGCTGAAGGGTGCGGTATATCATTTTCACGCCAAGGACACCAAGGTGGATCCGTACAACAAGGCGAAAAACGGCGTGCTCGACACGGGATCCTACGGTGACCTGCTCGATCGGAGCTGGGTGTTCCGCACGGTGGGCTATGGGTCGGATATGCAGGCGTGGAAGGATATGATGTCCACCCTGCGTCTCATCGGCTACGACGGATCGGTGAGCATTGAGCACGAGGACGGTCTCATGTCGGTCAAGGAAGGGCTGGAAAAAGCCATCCGCTTCCTGCAGGACGTGATGATCACCGAAAAACCCGCTGCCATGTGGTGGGCATAAAGCAGGCAGAAAAGAGGAAGCACGGAAATGAAGCAGTATCAGGCGGCCATTGTCGGCTACGGCGGTATGGGGCATTGGCATTACGAAGGCATTCTCAAGACGGAGCGGATCCGCTTTACCGGTGTGTACGACATCGACGAAAAGCGCATGGAGCTGGCCAAAGCGGAGGGGTTCCCGAAGCTGTACGATTCCTATGAGGCGCTGCTGGCCGACGAGGAGATTGACATTGTGCTTGTTGCCACGCCCAACAACTTTCACCACGATCTCGTATGCCAGGCGCTTGAGGCGGGCAAGGCGGTGGTCTGCGAAAAGCCGGTGGCCATGTCGAGCGCCGAGCTGCAGGATATGATGGACGTTGCCGCACGCACCGGCAGCCTGTTCACCGTGCACCAGAACCGCCGCGCCGACGCCGATTACCTGCTCATGCGGGAAAAGGTGGAATCGGGCGCGCTGGGCAAGGTGTTCGAGATCGAGTCCCGCGTGACGGGATCGCGCGGCATTCCGGAAGGCTGGCGGCAGTATGCGGTGGCCGGCGGCGGGATGATGCTCGACTGGGGCGTGCATCTCATCGATCAGCTGCTGACCATGAACAAGACCCCGGTCAAATCCATCTACTGCGATATGTACCACGTCCATTATGCCGAATGCGACGACGGGTTTAAGATGATCATGAAATTCGCCGACGGCGTGATGGCGACCGTCGAGGTGGGAACCAGCCATTTCATCGAGGCGCCGCGCTGGTATGTCTGCGGCGACCGCGGCGCGCTCATCATTCCCGACTGGAGCTGCAACGGCAAAATCGTGCGCGCGGCGCAGCATGAGGTGACCTGGGAAGAGGAGATCATCTATACCAAGGCGGGACCGACCAAAACGATGGCCCCCCGCGCCAAGGATACCATCGAGGAGACGGTGATCGACGGGGAACCGTATGTTTCCGACTATGATATTTTTTACCGCAATCTGGCCGATGTGCTCGACGGCACGGCAGAGCTGCGCGTTAAGCCGGCCGAGGCCATGCGCGGCATGAAGGTCATGGAAGCGGCGTTTGCCTCCGACCGGACCGGGCAGACGGTGCTGTGTGAAATTTAAGCATAAGGAGTAGAGACAGGTATGATTCGAGTCACTATCTGGAATGAAAATATGCATGATCAGGAACCGGAAGTGCAGGCGGTTTATCCGCTCGGGCTGCATGGAACCCTTGCGGCGTATCTGAGTACGCTGGAGGATGTCGAGGTACGCACCGCCACGCTGGATCAGCCCGACTGTGGGCTGCCGGACGAGGTGCTGGAGAACACCGATGTGATGGTGTGGTGGGGGCATATGGCCCACGAAAAGGTGCCCGACGAGATTGCGCGCAAGGTGGCCAACCGGGTGCTGCGCGGCATGGGATTCATCGTGCTGCATTCGGGGCATTATTCCAAGCCGTTCCGCCTGCTCATGGGCACGACCTGTTCGCTGCGCTGGCGGGACGGGGATTTTGAACGGGTTTGGTGCGTGAATCCCTCCCACGAGATTGCGCAGGGGGTGCCCGCGTGGTTCGACTTGGGCACGGAAGAGATGTACGGCGAGTTTTTCGATGTGCCCGCACCCGACGAGCTGGTGTTCGGCGGCTGGTTCCGCGGCGGCGAGATGTTCCGTTCCGGCTGCTGCTGGCGCCGCGGGGCGGGGAAGATTTTTTACTTCCAGCCCGGGCATGAGACCAATCCCAGCTTCCACAACCCCCATGTGCTCAAAATCATCGGCAACGCGGTGCACTGGGCGAAGCCGGTCAACTGGCGCACTACGCTGGAATGCTTCCACACCGAGGAGACGACCGAGGCGCTCTGCGCCGCCGGACGCGCCGGCGAAGTCGGCGAATATTGAGAAAATAAACGAGACCCCCGCGGTTATGCATAACCGCGGGGGTCTCGTACGTTTCTGTCCGGTTATTTGCGCCGTCCGACGATGCGCAGCAGATAAACGAAAATGTTGATAAAATCAAGATACAGCTGCAGCGCGGAATAGATGGAGGCCTTGCATGCCAGTTCCGGATTGGCGGAAAAAGCCGCGTGATACGCCTTGATTTTCTGGGTATCGTAAGCGGTGAAGCCCAGGAAGATGGCAATGCCGATGAGGCAGACAAGGCGTTCCACTCCGGTCATGGGCAGGAACAGCGAGACTACCCAGAACACCAGCAGGAAGAGGAGGCCGGCGATGAGAATCGGCCGCCAGCCGGCGAGGTTTTTCTTGGTGAAATACCCGAAGGTCGCCAGCAGGCCGAAAAACGCCGCCGTGAGCAGAAAGATATAGATGAGACTGTAAACCTCAAAGATCAGAAAATAAACCGAGAAGACCATGCCGTTGAGAATCGCATAGGCAAAAAACAGCACCTGGGCCGCGATGACCGACAGCTTCTGCAGACAGGCAGAAAGCACGATGACAACAAGGAGTTCGGCCGCCAGCAGGATGAAATGCACATAGGGAATATAGAAGAGATAGACGATCGCCCCGGTGATATACCCCGTAAAGGCGGTCAGAAAGGTGATGGCCAGACCAAAGAACATCCAGAGAAAGGTTTTGACTGTATAGGTGCTCAGCGTGTCGGTTTTCCACGCCCCGCGCCCGTCCGCATACAGTCCATTGGGTTTGTAGCCTTCCATGAAAAATCCCTCCCGTTTCATTTTATAAAACCATTGTATAAGACGATAGGAAAAAAGTCAATCTCCCGTAAGAAAAGAGGGGAAATATTGGAAGACTTGCGCCGCCCCGGCCGCACCGGTGGGGCAGAGCAGGCAAAATGTGTGCCTTCGCCGCCTTTGCTTTTGTAGGCTTTGCAATTGACAAAATAAAAACAATCCGGCATAATAGAAGGGATAATCGAGAGGAGTGATCCATCCCATGGGAGAGACGATTGCACACAAGCTGATTCGTACCCATCTGGTCAGCGGGGACATGTCGGTGCCGGGCAGCGAAATCGGCCTGAAGATCGATCAGACGCTGACCCAGGACGCGACCGGTACGATGGCCTATTTGGAGTTTGAAGCGATGGGTGTGCCGCGTGTCAAGACCGAGCGGTCGGTGGCGTATATTGATCACAACACCCTGCAGACCGGGTTTGAAAACGCCGACGATCACCGGTACATTCAGTCGGTTTGCAAAAAGCACGGGCTGTATTTTTCCCGTCCGGGCAACGGCATCTGCCATCAGGTGCATCTCGAGCGGTTTGGCATTCCGGGAAAGACGCTTATCGGATCGGACAGCCACACGCCCACGGGCGGCGGCATCGGCATGCTCGCTTTTGGGGCGGGCGGCCTCGACGTGGCCGTGGCGATGGGCGGCGGCACCTACTATATTTCGATGCCCCGCATCGTGCGGATTAACCTGACCGGCCGGCTGCAGCCCTGGGTGGCGGCCAAGGACGTGATTCTCGAGGTACTGCGCCGTCTGTCGGTCAAGGGCGGTGTAGGCAAAATCATCGAATACGGCGGCGAGGGCGTCGCCACCCTGTCGGTGCCCGAGCGCGCGACCATCACCAACATGGGGGCCGAGCTGGGCGCCTCCACCTCGGTGTTTCCCTCCGACGAGGTGACCCGTGCCTTTATGAAGGCGCAGGGGCGCGAAGCCGACTGGGTGGAGCTGCAGGCGGATGCCGACGCGGTATACGACGAGGTGGTGGACATCGATCTGTCCGCCCTGCGCCCGCTGGCGGCCTGTCCGCATTCGCCCGACAATGTCAAAGCGGTGGAGGAAATCGGCCCGCTGCCGGTCAACCAGTGCTGCATCGGTTCGTGCACCAACTCCTCCCTTATGGACATGCTCAAGGTGGCGGCCATCCTCAAGGGCAAAACGGTCCATCCCGACGTGAGCTTGTCCATTGCGCCCGGTTCCAAGCAGGTATACAACATGCTGGCCGAAAACGGGGCGCTTGCGGATCTCATTGCGGCGGGCGCACGTATTCTGGAATGCGCCTGCGGTCCCTGCATCGGCATGGGGCAGTCACCCAACTCGGGCGGCGTTTCGCTGCGTACCTTTAACCGCAACTTTGAAGGCCGTTCGGGCACGGCGGATGCGCAGGTATATCTTGTCAGCCCCGAGGTGGCGGCGGCGTCCGCGCTGACGGGCGTGTTCACCGACCCGCGCACCCTCGGCGAACCGCCGGTTATTAAGATGCCCGACACCTTCCTCGTCAACGATAACATGATTATTCCCCCGGCGGACGAAAAGGATATGGACGCGGTGGAGATTGTCCGCGGCCCCAACATTAAGCCCTTCCCCAAGACGGCCCCGCTGCCCGAAACGGTGGAGGCTCCCGTGCTGCTCAAGGTAGGGGACAACATCACCACCGACCACATCATGCCGGCGGGTGCGAAGATTCTGCCGCTGCGCTCCAATATTCCGGCGATCTCGGAGTACTGCTTCGTGCGGTGTGATGAGGAATTCCCGGCGCGCTGCAAGGCGGCCGGAAAAGGGATTATCATCGGCGGTGCCAACTACGGCCAGGGCAGCTCCCGCGAGCATGCGGCCCTCGCCCCGTTGTATCTGGGAATTAAGGCGGTCATCGTCAAGTCCTTCGCCCGCATTCATGTGGCGAACCTCATCAACGCGGGCATCGTGCCGCTGACCTTTGCGAACGAGGCCGATTATGATCGGGTGAAGCTGGGCGACGAGCTGCGGCTGCCGGATCTGCGCCGCCGTCTGCAGGAGGGCGACGAGGTGATCCTCGAAAACCGGACAACCGGCGAGAGCTTCCCGCTGCGTGCGGGCTTCTCCAAACGGCAGGTGGATATGCTGCTGGCGGGCGGTCTGCTCGATTACACCCGCAACCAGAACGCGTAAAATCGGCGCCCGGCGGCGCGGTTCCAGAAAAGGCAGGTGATGAAGATGGCCAAGAACGAGCATATCTCGATGTCCGTGGTGCGCCGTCTTCCCCGATATTACCGGTTTTTATATGATTTAAAGGAAAATGGCGTCACGCGCATCTCCTCGCGCGAGCTGTCCCAGCGCATGGGGCTGACCGCTTCCCAGATCCGGCAGGACCTTAACTGCTTCGGCGGCTTTGGTCAGCAGGGATATGGGTATATGGTGGAACAGCTGTATGACGAGATCGGCCATATTCTCGGCATGGATCGGCTTTCCAATACGGTGCTGGTCGGCGCGGGCAACATGGGCAAAGCCATCGCCAATCACATGGACTTTGAAAAGCGCGGTATTCGCCTGGTGGGGATTTTTGACGATTCCCCCACCGTTATCGGCACCCAGGTGCGCGGTATGGAGGTGCGCCCCACGGCACAGCTCGAAGAGGTTTGCCGTACCGCCAAGCCGGAGGTGGCCATCCTCTGCATTCCCAAGGAGGCAGCACCCGCCATTGTCGACCGGCTCGTGGCGCTCGGCGTGCGCGGGTTCTGGAACTTCTCCCATTATGACGTAGGGTACCAGTATCCCAATGTGGTGGTGGAAAATGTCCATCTGGGGGACAGCCTTATGACGCTGTCCTATCAGCTGGGAAAGGAATAAGACTCCTAGGCTATGCTCTGCACCTGACCCGGGCCGGGGAGCGTTGCTGCTCACGGCCATGGCTGCGCCAGTATGTATGGCCTGGTTGTCTCTACGCTAAGAAAAGAACCGCTGCGGCAGATTCCTGCCGCAGCGGTTTCAGCTTGTCAAAGAAGTCGCCGAAAGGCGGCATTTTTGGTATAATGGAGTAGGGT
>CABSLQ010000084.1 GCA_902478605.1 uncultured Oscillospiraceae bacterium
TCCTGACCGAAAACGAAGCGCCACGCTATACAAACCAGCCTTCTTCGCGTTCAGAATGAAGCGGACATGAGGAATCTCTTCCATAACCTCCTGCGAGAGGGTATCAAAGGTCACCCGGCTCTCATCCAGCCTATTGTAATCGGCGCCGCCCAGGTATTTGCCGCCGGACATGTTTTCGTCATATTGCAGAGAATAGTTGTAATTTTCCGAATTTTCCGCCTCGACGGTTCCGCCGAAAGGCTCCGCCGCCAATTCCTTCGGCAGCTCGATATAGTCGAAGTCCGTCCAAACATCGCCCGTCTCGAACTTGGAATCGGCGGTAAAGCCGGAAATCCGCAGGACGTTGCCGCCCGCCGTGAAGGGAACCTGCACCGTGAACACACGGTTTTGAACGCCCGCTACCGGCGCTTCGATCACCTGGCGGAAATCGCCGCATTCCACGACCATATAGGCTTTGTCGATCGGCGCCGTATCTCCCGAGGACGACCAGACGCCATACCTCATGCCGATGTAGACCGCATAGGTCCCTGCTTGCTCCGCGACTATCTGATAATCGGCAAATGCCGTGCGCATACCGTCGATGCCGTTTGCCTGAATATCGGCCAGCGTCTGGACGTAGGCGTTGTTGGCAGCGCCAAGGCAGCCGCCACCCGAATAGTCTTCCCGGCCGGTTTGGATGGCGATTTGGTTGGGCATGGCATAAAGCTCGCTCTCATAGCGCGCCGGCTTTTCATAGGGAACCGGGGTCAGCTGGGAATCTAAATCCAGGTAATCCTGGTTGGCATAGGCCCAGGCCGCGCCCGCGTCCACCATATCCTTCAGAACGCTGGTGCAGGCGATCCGGTTGAGCCCCTTCTGTAGGCTGACATGCACAACACACGCGGCGGTATTGACAAAGCTCACAGCCGGATCAAACACAAAGTCCGCTTTGTAGACGTTTCCCTGGCCGCCGCCGTTGACCACCACCGCTGCCGGGTAGAGGGAAAAGTTCTTGTCCGCGCCCAGTCGTACGCCGACGATCACCTCATATTCACCGGCTTCCGGCGCGTCCACCGTGTACTCCGCATAGGAGGTATAAACGCTGTCCAGGCCGTTGGCCGCGATATCCGCATAGGTCTGCACATTGTGAATATCCGCGCTGCCGCCCACGGTAACGCCAGTGCCGCTGGGGTTCTCCTCGGTCCCCTCGGGGTTGCCGTAGAGGTTCAGATAGGCGTCCGTTTCGGCTTCCATGCGGATCGGCTTTTCATAAGATACCGGCTCCAGGCGATCCTCCACGTCCAGGTAATCCTGGTTGATATAGGCCCAGCCCGAGTCGCCGCTTACCGCATCCTTGAGCACGTTGGTGCAGGCAATACGGTTCAGTCCCTCCCGCAGTGTAATCCGCACCCGGCAGGCTGCCGTATTGGCGAACTCCGTCGCCGGATCGAACCGGAAATTGGCCGGATAGACATTTCCTTGTCCACCGCCGTTGACCACGATGGCCGCCGGATAAACAGCCAGCGCCTGGCCGGCTCCCAACCGGACGCCCATAACGACGTCATACTCCCCAGCCTCCGGCGCGTTTACGGTATACTCCACATAAGAAGCGCTGCTGCTCAGGCCGTTGGCCGCCACATCGGCATAGGTGGGCATACTCTTGACATCCACGCCACCGCCCACGGTGATACCGGTACCGCTGGGGTTCTCCGCAGAGCCCTCCAGCGTTCCATAGGCGTTCAGGCGGGCGTCCTTCTCCGCTTCCATGCGGACAAAGTCTACATCCTCCCACGCCTCTTCGGCCAGGGTCAGGCCGTCCCAGAGAAGGAAGTAATACAGATCGGCCCAGCCGTTCCCCCAATCATAGCCCGCCAGGCTGGCGGCGTCCTTGGGCAGGGGCATGGTGAAAATCAGTTTGTTGTCCCCTTTTTTCAAGGGAAGCCGGATTTCCGCGTTTCCGCCCCAATTTCCTTGGAGCGTTCCCTTGATCAGGGTATTGTCCGCCGTCACCACGCCCAAAGCCGCCTTGGCCGGATCGGCGCCGGTATTGTAGTACACGTGGATAGGATACTCGCCGTCCTCCGGCGCAGTTACCACCATCTGGACATAGGGCGTGTTTTCCAGATTCCCGTCTTCCATCAGGTTGTCCAGGGAAACCTTGTTTTTCAGCTCCTCAAAATCGCCGTAACCAACGCCGCTGTCCGTGCGGCTGTAGTTGTTCAGCACCAGCTTTTCCGCGTTGGCGTCCACACGGTTGGCGTGAAGGTGTGTCAGCCGCCCCTCCACATCGTCCAAATAGTCCAGGTTCATCCATCCCCCGGATCCGCCGATAAGAGCGGTGGTGATGATGCTGTTGACCCCTTCCTTCAGGTTCACCTTAAGGGAAACCGAAGCCGCCGGTACCCAATCCCTTCCCGGATTGAAGCAAAAGTCCGCCGCATACACGTCGGTTCCCTTGCCGTTATTGACTATAACCGCGGTGGGATACTGCTCGCTGCCGCCGCCCATCATGGCGCCGACGCGGATCTCGTAGGTTCCATCCGCCGGGGCGCTGACCTTATACTCCACATAGGAGGCCGCCATCCGATCCCATCCGTTGGCCTTGATGTCCTCCAGAGTTCGGCTGCTGGTGGTGCTGCCGCCCAGCACGCGGCCAGTGCCGCCGCCCTCCCCGGCGTTGAGCTTGTTGTTGTAGTTGCCGTTTTCCGCCTGCAGGCGGTTCACCGGCTTGGGCGTCAGACGGCCGTCCATCTCCAGATAATCCTGATTGCAATAGGCCCATTTCGCCCCCGCGTCCAGAACATCCTGGAGCATGCTGGTGCAGGCGATGCGGTTAATCCCTTGAACCAGCTGGACGGTAACCGCCGCTTCGCCGTGCGCGTAATCTGTCGCTTCATCGAAATGGAATACCGCGTCATAGGCATCGCTGCCGTTGACCACCACCACGGTGGGATAGTCGCTCTGCGGCGCATTTGCGCCCACTACCGCTCCTACACGGAGCGTATAGGTGCCGGCGGCGGGGGCCTCTACCCGGTATTCCACATAGGAGGTTTTGGCGTCGTCCAGGCCGTTGGCCTTAATGTCCGCCGCTGTCTGGATGCTGGTGATGCTATCGCCCACGGTAGTGCCGCCGTTGTCCAGCTTGCCGTACATATTCAGCGCGGCGTCCCGCTCCGCCTCCATGCGTTTCATGGCCGGGGCGGTATCCGCCTGCAACCAGAGCAAAGGCGTGGAAGCCAGGAGAACCGAAACCGTTGAGAGAATAGCCAGTAGATTTCTCCGTTTCATGAGTTAACATAACCCCCTTTTCCCTTTTGCTTGGTTTTCACGCATTGGCGTCCCACGTGACAGTGATAACGCTTCTGCCCGCGATCGGCACTTCCATGACCTGATCGCCCATGACAAGCTTGAATACCTTCTCGGTCTTTTCATTGTTGACCAGAACCGCGGTCATGGATCCATTGGGGTTACGGGTCACCAGATTGACCTGGTTGTACTTGGTCGCGGCGCCGGTATCGGTGGAGGTAACCACTTTAGCGCCCACGTGGATGAACTTGCTGAAGTGCGCAAACCCGAAATACTCCGCCGTATACTGGATGTTTTCTCCCGTCTCGTCGAACCGGATGATGCCGGAGCAGCCGTTGTTGATGTTGTTATAGGTGGGGCCGCCCTTTAGGTCTAAAGCTAGGTTCCAGGTGATGTAGTTGCGCGCGCCGCTGCGAAGAGCGCGGACGCAGCCGCTGGCCATTTCCCGCAGCTGATTGTCAAAGGTGCCAATCGCCGTGCCGTTCTCGGTAATGTACATCGGCACATCTTCGTAATAATCGCTGACTTCCTTCATCTGCTCCGGGGTGCCGTCGTACCAGTGCCAGGCGATACCGTCAATATCGTCCTTGCACTGGGCCAGGATGGTTAAGGGAAACAAGTAATCGGCATAATTATGATCCCAGGCCCACAGCTTGCTGGTAATCCCGTTGGCGTTCATGGCGGGGCGCAGGGAAATGGAAATGAAATCGGCCATCTGATCGCCGTCCCAGATGCAGCCCGGCCAGCCGACCCGGCCCTGCGGCTCGTTCTGGATGGTCAGGGCGTAAATCGGGATGCCTGCCGCCTCATAGCCCTGGATGGTCTTAACCAGATATTGGGCGTAAACGTCGTAGCAATCCACACGCAGCATGGCGCCGGAAGAACCCTGCCACTTGTAATTGGTCTTCATCCACAGCGGAGGCGTCCAGGGGGAGAGCAGGAACTTTATGTTCTTGTTGATCGCCATGGCGTCCTTCATCAGGGGGATGATCTGCTTGTGGTCGTAGGACATGTCAAAGTGTTTCAGATCCCAGTCCTCTTCCCCTTCCGGCATGTCGTCGTACGTATAGTATTCGGTGGCAAAGTCGCTGGAGCCAACGCAGCCGCGGATCATCGACAGGCCGATACCCTTCTCCGCGTCAAAAAGCTTCTCCATGAGCATTTCACGGGTCTTCTCCGGCAGGGCGGACAGCATCTGCGCGGAGGTGTCGGTCATAGCGCCGCCGAAGCCCTCGATCTCGTGCTCGGTCACATTGGCGTCAAACTCCACAATCAGACCGGTGGAAGCGTCCAGGTTTTTCTTGCTGTAGATCTTGAACGCGTCATTCTGGCGCACAAAGGTCGACCTGCTATTGGACAGATAAACGCGGGCAGCATCGCTGAACTGGTACATATACTTCACCGGCTTTTTTATCGTCGTGGTGGTGGTCGTCGTGGCTGTCGATGGATTCTTAATAGGACTGCGCGACGGCTTCGATTCGGATTCCGTCGGGCTGGTTTCCTCTGAAGAAGGCTCCGTCTCTCCCGTTTCTCCACTGGTGGTTTCCGTTGTCGAGGCGGCTGTCGAGGCGGCTGTCGAGGTAGCCGCCTCCGACGGGGGGCGCTGTTCGCTGCTCGGTGATGCTGGTCCGCCATTACAGGCGGTTACGGTCGTCAGCAGCAGCACCGAGAGAACAGCCGCCAGGCATTGTCTCGCTTTCATCAGCACGAACACTCCTTTTTTGGTATGGAAAATCGGCGTTTACCCAAGGATTTACTTTTCATACGGATGGCTTTCGTAAAACTTGTCCGTGGCGCTTTTTACCTTTTTTTCAAAATTTGCCCAGGTCTTTGCTGACGCGGCATTGACCTTGGTTTCCAGCGTTTTAGCTAGAGAGGCGGGCGCGGTGCCGGAAGCGATCTGCTCGTCGACCTGCGTCTGATACTGGGTCACATTGTTCCAGAAGTTCGGGACGATTTTATTGACGTCGGCCACAAACACGTTGCTCTTATCGGCCATGACCTGCTTATACATATATTTCATACCGTTGGGGTAAACCTTCGATTTGCTGTAATACGCGATAACGTCGGGATGGGCCGAGGCGGGGGTCAGGAGGGTGCGCTTTTTGGTGCTGGCGTATTGCGACTCACAGTACTTGACGTATTCGATCGCGGCGTCCTTATCGTAGCTGAGGGTCTTGAGCAGCGCGTAGGCTGCGTCGCGGTTGGCCTGCGTCACCGCCGTGGTCATACAGACAAAGTCCACGTGGGTCTGGATGCGCTGGTTGGTTTTGTCATCCTTGCGCGGGTAGGGATAGAAGTCCCAGTTGTGCTTCACCTCGTCATACCAGCTGGCCTGCCAGGAGTGGGTGTTCGTGAACAGCACCTTGCCGGCCTTCATCGCGTCGCCGCCGCTGCCAAATTTCTGCTCATAGGCGGTTTTCCCACCGCTGCTGGTTTTCTTCAAATCGTCGGCGACCAGGCCGGGGGTGTTTGTCAAATTTTTGCAAACCTCTTTGGCTTTTACCCACGCTCCATTTGTAAAATTGAAGGTATTGTTTTTCATGTTGTAGCCATACAGTCCAAATCCATCGGGGAGAAGGCTGTTCATTAAGCCAATATCCAAGCCGTGAGTAGGGTCGCCGCTGTCAAAAATGTAATTGATGCCGGAATACGTGGTAGTGGTCGCCTTTTTAGCCATATCCACAAACTGAGCAATCGTCCAGTTGTAGCCCGGATCCTTCAAATTGAGCGTTTCAAATAGATCGGTATTGACGCCGATGGTATTGAACTGTAGCCGGAAGGGCAACGCATATAGGTGATTAAAATAGGTGTAGTTTTCAATGCCCGCCTGGAACGCATACTTCTTGTCCGGATCGGCCGCATACAGCTTATCCAGCGGATAGGCCAACCCCTGGCTCATGATATACGCAAAGTTTTCTGTCCCAAACAGCACGACGTCCGGCAGCTTTTTGGCCGCCGACAGCTTGCTCAAATCCTGACCGATCGTGTTGGTGGCGCCTTCAACCTGTGTTTTCAAGGTCACCTGCGGATATTTCTTTTTGAACACGTTCAGCATAGCGGCCGTTTCTTTTTCCGCGTCGGCGGCGATCATCAGCGTAACGGTACCCTTTACCGTGTTGCTTCCCGGGGTGTTGTTGCCCCCGTTGTTGCTCGTGGTTCCGTTCGGTTTGTTTGTCCGGCCGCTTGAAGTGCTCGAAGTGCCCGGCGCATTGGACCCCGGTGTCTGTTCCGGCGAGGTCGTGTCGCCGCCGGAGGGAGCCGCCGCGTCGCTGCTGGCACTGAAAGAACCCGGATTTGAACCGGATGAGCTCGGATCATCAATCGGATCCGGATTGCCCTTACAGCCCGTAAGCCCGCCTGTGAGCAACAGCATCGTCATCAGAAAAGCGATAACGCGGGAAGTCTTTTTTCTCAACATATTTGCTTCATCCTTTCTTTCACCCTTTTGTCGATTTTCGATGCTTTCAACAAATTTTGCCGTCGTTGTACGAAAATTATTACGCTTATAGAATATCACGTTGCTCTTGGTTTTTACCATAGAAAATAGACGTTGCCATGTGCGAAATAGAATTCGAATTTTAGTTTCTGCCATCGTTTTCCTGCCTGAAAACGCTTTATCATATGAATATAAAATTTCTTTATGAACCCAGCATTTAACACCATATCGTCATCAGTATCCGTTTCTTTGACGGTTTTCAAAATAATAGCGGTGTTGATTCTGCTATCCAGTCATCATGAAACGATTGATTTAAGAAAACAGGGAAAAGCCCTCCGCAGCATCCACTTGTGCAGAGGGCTTTTATCAACTGGGGGTTCCGCCGTCGGCCATTCGTTGATGGTCGGCATGGTATGCTTCAGTCGCTCATTGTATATACAAAGGGAAGGGCCTCTTCGAGCGGCAGAAAGCAGTGAATCTTTTCTCTCACTAGCTTTTAACACCTGCGGATGGGCGTCCCGATTTGAAACATATCCTTGAAGGGGTAGAGTCGGTTCCCAGCGCAAATCCGGAACAACCGGCGACGATCCGAAAGATGCTGTTTTGCGACTACATGGTGACAGGATCCGGGAGTGACTGGGATATGCCGAAATTAAGATGGCCATGCGCTATGCGCACTTAAATGTCAGTGCTGCAAAAGACGAAAGGGCGACAATCATGAGCAATTTACTCACCGTAGAATAAAAAAGAAAAGACACTGTCTGTGACAGTGTCTTTTCCCGAAAGATGGGTTTGTGTTACAAAAAAGATACCCACTCCAAAATGAGAATTTCGGGTTTGGAACGAGTCCGTTTTTGTTTTTACATGGCGATTTTTTGATTTTTACTTTTCGATGTCTCATTTTGGTGAGAGATTCCAGATATCAAAAGATGGCTTTAATACTGGGACTTATAGCATAGGAACAGTGGCCGGGATTTGGAACGTCTCATCTCTGCGTTCCAAATCCCGGCCTCTATTCCGTTTTGTCCTGTTCCGCCTATTTCAACACAGGGCGGTGGGAAGTCTCATCCCAGTCCCATACCGTCTCAAAATCCCAGCCAAGGCCCAAGACAAACGTATCCTTATCCTGGGCTTCTTCCGCCGTTTTATCTATGCCCATCCAGCCGGGCGTGCGTTCCTCCTCTTTGGCCGGCGTATTCACCGGCATATCGGCCAGCGCAAAGTTGTTTTCCAGTATAGCCACTTCGGAGCCCAGGGTGCGGGATGCGATCCGGTGCGCATAGTCTGTTGCCGTAATAGCGGTGTTCAGAGCAAAGCAGTTCCGCACGGTGCTGTCCGCATAGGTGTAGCCGGTGATGCCGCCCGCGCTGGCGTTATCCACAACTGTAACCGCTCCGGCGGCGTAGCAATTTTCAATCACGCTGTTGCTGCCCCGGCCGGAGATCCCCACCAGGCCGCCGGCATATTTCCCGGCGTTTACGGTGACGTCCGCCGTGGAATAGCAGTTGGAAAGCGTCCCGTTCAGGTAGCCCACAATCCCGCCTTGGGTCGAGGCCCCGGTGATGCGGCCGGTGGTGTAACATGCTTCGATCCGTCCGCCGCTCACATCGCAGAGGATGCCCGCCCTATCGTAATCCGCGGTTACGGCGGCGTCCTCCAGGCTCAGCCGGCGGATGGTGCCGGCATTTTCCTTGAACAATCCCCCGGTCTGGGAGGTGAAGTGCAGCAGCCGGTGCCCCGCGCCGTCAAAGATTCCGGAAAAGGCGGTCGCCTGACAGAGCTGTCCCACGGTTTCGCCAGCCAAATTCAAGTCTCTCGTCAGGATGTAATTTTCCTCCGGGAAGAGGGAGATCTGCGCCAGATCCTCGACCGAAGCGATTTGATAATACCCGTTTTCATCCTGCGGGAGCGCGGGCTTTTTACCGGTTTCCTCCGTGCAGCCTCTCAGGAGGGGACGCTGCGTCAGCTCGTCCCATTGCCACACGGCGTCGAAATCCCATCCAAGCCCGGTTTTAAAGGTGTCCTCGGCGTGCATGTCGTCCAGGCTCTTTCCTTCGCCCATGAGGGACGCGAACCGGGAATCCTCTTCTTCGGTTTTGGAAACCGGCATATCCGCCCAGGCAAAGTTGACGCCGATGTTGGCAATCTCATTCCCCAGCGTCCTGGCGGCCACCCGGTGCCCGTACTGCGTGGGGGCGGTTACCGAAGTGTTCAGGGCAAAATTGCCTTCCACGTTGGTGGTCGCATAGGTATAGCCGGTGATGCCGCCGGCGTTGGCGTCCGCCGAAACCGAGCCGGTCGCATAGCACCGCAGAGTGGTGCTGCCCCGCCCGGAGATGCCGACGACGCCGCCGGCCTGGCGGCCGCTGCTCCTTACATTGGCCGTCGAGTAGCAGTCGCGGATGGTGCCGTTGAGATACCCGACGACGCCGCCCGTCGTCGCCTGTCCGGAAACCGAACCCGTCGTGTAGCAGCTTTCGATGATGCCGCCGTTGGTGTCGCAGAGGATCCCGATATTGGAAGCGCCGGGAGCCTGCACGCTGGCGTCCTCCATGCCGAGATTCCGAATGGTGCCGGCGTTGGTATGGATGAGGCCGCCTTCGGTCGAAATATACCCGGTAATTTTGTGCCCTGCGCCGTCGAGAATCCCCATAAACTGCAGTTCCCTGCACAGCGGGGACATGGACTGGGTGAGCACCATATCGCTCGTCAGGACATAGTTCTCCTCGGGGAATTGCGAAATCACCGCCAGATCCTCGGCAGAGGCGATTTCGTAATACCCGTTTTCATCCTGCGGGAGTGTGGGCTTTTCGCCGTCCTCGCCCGGATCAATCGCCTCCGGAAGCATCTGCAGCACCGGCCGGCTGCCGTTTTCGTCCCATTTCCATATGGTGTCAAAATCCCATCCCAATGTTTCCTGATAGAAAGCCTGGGACTTCAGCTGCGCCAGGGAAGCTGTCGCGCCTTTTTCCGTATCGGCCGCCGCCACGCCCTGCTGTTCCCCGGGCACCTGCACTTTTATGCTGCCGTAGTTGTTTTCCAACACGGGATCGTGCCCGGATTTAATCCGTCCCACCACACGGTTGGAATACGAGTTGCCGTCCACTTTCCCGTTCAAGGCGATGCAGTTGCGCACCGTGGTCCCGGTATACCCATAGCC
>CABSLQ010000085.1 GCA_902478605.1 uncultured Oscillospiraceae bacterium
TTCATTCTACCAGAGTTCTGCAATCCTTGTCTTTTTTATTTTTGCGAAACTTATTCTACCTTATCCACCACAACGATAGGGGGCTACATTCTCCCGATCAAATTAACAGCCAGTGTTCCGAACTGGTACACGACAAAGGACACCACCCAAGCCACCGCCGTTTGAAAAGCCATTGCCCCACAGGCCCACTTCCACGAGTTCATTTCCCGCCGGATGGCCGAAAAGGCGGCCACACAGGGCATATACAGCAGGACGAACACCAAAAAGGATATGGCCGATACGGGGGTAAATATCCCCTGCAGAATACCGCTCATCGCCGCATCGGTCGCCGGATTGTACAGAATGGTCAAGGTGGAGACCACGGTTTCCTTTGCCACAAGACCGGCCACGAGGGATACCGAAGCCTCCCAAAAGCCGAAGCCGAGCGGAATAAAAATGGGCGCGATGGCCTTGCCGATGGCGGCCAGTATGCTGTTTTCCGTCTCACCTGGAGCGAGCATCTGGAAGTGGAGATCGAAGGACTGCAAAAACCAGATGATTATCGAAGCGGCAAGCAGAATGGTACCGGCCCGCACCGCAAAATCCTTGATGCGTTCATACAGATGCCTCCACAGCGTCTTAAACGTTGGAAGCCGATAGGGCGGCAGCTCCATAACAAAGGGGGCGTGGCCGCCCTTGAGCACGGTGCGCTTGAGCAGCATAGCGCAGCCGATGGCCACCAGCAGACCGGTGGCATACAGGCCGAACACCACCAAGCCTTTATACCGCGGGAAAAACGCCGCGATGAACAGGGCATACACCGGCATTTTAGCCGAACAGGACATGAAAGGCGTGAGCATGATGGTCATGCGCCGGTCGCGTTCGTTTTCCAGCGTCCGCGCCGCCATGACACCGGGCACCGAGCAGCCGAACCCCATAAGCATCGGCACAAAGGAGCGGCCGGACAGACCGGTCTTGTGCAGAAGCTTATCCATGATAAAGGCGGCACGCGCCATATACCCACTATCCTCCAGAATGGAGAGGAACAAAAACAGCAGCAGTATCTGCGGGAAAAAGGAGATGATGGAACCCACACCGGCGATGACACCATCGCACACGAGGCTTACCGCCCAGGAAGAGGCCCCCACATTGGTCAGGCCATCGCGCGCCCAGGAAGCCAAGGCATCGATCCAGCCGGATACCCCGTCGGTCAGCCAGGTGCCCAGCGGTCCGAAGGTGATGAAAAACACCAGTGCCATAATACATACGAACAGCGGGATGGCGAGAAATTTGTTGGTGGCCACTGCGTCGATGCGATCGGACAGGGTCAGCTCGCCCGGCTTTTTCAAATGGGTGACGCACTGCTCACACACGCTGCAAATAAATTTATACTTCTGATCGGCAATAACCATATCCCGTTCGAGCGAGTGAGATTCCAGCTCGCCGACGATTTCCTCGATCAGATGCGCTTCGCCGTCGGACAGACCAAGCGCCTCGATGGTGGGCGTGTCGTCATCGATGATTTTAACCGCCGACCAGCGCAGCGCCATCTTTTTCTTCATACATTTTGGTTCAATGATATCCTCGATGCGCAGAATGGCTTCCATGACGTCGGGAGAATAGATCTCATCGATGACATAAGTGGAACGATACTCATCGCCGTGATGCTCTCGGCGCTCATGCAGCTGATGCTGTATGTACGGGTTGCCGCCGTAGCGACTGTCGGTGCGTTCGGCGAGCCGCTGTTCGTCGAAGCTGGACGGGCTTTTCCCTTCCCGGCCTTCCGCCTCATGGTGTGCGCGGTCGATGAGCTCCCGAATCCCGCGGCCACGGCTGGCCGAAATGGGTACCACCGGAATGCCGAGCAGGTGCTCGAGCTTTTGTACATCGATGGCCACGCCGCGGCTCTCCAGCATATCCATCATGTTGAGCGCAATAATCATCGGCCGGCCAAGCTCAGCGAGCTGCAGCGTCAGATACAGATTGCGCTCAATATTGGTTGCGTCCACCACGTCGAGGATCACGTCGGGATGTTCGTCCAGGACAAAATTCCGGGTCACCATTTCTTCCGCCGAATAAGGCGAAAGTGAGTAAATGCCGGGCAGATCCACCACGGTCACGTCTTCCCCATGACTTTTGAGACGGCCGCCCTTTTTCTCCACCGTCACGCCAGGCCAGTTGCCGACATACTGGTTGGAACCGGTCAGCTCGTTGAACAGGGTGGTCTTGCCGCAGTTAGGATTGCCGGCTAAAGCATATGTTGCGCTCACGCCTTCTCCTCCCCTTCGTCCGGGCAAATCCGGATTTCCCGGGCCTCCGACCGGCGGATGCTCAGCTCGTACCCCCGCACGTTGATTTCCAGCGGGTCGCCCATGGGGGCCGCCTTGCGCATGATGACGATGGCCCCGGGCGTAATCCCCATATCGATGATACGCCGGCGCAGCGCCCCGGAGCACCCCAGACTCAGCACCACGCCCTTTTCACCGATTTGCATGTCGTTTACTGTTTTTTCCTCTTTTTCCATGTAATACCCCTGATTCCTTGTTTTTTCAATTCAATGTTAGCACGTACTAATTTTTCCGTCAACAACAACTTTGTGAAAATGTACCACGTTTTAGCCTATCTTACATTTTTGCCATAAGATTCATGTTGACAATTTATACAGCAATTGGTACTATGATAAAGCGGATGAAAATTCGACAAAAAACAACATAATACCCTAAAAACGGAAATCAATAGAGGTTCCCAAAGAATTTCTTACGTGGAGGAAACGGATATGAAATCAACCGGTATTGTTCGTAAAATCGATGGCCTTGGCCGTATCGTTTTGCCGATCGAGCTGCGCCGCACTCTGGAAATCGGCGACAGCGATTCGCTCGAGATTTTTATCGAGGATAACACCATTATCCTGAAAAAATATCAGCCCGCCTGCATTTTCTGCGGCAACGCGAAGGGTATCAGCACCTTCAAGGGCCGCAACGTCTGCCCCGAATGTGCGCAGGAGATCGCGCGCAAACTGTAATCCGCCTTGCCTTTTGCACACAGAAGCCTGCAGCTCCCTTTCCCGGTGCTGCAGGCTTTTTGTTATGCCAAATGGCGGCGCACCGCAAAAAGGCGGTCGGGTGCAGGCCACCCGGGAAGCACATCACTGGTTTGCAGGCGAAGCGTCAGGGCAGCGGTTTCATTTCTCCGGTTCGGCCTGCGCCGCCGTCAGGCGCAGATGATCGAGATAATCCTGCAGAATGATGGTGGCGGCCACGGTATCCACCATGGCTTTGCGCTTTTTTCCGCGGACATCCGTCTCGTTGAGATAGCCGATGGCGGACATGGTGGTCATCCTTTCGTCCCACAGGATCACCGGAAGTCCCGTTTTCTCTCCGAGCGCCTGCGCAAACGCTTCAGCACGCCGGGCGGATTCGCCGCGGCTGCCGTCCATGTTGCGCGGATGGCCGACAACCGCTGTCTGCGCTCCCTGTTCCTGCATGGCGGCCGCCACCCTGTCGAGCAGGCGTTCAGGCGATTTTTCCGTCAGGGTGCCGACCGGTGAGGCGAGCTGCCCCAACGGGTCGGAAACCGCCAGTCCCGTCCGGGACAGACCGAGATCCACTGCCAGAATCCGCATGCTCGTGTTCCTCCTCGTTTTACCATTCGGTGACACAGCCGGTCAACTCGGTAATGCTGCCAAGTCCTTCCTTTTCCGCGTACCGCTCGAGTCCTTCGATAATATGGAGCGCCGCCATGGGATCGCGGAAGTTTGCGGTGCCCACCTGTACGGCCGCGGCGCCGGCCATCATCATCTCGACGGCATCCTCCCAGGTGGAAATGCCGCCCATGCCGACCACCGGCACCTTTACCCGCTTGTATACCTCGCGCACCATACGCACCGCGATAGGAAACACCGCCGGGCCGGACAGGCCGCCCGTGTTATTGCGCAAAATGGGCCGCCGGGTACGGATATCGATGCGCATGCCCGTGATGGTGTTGATGAGGGACAGGGCGTCGGCACCCGCGCTTTCGGCCGCGGCCGCAATATCGCCGATGCTCGTTACATTGGGGGTTAGCTTGACCATCAGCGGCTTGCCGCAGCGTTTTTTGACCTCGCGGGTCACCAGCGCGGCGCTTTCAGCCGAGGTGCCGAAGGATGCGCCGCCCTCCTTGACGTTTGGGCAGGAGATATTAAGCTCCACCAAATCCACGTCGCTCCCGGCCAGCCGCTCCGCCACCGCGCAGTAGTCCTCCAGGCTGTGCCCCGCGATGTTGGCGATGACCGCCGTCCCCTGTGCCTTGAGCCAGGGCAGGTAGGTGCTCAGAAACATATCGACGCCGGGGTTCTGCAGCCCGACGCTGTTGAGCATACCCGCCGGCGTTTCCGCAATGCGCGGCGACGGGTTCCCTTTCCATTCCACTGCGGCCGTTCCCTTGCAGGAAATGCCGCCCAGACGGCCAACCGGATAAAATTCGTTGAATTCCATGCCGTAGCCAAAGGTACCCGATGCGGTGATGACCGGATTTTTCAGCGTCACGCCGCACAGATTCACACGCATGTCGCTCATGTCCAGTCCACCTCCCCCGCTTCGAATACCGGACCGTTCAGGCATACCCGCGCAATCTGCGGGTTGCCCGCCTTATCCTTGGTTTTGCAGGCGCAGCCGAGGCAGGCGCCCACGCCGCAGGCCATGCGCTCTTCCATCGAGACATAGCACGGGATCCCCTTCTTTTCGGCGATCGCCGCCACGCCCCGCATCATGACCTTGGGGCCGCAGGTATAGACCACATCGCAGGCGGCGCTTTCGAGGTACTGCTCCAGTGCCTGCGTGGTGAAGCCGTGGAACCCGGCCGACCCGTCGTCGGTACACAGGATGGTGTGCGCACCGGCGGCCTGCATGTCCGCCTGCAGAATGGCGGCGGAGCCGCTGCGGAAGCCGGTGATGACGGCGGCGTTTTTACCGTAATGCTGCGCCAGAGGCAGCAGCGGCGGCGTGCCGATCCCGCCGCCGACCAGCACCGCCCATTTTGATGCCTCCAGCAGCGGAAAACCGTGGCCAAGGGGGCCAACCAGATCGAGCGTATCCCCTGCCTGCCGTTCGGCGAGCCAGGCAGTGCCTTTGCCGCGCACCTCAAATACCAGCCGCAGCACGCCCAGTCCAGCGTCGAACCCGCAGATGGAGATGGGACGGCGCAGCGTGTATCCGTCGCACACCAGGTTTACGAACTGGCCGGCAGCCGCCGCGCCCGCGATCTGCGGGGCGGATAAGGTGAAGCTGAACACGCCGGGGGCAAGCTCCGCCTTGTGCAGCAGCTTGGCAAATTCCTGCGTATAGCGCATGGGGTTCCCTCCTTTATATTACCGATATAATGTCCTCTTTCATGCGGATGGCTTCCCGCCGGGCGGCACCCGCGTAATCCTCCGGGGCACAGCCTTCCTTCTTCCAGGCGCACAGAATGCCGCGGGAGGAATTGATGACGGCGCCCAGTCCGTTCGCATCAAAGGCACCCGCCACGTCGCGGGCACCGCCGCCCTGCGCGCCGTAGCCCGGTACGAGGAACCACGTGTGGGGCAGCCGCTGACGCAGCGCGGCAAGCTGCTCCGGGTAGGTGGCACCCACCACGGCGCCCACGCCGGAATAGCCATATTGCCCGGGCAGCTCTGTCCCCCATTGCTCGCACATGTCGCCCATATACGCATATACCGTCTCTTCGCCGAGCAGCCGATCCTGCAGCTCACCCGACGAGGGGTTGGAAGTCTTGACCAGCACGAAAATGCCCGTGTCCTCCTCGCGGCATACCTGCAGCAGCGGCCGTATGCCGTCCGAACCGAGGTAGCCGTTGACCGTCAGCGCATCGCCGCCGAAGGGATGATACAGGGCGGAACCCACCGCAGTACGGCCCATATGCGCCGCAGCGTAAGCCTCCATCGTGCTGCCGATGTCGTTGCGCTTGCCGTCGGTGATGACAAACAGCCCTTTTTCCTTGGCATAGGCGATGGTTTCGGCGAGGGTGCGCACCCCCTGCCAGCCGTACATCTCGTAATAGGCGGCCTGCGGCTTGACCGCCGGCACAATATCGCACAGCGCGTCGATAAGCCCCTTGTTATAGGCCAGAATCGCCGCCGCGGCGCCCTCCAGTGTTTCGCCGTATTCCGCAAACGCCTGCTTGGTCAGGTGCTCCGGGATATACTCGAGCTTGGGATCGAGTCCCGCCACCGTGGGGTTTCCCGTGCGCTTGACCGCCTCGATCAATCTGTCCAGTGCCATTATTCTGCATCCTCCTACCTATTGATGGAATATACCGGCTGACCGCCCAGAAAGGTGGCGTGCACTCTCCCGGTAAGCGTCCGCCCTTTAAAACAGCAATTGCGCGATTTTCCGTGCAGCTTGTCCGGCTGCACCGTCCAGGCTTCCCCCGGATGAAAAAGCACCGCATCCGCCGGCGCCCCGGCGCGCAGACTGCCCGCCGGAATGCGCAGCAGCTCGGCCGGCCGGGTGGACATCAGCCGGATAAGCGCCGGAAGGGACAAGATACCCGGCTGCACCAACCAGGTGATGCACGCCGCCAGCGAGGTTTCCATGCCGATGGCCCCGTTGGGTGCGGTAAGAAAATCCGCTTTTTCCTCCGGCGCGTGCGGTGCGTGGTCGGTGGCGATAACCTCCAGCGTCCCATCCCGCAGCCCTTCGATGACTGCAAGCCGATCCGCCTCGGTGCGCAGCGGGGGATTCATGCGGTAGTCGGCGTCCCTCCCGCGCAGACATTCGTCGGTCAGCGCCACATAATGCGGCGCCGTCTCCCCTGTCACCGGCACGCCGCGCCGCTTGGCGTCGCGCAGCAGTGCCACGCTTCCCGCCGTGCTCACGTGACAGATATGCACCGGGCAGCCTGTCGCGGCAGCCAGGGCGATTTCCCGCGCGGTGGCCACCTCTTCGGCCCCCCGGTGAATGCCGGGCACCCCCAGCTCACGGGAAACGGTCCCCTCGTGCATAATGCCGCCGCGCACCAGCGACAGCTCCTCGCAGTGGGACAAAACCGGCAGACCACACCGGGCAGCCTGTTCCATTGCCAGCGCCATCAAGCCGGCAGTCGGCACGGGCCGCCCGTCATCCGACACCGCCGCGGCTCCCGCCGCCGCAAGCGCCGCAAAATCGGTCAGCTGCTCGCCGCCCAGTCCCCGGGTAATCGCCGCCACCGGGTAAACCCTCGCCCGGGCTTCTCGTGCTTTTTCCAGAATGGAGGCGATTACCTCCGGCGTATCGCAGGCTGGCTGCGTATTGGGCATACAGGCCAGCGAGGTGACACCGCCCGCCGCCGCCGCGGCACAGCCGGTGAGGATATCCTCCTTATGCGTCTGGCCGGGTTCCCGCAGATGCACATGCATGTCCACCAGTCCCGGCGCACACACCAGCCCAACCGCTTCGATCACCCGGGCGTCGGCCGTAATCGACCCGCCAATGGCGGCCACCACGCCGTCGACAAATAAAATATCCCCGATTTCATCCAGTTTCTGAGACGGATCGACGAGCCGCGCCCCGCGTATCAGCCATTTATCCATGGCAGGCCCACGCCCCTTTTTCATTCAATCTGTAGCCAGTATACCACACAATCCCCCGTTCTGGCAATCGCTTTCCTTTCTGTTTTTTATAAGCCGAAAGCGCAACTTTTAAAAAAGTCCAAATCAAAACAGGTGTTTAAAATTGGCCGTCAATGAATGAATTGAGTAAATTTTGAAATTTTGAAAATTAATTCTTGCAAAACGCGAATTTATCCAGTATAATAGATGGGTAACAGGGCGTATGCATTTTATGCGCGCTGAATCTGGCGGCGGTGCCGCGACCATAAAGGAGACGATCGTATGTCTTATGTGGATTCTGTTCTGGAAGAATTGGTACGCAAAAACCCTGCGCAGGAGGAATTTATTCAGGCCGCGACCGAGGTGCTGGATTCCCTGCGTCCCGTCATCGATGCCAATCCCCGGTTTGAGCAGGCCGGCCTGCTCGAGCGGCTGACCGAGCCGGAGCGTGTGGTGATGTTCCGCGTTCCCTGGGTGGACGACAGCGGCAAGGTGCAGGTGAACCGTGGCTTCCGCGTGCAGTTCAACAGCGCCATCGGCCCTTACAAGGGCGGCCTGCGCTTCCATCCTTCGGTGAATCTCGGCATCATCAAGTTCCTCGGCTTTGAGCAGATCTTCAAGAACTCGCTGACCGGTCTGCCCATCGGCGGCGGCAAGGGCGGCGCGGACTTCGACCCGAAGGGCAAATCCGACCGCGAAGTGATGGCTTTCTGCCAGAGCTTTATGAGCGAGCTGTTCCGTCACATCGGCGGGGATACCGACGTGCCGGCCGGCGATATCGGCGTGGGCGGCCGGGAGATCGGCTATCTCTTTGGTCAGTATAAGAAGCTGACTAATCGCTATGAAGGCGTGCTGACCGGCAAGGGCCTGACCTACGGCGGTTCTCTGGCCCGTACCGAGGCGACCGGCTACGGCCTGATTTATTTCGTGGACGAGATGCTGAAGGTGAAAAACGACTCCTTCCAGGGCAAGACGGTGGTCGTATCCGGTTCGGGCAATGTGGCCATCTACGCCACCGAAAAGGCGCAGTCGCTCGGCGCCAAGGTGGTTGCGCTGAGCGATTCCAACGGCTGGGTTTATGATAAGGACGGCATCGATATCGAAGCCGTCAAGGAAATTAAGGAAGTTCGCCGCGGCCGCATCAAGGAATACCTGCAGGTTCGCCCGCAGGCGGAATACCACGAGGGCAAAGGCATCTGGTCCGTTCCCTGCGACATTGCGCTCCCCTGCGCCACGCAGAACGAGCTCAATGAGGAAGACGCGGCCTTGCTGGTGAAGAACGGCGTGAAGATCGTCGCTGAAGGCGCTAACATGCCCACTACCCTGAAGGCCACCGAGCTGCTGCAGAAGAGCGGCGTGGCCTTTGGACCCGGTAAGGCGGCCAATGCCGGCGGCGTGGCCACCTCGGCTCTGGAGATGAGCCAGAACTCCATGCGTCTGAGCTGGACCTTCGAAGAGGTGGACAGCAAGCTGCACGACATCATGATCGGGATTCATAAGAACGCGTACGAAGCCGCGAAGGAATATGGCCATGAGGGCAACTATGTCATGGGCGCGAACATCGCCGGTTTCATGAAGGTTGCCAACGCCATGCTGGCACAGGGCATTGTCTGATTTGAAATGATCATAAAAAGAGACCGGACGGTTTGTGAACTGCCCCAGAATGTGCAGACAGCATAAAAAAGGCCCCTGGTAGGAAAATATTGAGTTTTAGGAGGAGTGGCGCAGCGACAGCGGCGCCACTCCCGTTTTGTACTGGATGCGCTCATGGTTGTAAAAGTGGATGTATCGGTCAATCATTTCATTAGCTTGGGCAAAAGTGGCCGGTTTGTGCCGGTAAATAC
>CABSLQ010000086.1 GCA_902478605.1 uncultured Oscillospiraceae bacterium
GCCCTTGGAATACGACCATATAAAAGGAAGCGGCATCCATGTGGATGCCGCTTCCTTTTATATGGTCGTATTCCAAGGGCCTTGCCGTTTTTTCCCTGCCCGCTGTTCCCGCAGACGGCGGAAAAAAGCAGACAGCAGGTCGGCACATTCCCTTTCCAGCACGCCGGTGACCAGCATGGGACGATGGTTATACGGCAGGTCAAACAGATTCACCACCGAACCGCAGGAACCCGCCTTGGGATCGGCGGCGCCCATGATGACGCGGTCGATGCGGGCGTTGATGATGGCGCCCGCGCACATGGGGCAGGGCTCCAGCGTCACATACAAATCACACCCGAACAGCCGCCAGCCTCCCAGCCGGGAACAGGCAGCGGCAATCGCTTCCATTTCGGCGTGTGCAACCGCCTGCCGGGCCGTTTCGCGCCGGTTGCGGCCGGTGCCGATCACGGCGCCGCCCTTGACCACCACCGCGCCCACGGGCACCTCGCCTTCGGCGGCCGCCTGCTTTGCCAGGTCAATTGCCATGCGCATGAATTCCTCGTCCGCCGTCATGTGCTTCCCCCCATGCTCATCACAACGGAGAGCAGCACGAGCAGTACAAACACCACCAGACTGACGGTGAAAAGCGGCGCCGTGCACAGCGTCTTGAGGTTGGCGCCGACGCCCTCACCCGGTGCACTGCGGGCAGGAGGGGCCGTCAGCGGGCTGCGCCGCGCCTTTAATACGATAAGCAGGAGAAAGCCCACAATGGCCACGGAACAGAGCACCACAACATTCAGCAATCCCTGCGCTTCGGTGTCGGGCAGGCGGAAGCCCGCATATTCCAGCAGAACCGACATGGCGTTGTTGGCGAAATGGATACAGACGGCCAGCCAGATATTGTTCGTCTGTATGACCGCATAGCCAAGCACCAATCCGACAACGAAGGCAAACGGGATTTGCAGCACGTTGCCGTGCATCAGCGAGAAGAGCAGCGTGGATACCAGCAGTGCGGTGCGGTCACCGTAGGGGCGCAGTGTCTGCAGCACATAGCCCCGGAAAACCATCTCCTCCAGGAGAGCCGGAAGAACGGCAAGCGTCAGCAGGTTGAGCGCCAGGCTGAGAGGGGTGTCCACGAGCAGCTGCGGCATGGCGGGCGCGGGAATGCCAAAGGCATTCAGAAACGTCATAACGTAACTGGCCACGACATTGCCCACCACGCACAGGGCCATGCCGCCAACGATACCGCCGAGGAAATCAAAGGGCCGCACACGCCGGGATGGACCGAAGGGCTGTATCCGCCGGCGGAAGAGCAGGGCGGAGAGCAGCATGGGCAGCCCCATCATCAGCGCATAGACCGCCATATATACCAGCAGATATCCCGTGTTGCCCAGTCCCAGATCGGCGCGCATCACGTTATCCTGCCGTATAACGCCGAACAGGACAAGCACCAGCACAACCACCGTAAACAGCATTTGACTCAGAAGGGAAAGAAAAAGCATACCGGCACCGATGAAATTGCCGTCAAGGCGCAGCGCCTGCCGCCGCTGTTCCTGCGGGGAACCGCCCATATGATTTTCCATAGCGCAACCACCTTTCCGGCACAGGGCCCACTATCTGTTTTTATTATACCGGAAACCCCGGCCGGGCGCAACGCCCCTCTGTAATTTTTCCCAAAAGCGAAAGAGGGGCTTGACAAACTGAAATATTGTGTATATACTATATATACAATAAGCACATTGGAGGTGGGGACTTGAACATTGTGATCCGCAATACCGGCGAAACGCCCATTTACGAGCAGATCGTCCTGCAGATCAAAAACGCCATTGTCACCGGTGAGCTGGCGGAAGGAGAAGCGCTGCCTTCCATGCGGCTGCTGGCAAAGGAACTGAAAATCAGCTTGATCACCACCAAACGGGCTTATGAGGAGCTGGAGCGGGAGGGCTTTCTCGTCACGGTGACGGGAAAGGGCAGCTTTGTGGCGGCCAAAAACCTCGAGCTTTTGCGGGAGGAGAAGCGGCGGCAGGCGGAAACGCATCTGGCGGCCGCTGTGGAGGCCGCCCGCATGGCCGGCGTTGACGCCGACGAGCTGTGCGGACTGCTGCGGCTGCTGTATGACGAGTCATGAGAAAGGCGGAATTTGGCATGGATTCGCAGGCATATATTTTGGAAATAAACGGGCTGACCAAGCGGTATGACGGGTTCAGCCTGCAGGATATCCATCTGAAAATAGAACCGGGAACCATCACCGGGCTGGTCGGGGCGAACGGCGCGGGCAAGAGCACCACGCTTAAGCTGATCCTCAATCTGATTCGCCGGGATGCGGGCGAGATCCGCGTATTCGGGATGGACAACGTGGAGCAGGAAGCCGCCATCAAGCAGCGCATCGGCGTGGTGTTTGATGAACCTTGCTTTCATGAATTACTCACGGCCGGCCACATCGGCCGGTATATGAGCGGCTTGTACGCCGGATGGGACGAGGCGCTCTTCGCCCGGTATCTGCAGGAATTCTCGCTGCCCGAAAACAAGGCGGTAAAGGAATTTTCCCGCGGCATGAAGATGAAGCTGTCCATTGCCGCCGCGCTCAGCCACCGGCCGGATCTGCTGCTGCTCGACGAGCCGACGAGCGGCCTCGATCCGCTGGTGCGGGATGAAATCCTCGATATTTTCCTGGACTTTTTACAGGAGGAGAACCGGGCGATTCTGCTGTCCTCCCACATCACGAGCGATTTGGACAAGGTGGCGGATACCATTGCGCTGCTGCATGAGGGCCGGCTGCTTTTCCACGAGGAAAAGGACGTGCTGCGGGAGGAGTATGTGCTGGCCAAGGGGGGCGCCGATCAGCTCGCCCGGATCGATCGGGAAGCGTTTATCGGCCTGCGGGAAAACCGCTTTGGGTTTGAGGCGCTCTGCCGCCGGGAGACGGCAAGGAAATACCCCGATCTGGTGACGGAGCGGCCCACCATCGAGGAAATCATGTTGTTTTACACCCGCCGCACAAAGAAGGAGGATCGGTCATGAAAGGTCTGGTTTATAAGGATTTGTCCCTCATTGGTCGGCAGGGAAAGTTTTTGTTTGTGTATCTGCTGGTTTTCGTCCTGATTTTTTCCGCTGTGGGGGACGGCGCCTCCACGGTGACCTCCTTCCTGTCGGTTGTCTGCTTCATGCTGTCCATCAACTGCTTCGCCTATGATGAACAGTGCGGCTTCGGCAAGCTGGTCGCGGCGTCCCCGCTGCGCCCGCTGCGCGTGGCGCTGTCCCGCTATCTCTCCGCACTGGTGCTGGGGCTGGGCGGCTGCCTGCTAACGGCGGGGGTGTCCTCCGTTGTGCAGCTCGTCAAGCGGCAGGCCAATTTCCCCGATCTGGCCATGAGTATAGGATTGGCCGTGTGCATGGATTTGCTTTTCATGGCGGTGACTTTTCCGCTGTTTTTCAAATTCGGCGTCAATAAAAGCCGGCTTTTGCTTCTGGTCATTGTGGCCATTCCGGCGGCGCTTGTGGCGTTTTTGTCGACGGTCGCACCGGAATCGCTGCAGCGGATACTGACGCCGGAACGGATCACCTGGCTGGTTGCCGGCGGCATTGTGCTGCTCGTGTTGCTTGTCGTGGGCTCGGTGTTTTTATCGGGAAAAATACTGGAAAAGAAGGCCTACTGAAACGGCCCGTATTTAAAAGGAGAACAATAAGAATGACAAATCGGGAACGTGTGCGCCGCTGCGGCTGCTGTAAGCCCGTTGATCGGGCGCCCTTTCTTTTCTATTTCGGTCCGTGGGAGGAGACGGCGGCACGATGGAAGGAGCAGGGGGTCGAAAATCCCCGGGCCTGGCAGGAGGATTTCCCCTTCGACAAGCCCATTGTGACCATGGCGAACTACGTCAACCACCTGCACTGCCCGCCCTTTGAGACGCGCGAACTCGAGCGGCATGGGGAAACGGTCATACGGCAGGACTGGCTCGGCCAGATCGTCGAATGCCGCGAGGGGGTAACGGGCATCCCCGGATTCTCAAATCGCCGGTGAACACGCCGGACGAATGGGAGGCGCTGCGCCGCGAGCGGCTGGACCCGCATAACCCGATGCGGTACAGCCGGGATCTGCGGCAGGTGGGGGAGGAACTGAACCGCGACGATTCTCCTGTACAGATCGGGATATACCCCTGCGGCCTGTATGGAACCCTGCGGGATTTGATGGGGGTAGAGGGCAGCCTGTACGCCTTTTATGACCAGCCGGAGCTTGTGCATGCGATTATGGATGGTCTTACCGACTTCTGGCTCCAGATCTATGAAGAGATTTGCCGGTATGTTAAAGTGGATATTCTTCACATATGGGAGGATATGTCGGGTAAGCAAGGATCGCTTCTGTCTCCCGACATTATCCGGGAGTTTATGTTGCCCAATTACAAGCGGCTGCGCCGTTTTGCGGATGAGCATGATATTGCGGTGATGCAGGTGGACACCGACGGCAACTGCGAACAGCTGATCGAGCCGTTTGCAGAGGGCGGGGTCAACATGATGCTGCCCTTTGAGGTGCAGGCGGGCTGCGATGTGGTGGAGCTGCGGAAGAAATACCCGTTCATGTCCATGATGGGCGGCATCGACAAGATGGAAATCGCCAAAGGCAAAGAGGCCATCGATCGCGAGCTTGCCCGGATTGAACCGCTTCTGTTTGATACCGGCTATATACCGGCGCTTGATCACCTGATCCCGCCGGAGGTTACATATGAAAATTACCGCTATTTTGTGCAGCGTCTGCACGACATGATCTTTCAATAAGGAAGCGCCCGGTTCGCGGACCGGGCGCTTTCGCCTGTTCTTATGTATCGTCTTCCGTTTCGCGGATGATGTAGATGGGGCGCTTCTTGGTCTCGAGATAGGTTTTGGCCAGATACTGTCCGAGAATGCCGATGCAGAAAAGCTGCACTCCGCTGACAAACACGATGATGCATGCGAGGGAGGGCCAGCCGGAAACCGGATCGCCCCAGATCAGCGTTTTGAGCACGATAACGCACACCATGATAAAGGCGATAATGCAGAAGAGAAACCCAACCACCGACGATATGGCCAGCGGCACGGTGGAAAAGGCGGCGATACCGTCAAGCGAATAGAGGAACAGCTTCCAGAAGGACCATTTGGTTTCGCCGGCGGCCCGTTCCACGTTTTCGTATTCGAGCCATTTGGTGCGGAAGCCGACCCAGCCGAAGATACCCTTGGAAAACCGGTTGTATTCCTGCATCTGCAGGATAGCGTCCACCATTTTGCGCGTCATCAGGCGGTAATCCCGCGCCCCGTCCACAATATCCGCCCTGGAGATGCGGCGGATGATACGGTAAAACGCGCGGGCGAAAAAGGAACGGATGGGCGGCTCCCCCTTGCGGGATACCCGCCGCGTTGCCACACAGTCGTAGCCCTCCTCCTCGATGCCCTTCACCATATCGAGCAGCAGGGAGGGCGGATCCTGCAAATCCGCATCCATAATGGCCACATAATCGCCTCTAGAAGCCTGCAGCCCGGCGAACATGGCGGCCTCCTTGCCAAAATTGCGGGAGAAGGAAAGATACCGCACCCGCTTGTCCTGCGCGTGCAGGCGCTTGAGCACCTCGAGGGTGCCGTCCTTCGAGCCGTCGTCCACGAACAGGATTTCCAGCTGCAAGGGCTCCAGCTGTGCGGCGACGGGCTGCACCGCCTGATAAAAGAGAGGGGCCGCCTCTTCTTCGTTGTAACAGGGAACCACCAGAGACAATATCGGCATGGTATAAGTCCTCCCCATTCCAGATGTTTATCAGTATACCACAAGCAGCGGCGTCTGCCAATCCGTTTTTGATATACAAATGGCCGATCTCCTGTGGTTTGTTTCCGGCATATGCCAAAAGGTCAGCTGAGGATTTCAAGCAGCCGCTCGGGCGTCAGCAGGGAGAACCCGTCCATATCCTCGCGGATAACCGACTGGGCCAAATCCTGCTTGCTCTGCTGCAGAAGAAGAATCTTTTCCTCCACCGTGTCCTTGGCGATGAGACGCACCACCTGCACGGGATGTTTCTGGCCGATGCGGTGGGCACGATCGGTCGCCTGATTCTGCGCGGCGAGGTTCCACCACGGGTCGAAATGGATCACCAGATCGGCGCCCGTGAGATTGAGTCCGGTGCCGCCCGCCTTGAGTGAAATGAGAAAGACCGGCGTGTCGTCCCGGTTGAAGCTTTCCACCATGGCGGCCCGCGTTTCCTTGGAAGTGGATCCCTGCAGCAGGTAATGGGACAGCCCCTCTTGCTCGAGTGCCTGCGCGATGAGGGCGAGCATGGAGGTAAACTGGGAAAACAGCAGCACCTTGTGTCCCGTTTCGGCCGCCTCGCGCAGCAGCTCCATACAGGCGGTCAGCTTGCAGCTGTCCCCCGCATACGCCTCATAGCACAGCGAGGGGGAACAGCAAATCTGCCGCAGCCGGGTCAGCGCGGCGAGGATAGCCATGCGATTGTGCCCGAAATCCCCCTGGCCAAGAGTTTGTTTGACCTTTGCCACGTTGGCGAGATACAGCTGCCGCTGTTCTTCTTCCATGGTGACATACAGCACGCTCTCCGTCTTGGGCGGCAGTTCGGCGAGCACGTCCCGCTTGAGCCGCCGCAGAATAAAGGCGCCTGTCATGTTGGAAAGCCGCGCAAGCGCCGCCGGATCCCCGTTTTTGACGATGGGGACCTCCAGCGTTTCGCGGAAGCGCGCGTACGCATACAGGAAGCCCGGCATCAGGAAATCAAAGATGCTCCACAGCTCGCTGAGCCGGTTCTCGATGGGGGTGCCGGTCAGGGCGAACCGCTGCTGGCTGCGTATCGCCTTGACGGCCCGGGCGTTCTGCGTGCTGTGGTTTTTGATATACTGCGCCTCGTCCAGAATGTGATAGCGGAAGGTCTTGGACGCATACCGTGCTATATCCCGCTTGAGCAGATCATAGGAGGTGATCACCACGTCGTAGCCGGCGGTTTTGCGCAGCGCGTCCTCCCGCTGCTGCGCGCTGCCCATCACGGGCAGCACGGTCAGGGCGGGGGCAAACCGGCGGATTTCGCTTTCCCAATTGAGGATCAGGGAGGCCGGGCACACCACGAGAGAGGGCAGGTCGTTCCCCTCTTCCCGCGCGGCGAGCAGCAGCGCGATGACCTGCAGCGTTTTGCCCAGGCCCATGTCATCCGCCAGAATGCCGCCGAAGCCCGCCGCCTCCATCGTTTTAAGCCACCGGAAGCCGGTCTTCTGATAGTTGCGCAGCACCGGGGCCAGGGAAGCGGGCAGGGCAAATTCGCTGTCCGCCGCCGATTTCAGGTTTTTGACCAGCCGGCGGAAGGCGGCATCCCGTTCGAAGGGGATGGCCTCCTGTTCGCGCAGCATCTTGTCGAGGTACATGGCGCGGTAGCGGGGCAGCCGGATACGTCCCGTGCGCAGCTCCTGCTCGGTCAGCTCCAGGCCGTCTGCCAGTTCGGCCAAATCGGCCAGTGCACCATCTTCAAGCTGTATAAATTCTCCTGTTTTCAACCTATGGTATTTTTTCTTAAGCCGGTAGCTGTCCAGAACGCGGCTCAGCTCATGCAAATCCCAATCCTGTATGTCCAAATCGAGCAGCAGGTCACTTTCCAGCCGCACGCCGATGGAAATGCGGGGAGGGGGGATGATGCCCATGTGCTTGAAGCGATCGGTGGCGTACACCTCGGCCACCTGTTCAATTTCGCTCAAGCCGGTGTCCACAAACCGGAAAAGCGCGTCCTCCTCCCCGTGAAAGATCAGGTGGCCTTCGTCGGGCACATAGGCGGTGAAGTATTTCTGCAGCACGAGCCGGGTTTTGAGCTCGCCCAGCTGATCGCGAAAGGCGGCGGGCGCTTGGGCGGCGTAGGGGTCGAACCGGACGTCGTCATAGCGGCATTCCACCCGGGCGGTGATCGTGTCGGCGCCCGGCGCGTCCAGATACACCGCGGTTTCCAGCTCATGCGGGCGATAGGCCTCCAGTCGGTCGGTTTCCCCTTCCAGGCGGACGTAGGGGCGGATAACCGGCAGCACCGAAGAACAGAAGGCGGGCAGATCCTCTTCGGCGAGAAACAGGCCGTTCTGCGCCGTCTGGGCCGTGGCAAACCAGGCGGCCATATGGCTGGTATACGCCGCGGTGCAGCGGTACAGCCGATCCTGGTGCAGCACGTACAGATGGACAATCCCTTCGATGCCCATGGCATCGTCGGTGAAAAAGGTCAGACCGGTCCGCCCTTCCGGGGCAGCAACCGTGACGGTAAGCGCCGGGTCCTCGTCCATGAGGCGAATCAGACGGGTGTGGGTATTTTCGCGCAGCGACACGGTCTGCCCGCAGTACAGCGAAAAAAAGCGGTCAAAGCCGCCCGGTGTGAGCGGGAGCTCCCTGCCGATCTTAACGGAGGCATAGGAGCCGGCCGCTTTCTGTTGCGCCAGTATATCAGCATACTCCCGCTGCACAAAACGCAGCAAGGGGCGCGATTCCTCCGCAAAACTGGCGCTGTGGTGTACAAAGCGCAGCTGCTTGCCATATTCGGCGGTGGCGCCTGCGGCCATATCGGCGCAGAAGCGCCCGATGTCCTTGAGCACATACTGCCGCCGGGTCCCCAGGGTGAAGGAGAGGCGCGGCTGGCGATAGTGCAGCTCGAGCGTGGGCAAGAGGGTCACCTTATCCTCCGCGCCGGTGGTGCGTGCGGCGAGCTCGGCCGCCTCGCGGGCGAGGTAGGTCTGCATCAGGCGCTTCGCCGCGTCGTCCGAGCGTGCCCCGCCGCCGGGCAGCGAGGACGCCGTGGTCAGGCCGCCGAGCATATCGGTATAGTATTTGTGCACGAGGGCGGCCGTGATATGCTTGCAGGCGCCTTCGCTTTCGTCAAACTGGGGGCAGTCGCACTGCATATAGTCCACCGTGCCGTCGCCGGCAAAGCCCACCTCCACATGGCAGATTTCGCCGCCGGCGGGTTCCTCCACGCTGGCGGTCAGATATTCGGCATAAAACGGGCTGGCGGTGCGGCGCACCTGGCTCACCTTTCCGCTGTTGTAGCAGGAGACACCCCGCAGATAGGTCTGGCGGCCGGCGGCCAGCTCGCCTATTTTTTTCAGGGAAAATAAGGCCATGGACTTTCCTCCCCCCATATAGCGTATCTTTTAAGTATACCGCAAAAAGTGAAATTCAGCAAGGGAATAAAAGAAAACTCCCTTTTCAAGGAACGTAGTGATTTCACGGGAAATTGAAAAATCCTGTCAATTTGACGAAAATCCCAACAGCTTATTAAAACTCCTTATGCCGCCGTATTTTCTTCTTTATCTCGGTGG
>CABSLQ010000087.1 GCA_902478605.1 uncultured Oscillospiraceae bacterium
GGCCGCCTGAAGGCGGCTTTGATCCGCTTCGCTCGACGCGGAGTGGGGAACCCTGATGGTTCCCCCTCCACACCTCCTCTTCCTTCCGATGCTTTTTTGACAATCTGAACAGCCGCGGCGCATCGTATGATGCGCCGCGGCTGTTCTATCTATGCCGCTTGTGTTGTTGCTCTCTGCCGGCGGAAACCTTCACATGCCGCCGCTGTCGTCGGTCACGATTCTGGCGACACGCACCACCAAATTGCGGCCATAGGTATAGGGGACCGCGGTGACGACCACCCGGCCATCCTCCTGTGTGTACATAACCGGTTCGCCATTATCCAGCCAGGTAACCTCCCGCACCTTCTCCCGAAGCGGAAACGCAATCTGATAATCTGCACCGGCCGACAGGGCGACGTTGGCATCCCCCGCCATCGGCAGATGATCGCAAAACAGATAGTACCGGTTCCCATCCCGCAGCAGGAAATCGTCCTCACGGTTTTCTACGTCTATGCCGGCCGGCCGGGGCGTATAAATGGCTTCCTGCTGTATGGCAGTCCACTGCCCTATCAGCTCCAACACGGCGGCGTCTATCGACCGCAGACTGCCGTCCCCCATCGGCCCGACATTGAGCAGCAGATTGGAACCATACCGGCGGCACACGGCCAAATCGCGGATCATATCGGCAGGCGCTTTGTAATCCAGATCCTCTCTGGCATAGCCCCAATGATCGGCAAATACCTGGCACATCTCGCTGGCCACGTACCTGGGAGCCCCCTCCATATTCAGCGGTGTGGGCTTTCCGCGTTCAAACGTAACGCTGTCCAGTTCGATATGGCCGATTTTGCCACGCTCCGACAGCCCGGTGTTGTTAATGATCATCGCTTCCGGCTGATGCGAGCGGATAAGACCGTATAAAGCGTCCTCCTCCCAGTCGCTGTCCGGCTTATCCCACATGCCGTCAAACCACAGGCCGCCGATCCGGCCATACCGGGTACACAGCAGCTCTACGCTCCTGCGCAAGTAAGCCAGATAGGCCGGGAAATCCGTTTTATACGCGGGCTCGTGCCAATCCAGCAAGGTATGATAAAAGAACGGGATCACACCGTTTGCCCGGCAGGCGTCCACAAATTCGCGCACCAGATCCCGGCCGCAGCAGTGCGGCGCATCATAGGTGTTCAGCCTGCAGGTATCATACAGCGAAAAGCCGTCGTGATGCCGGGTCGTCAGCGTGATATAGCGGCAGCCCGCGCTTTTGGCGTTTTTGACCAGCTGATCGGCCCAATCCGGCCGCGGATTGAATTTCGCCGGCAAAGCCTGTTCATATTCCTCTTCGCTCACGTTCAGTATCTGCTTTGCCCATTCGCCCTTGCCCAGTACCGAATACAACCCGAAATGCACAAACAGACCAAAACCCAGTTTTTCAAAATGGCGCACGTACTCTTTGATGATCATATGGACACCCCTTTTTGCCGTTTTTTCATTATACGGCAAGGCGGGGCAGAAAACCAGCTTGGTATTTTAACCGAACTTTCCGGGCCTGAATTATACAAAAAGACGCCATCGCCCCCTGCCGCTAAGTATGCCCGGGCTGGTATACACACCGGCTATCCATTCGGCATGCCGGTGGCACGGAAAGATGGCGCCGTCCTTGTTACAGCAAGGCTGCCGAAATCATGGCATAGTAGTTTTCCCGCGGGACATAGGCCGGAATGCTGTTCCCCGTTCCCAAGGCATAGCCCACACCACCGGTTTTCTCCAGCATGGCGTGGCTGCGGGCGGCAACGGCTTCCGGATTCTGACGGCAGATAAAGTCGAGATCGATGCCGCCGATGACAGCGATCCGGCCTTGGAGGAGATCGTATGCTTCCTCCACCGGTTGGATACCATCCTCGTAGGAATGCTTGCCATCATAGTGCATAGCCTGGATGATGTCCTCATATACCGCCTGGAGATTCCCGCAGGAGTGGAGAATCACCGGCTTGCCGTGTGCATGCGCGGCCTGCACAATGCGCCGGTGCCAAGGAAACACATACCGGCGCAGATCCGGCGGAGAAAGCATGGTCTGCGTATTAAATCCCCAGTCGTCATTGGATATGATCGCGCCTACGCAGTCCTTGCCGATAATGGTTTCATAGTATTCCAGCAACCGGCTTCCGACCTGTTCAAAGATGGTCTCGACGAGCGGCGAATCGTCATAGAGAAGCAGGCAAAGATTGTCATACCCCACCAATTCGACGACGTTTTCCAGTACGCCGCCCGGCCCGAAGACGATAAACTTCATTCCAGACGGCAAAAGAGGCTCTAACCGTTCCAGCCGCCCGTCATAGGCGCCGGCAGGGCTCTTCCAGCGGTAGGCCTGATAGCTTTCCCAATCCGTGATGACGCAGCCCTCGTTCATGGAGCGGCTGGCCAGGCTGGCATGCGGTTTGGTTTCAAAATAGTAGGAACTGGCCTGTAGCGTGACATAATCATAGCCCAGCCGATAATACGTTTCGATGATCCATTTGAGTCCTTCCTCCGGATCGGCGGGCAGCGGCTTTCCGGCGACCTCCTCATACATGCGATCATTGAGAAAAAACTCGAACAGGGTCGGCCTTTTCGGCTGCTTTTTCTGCAGCACGGCCAGCAGGTTGTCAAAATCCGGCTCCCTGCGGTTGACGACATCGCGCAAAGTCAGCATGCGAGTTACCCCTTTCGATGGCCTTTTCTGTTTTGCCCGGCTTCGCCCTGCTTATATTGTAGCATGGAATTCCGCATAATAAAAGCAATAAGCGATCGAAAAAGATATCCTCGAAATACGGCGAAGCGGCGAATATGAAACGCGCCGTTCCTTTAACCGCGCTTTCATAAAGGAAACGGGCGGATTCGCCCGCTGAAAAATGCACAGGATTCCTTACATCTGAACGAAAATATCTTAGTTAAGTATCTCCTTCTTGCTCAATATTAATCCCCGGTATCCATTTGCCGCCTCCCTAGTAGGCATAACTGTATTCCCAAATCTTAGAATCTATTATATAGAGCGAGTATAAACCAATATTATTGGGATCAAAATCATCTTTAATAAACTCCTTTATTGCAATATGGTATGTGGTTTCGTCGGTTTTAACATCATAAGAGGTCTCTAGATATTTTTGCTCTTTAAATTTTTTAGCTTTAGTGCACTCGAAATTGCCATATTTGCCTGCTATACCACTTAATTCATCTGCAATAGATGCAACTCTGCTAGTTTACTATTTTTTACGGTTTTAGTCAACCATAAGCAAAAGGACTTGACGCAATTGCAACAAGTCCTTTTGCTTATGGTTATAAAATTATTTTGGCGTCTTCACTCAGATCATGAATTTGCAGAAGCAAATCGCCATAGAGCAAATTATCATAACGATTGGAATTATTCAGTATTTCTATCATTTTGGACTTTAAAATATTTTTAGGAAGCGCTAATAAAAAGTTGTATATTATATTGCTTCCTGGCCAGTTGGGATCGATAAGCCAAACAAAAAGAGGGATTATAATATTATCAACTTTTGGCCATCCAATTTTCACTACCGTTTTAGCGGCATTTTCCCAGCGCTCTTTTCCTCCTTGTGGAAAAAAATATTTTTTATTATTATTGTAGGGGAGCAAAGATACGCATACAACGATAATGCCGATCACGACATCATCTGCAACCGCTATGGAGCCCGTTGGATCGGCTCTCATGATCGGATTGTCTCCGCAATATGCGAACAGATTATAGGAAAGCATGTCTCCGTTCGCCCCGAGTATGGCATCCGCATTAACAAACCTGCCCGTCACCGGATCATAGTAGCGGCTCTGGAGGTAGTAGAGGCCCGACTCCCTGTCGTAGTAGTACCCACGGTAGCGGATGGGGTTGATGTTGGCGATGTGTCCCGCGTTCCCCGACACATCGTTCCCGGCTCCGTCCGTGATGCTTACCGCTTTCCCCCACGCGTCGTACCCGTACGCCGCCACCACGTTCCCGGTCCCGTCCCAGAGCCCGATCACATCTCCCTGCACATTCCGGATGTAATAGTACGCCGTCCCGTTGTACATGAACCCGAACATCTTGCCGCCGCTTTCCGTCATGTACACCAGTTTCTTCCCGCTGCTCTCCTCTCCCAGCAGCTGTCCGCCTGCCCAATAGTATTCCGTCTTATTCCCGTTTACCGTCTTGCTCAGCCGGTATCCGTCCGCATCGTAAGCATAGCTGGCCGCCGTCCCGCTTTTGCTCAGACCCGCCAGCTGTCTCCCGTGCTCCCACGTGAACGCCATGCCGTCCCGGTAGCTGAGTGGGTTCCCGATCCCGTCATAGGTGATGGCCTGCCCGTCGTAGCTCGTCAGCAGGTCCTTCCACGTGCCATCGGTATAGCCGTAGGATATCGTCCTCTGCACCGTCCCCAGCGTCCCCGTGGTATACGCGTACTCCTTGACCCACTTGATGTTTCCGCCCTGGTCATAGGCATAGGTGAAGCTCTTGTTCTGTGTCGCGCTGTCATGCCGCGCCAGCTGGTTCAGGCTGGTGTATGCATAGCGTTCCTGCTGCTCACCGTTCTTCCTGATGCTGGTGATGTTCCCGTTGTCGTCGTAGGTGTACGACAGCTGCTGCGTCCACCCCGTCCACTCCGACGTGTGGGTCAGGCTTTCCGGCAGCGTTGTCTGCCGGCTCCCGTTCCCCGCCGCATACGTATACCGCGAAATGAGATTTCCGTGGCTCCCTGTCGGCGTGTAGTATTGAAAAATTCTTCCCAGCTCGTCGTAGGTCGTCCGATATCGCTCGGCCCCATTCCACTTGACACGGTATACGCGGTCCGGGCTATAGTTCTCCGTCCCGTACATATAGTACACGGTCTGCTCACCCAGTCCGCCCGCCTCAAAGGTATAACCCTCCAGCTGGCCGCGGTTATTGTATGTGTACGCTGTTTTCAGACGCTGGGCGCCGTCGTCCTGCCCATACCCCGTCAGCTGCCGTATACCCACCAGCCGGTTCGCCAGGTCGTAGGTGTACCGGGTACGCAGATTGTTGACCACGTCCTTGACCAAGCCCAAATTCCCGCTGGCATTGTATACCTTGTGGAAACCCGTGGAATTGTAATCGTCATTATTATAGTACTTTATCACCGGCCTGTCCAGGCTGTCGTACCGGTAGTTCACCTTCTGCCCGTTCCCATAGGTCTGCGAGGTCAGGCGGCTGCGGTTATCGTATGCATTGGCGGCCAGGGTGTTCCACGTGGTACCGTTGCCCACGCGTACGGTCGTCTGCCGGCCCAGGGCGTCATAGCCAAAGCTGTACTGCACCTGTTTGTTGTTGTGCTGGATGCCGGTAAGCCGATCCTGCGCATAGCTATAGTCCACCCCCACATTCTCGGATTTGACCCGGGTTACCCGATCCAGGCTGTCGTACGCATACGCGGTCGTGTTGCCCAGCGGATCGGTAACCCCCCCGCAGGCGCTCCGCACTGTCGTAATTGTAGGTTGTGGTCTTGCCGCGCGTGTCGGTTATGGTACTAAGATGGTTGCCACTATGGGAGTAGCTGGCTGTAGAGGTCATGTACGGCTTTTGTGTGATGTCGGTATTCAATTCGATAAAACACCATTTCTGACCATCACCACCGTTGTTTGCATACTGCTGGACGGGGCTGCCGTTCTCCGTATTGGCCGAGCCTTCCGGCTGCCCGTCGATGCATTTGGCGTAGTTGGTGATTTTGGTTTGGATCGTGAAGGTCAGATCGTTATTATAAACGATTTTAAACTTCTGCGCATTGTTCCCGTTGGCAGTATGCAGCTGTACAATCGCTTTGTTCGCCGTAGAGGCATCTTTTATATCCAACCGCACCCCCGTATTAACCGTGGGGCATAATTCGTACACATCGCTTTCACTGGTGGCGATCAGCTTCCACATTTGGCTGGAGTTGCCCGGTGTCCATTCCCAGTTCCTGACCAAGCCCCCCTTCGCGTGGGTAGAGTTGTCCATGGCGTTGCCCGAGCAGGCGTTCCGGATATAGTAGGCTTTTCCTGCCGTTAGGCTGGTGGCAAACGTATCGGATCCAACATTGGCCGAGATGGCATTGCCATAGCTGTCATAGCTGAATTCGTACCGTTGGCCGTCGGTTGTCTGGGCGTACAGCAGATTACGCGTTTCTGTGTCTGACGTATACAGGAACTGACTGCCGGTTGGATTCGCCAGTTTGGCCAGCTGCTTATTATTATACGCAAAGGTGGAACGGGAATTGGCGAGATCCTCCGCGCTTTTCAAATTCCCATCCTTGTCGTAATCGTATGACTGGCCGAATTCCTCCTTGTACACGTATGGTGCGGTCATATAGACGTCGCCTGCATTGTTATCGTAACTGATGTAAAGCTGAATATAGGCATAATCGCTTTTGGTTTTCGCACGGCCGCTGACAAACTGCCAGTCGTTTACAGCCGGATTAAATTTTGCCGTCTCGCTGGCCAAGCGATTTTTATTGCTGTCCAGGAAGAATAAGTAATATTGATAAACGGGAATATGCGAGATTGTTCCGTTCGACTTGGTGTTATTTTCGGTCGCTATGGAACTGGCTTTCGACCATCCGCCGAATGCATATACATCGCCCGCTTTGCCGTTTACCGGGATTGTGGTTGATGTGCTGACATTTTGGAAAGGGATACCACGCATTTTCAGCGCGGTACCTCCGGTTAGGCCGCCCACGCCGGAACCTGCGTTCACGCCGGCGTGGAACAGGACGACCTTGTACAGTGCGGATTTCTGGCCTTGCGGGACGCGGTGCAGGCGTTCGACCCGGCGCGGGGGTATACGCTGCTTGCCTATTTGAAATACCCGCTCCTGAACCGGTTCCAGGAGGCATGCGGGAACCGCACAAGCCGACGCGATCCGCTGAACCTCTGCACCAGCCTGGACAAACCGGTGGGCGAGGAGGGCGACGCGGTTCTCGGCGATTTCCTGCCCAACCCGGGCGCAGCCGCGCACATGGAGGAGGTTGTCGAGGAGGAATACCAGCGAGAGCTGCGCGGCGCACTGGACACGGCCCTCGACATGCTGGACGAAAAGCGGCGGGACACCATCCGGCGGCGCTTCTGGGGCAATGAAACGCTGGACGCCATTGCCGCCGCCATGCACGTGGGCCGCGAGAGAATCCGGCAGGCCGAACAGGCGGCTTTGCGCGACCTGCGGCGCGGGCCGTGCCTGCGATTGCTGAAGCCCTTTGCGGAGGAAATCCGCACGGGATACGCCTGGAGGGGGACCGGCTGGGGCGCGTGGAACAGCACGGGGGTCTCTTCGGTGGAGCGGGCCGTCGAGAAAACCGACGAGCTTATGAAGCGGATTCGCGAGCAGCGGGAGCGGGACATGGACGACCTGTGTGCCCTGCTGCATATCACGCGGGAGGAGCTGGAAGCCAGAATGAAAGGAGGAGGCAGCCCATGATCGCCTTTACCATACCCGGCGCACCCCAAGGCAACAAATCCGACTGCCGCCGGTGGCGGGAATGGGTAAGCCGAATTTGGCCTAGAAAAACCGCGCCAGCGGTTTTTCCAGGAGTTCGCGGCAAAGGCCGCGAACTCTTGCCGCGAGTCGGCGATTGGCAAGGCGGGTTTCCGCCGCAGACAGAGCCGGGCACCGCAAGAGGAGAGGCGCGTGCGCGTACTTGTCGGAACGGCCACACCTACACGCCGGACAATACCGTCTTGTACGAGAACCTGGTCAAAACAGAGTTTCTCCGCCAATGCGGGAGGCGGCGTCTGTCTGCGGATGAGCGGCCCGCTCTCAAACCGTTCCCAGGAATCCGGGAACGGGGAAATCGTCGCCGTGTACCCGGTTCCGGCCTCGTACTCGAAGCGCAAGCGCGTGGCCGCTCTGGCCGGCGATGGGAGGTTCGCCGAGAAAAAGCGCGGTTTCCCGCGCCAGCGGGAAAGGCCGGTCGTCGACCGGCCAGCGGTTTTTCCGGGAGTTCGGGCGAGGCCCGAACTTTTACCGACCTGTCCGTCATGAAACGCTACGGCGAACAACCGGAAGTGCGCGTGAAGCTATGGACGGTGTCAGAGCAAGGGAGTGAAGGGACGTGAAAGCCAGAAAGCTATGCATCACTATCCGGTATTTCCCACTGCCGGACGCGCGGACGGTTACCTGCACCATCACAGCGAAGGAGGAAAAGCCCATGCCCATGCAGCAGCGCAACGCCATAAACGCCAGGATCCGCCGGGAGTGTGCCAACTTCGACCGCGCCGGAGCGGGCGACTGCCTGGTGCTGGACTGTCCTTGCCCACAGCTGCAAAGCCATTCCCTCAAATGCCGCTATTTCCGCGATGCGGTTCTCCCCGGCGACAAAGAGCTGTATGCCGCCGTCATGGGACAGGGCGGAATCAAGACCTGTGCCTCCTGCGGCAAGCCCTTCCGCGCTGTTGCCAACAGGGCGAAATATTGCGACGGGTGCCGGGTAAAAGTACACCGGAAACAGCAGGCCGCCAGCGCCCGCAAAAAGTACCACGAGAACCTTGACAAATAGACCGCAAAAAAGTGAGTATTCATGCGGGTTTATAACCGCACAAAACCGGGGGTGAATATACTTTGATGGATACCCCCTTAAAACGGGTTCTAAATGCGTACATCGGCGCACCGGGCCTCTCCTCCCTATCCCCGTTTTTCCGCCCAATTTCGGCCAACTCTTTCCAAAAAACGCCCCCTATAGACCTGCAGGGTAAAATTGACCTTCACCCACCGGTCTCCCGAAGCGCCCTCCCGCTCTCGAATAGGGGGGGATCCACAAAGGAGGGAAGCCACGTGCAAAAAGGCCTTTACCGCAAACACAGCGGCCGCGGCTCGGCGTGCGTGTACGGTCTGCACGAACCGGCATGCCGCCGCTTTAAACGCTTTGCAAAAGCCTTCTTGAATCGGCAAGTCCGGCGAAACCAGCAACGGTTATCGAGCCGACAGCGAAGGGAACAGGACGCATAACAAACGAGCGGGCAGCCGTCCCCTGTGTGGGATAGACTGCCCGCTCTCTTTTTATGGTCTCGCCAATCTATGGTTGCCGCCGCATATATAAAAGCCGCTCGCTGGTAAGCCTCCTCTTGCGGTACCCAAAACGGCCGATGCGCCTGTCGGCGCGCCGTTTTGACCGCGGCGCCCACGTTTTCTCCCTTCATCGCCCACTGGGCGCGGTCGAAAACGTTGCCCCGCAAGGCAGCGGCCCGCGCTTATTTGGCTAAGCGGATATCCTGTATCTCCGAGGTGTTGTCCCGGGTGACGCTCTCGAGCGCGGATACCTTAATCTTGATTTCC
>CABSLQ010000088.1 GCA_902478605.1 uncultured Oscillospiraceae bacterium
TCCTCTTGCAACTGGTTTCGGATATATTCTTGTATCTGCTTTTTGTTGCGTCCTAGGGCGTGCCGGTATCGCCGCCGGCATAGGTGCCGTTGATATCCGCATCTAAGGAATCCTTGTTCATGTTGAAGGTGGGCATATAGGTGGTCTGGCCGCCCATGTTCCAATCCCAGTAGGCGCCGAAGGTCGTGTCCTCGGTCATGTCCACCGTTCCCGGCTTGCGGGTGATCCAGGTTTCTACATTATTGCGAACCGTGTTTTCTACGAGGGGAGTGGCCGCTCCGTCTCCAACGGCGATCTCCATGTACTCGTCCAGGCGGACGCGGGCAAAGATGGCGGTGCCGTCCTCGGTGAAGTTCTCCACGTAGACGTCTTTGTTTTGGCCGTTGAAGTCGTCGTGCAGACGGCCGCCGGGGTTGATGGTATCCATCGCTTCGTTGAGCGCCTCCTGGCTGATGGACTGCCACGCGAAGGTGCCGCCCAGGGCGAGGACCGCGGCCGTGCCGACCGCGACGGCCGACGCGGCGATTTTTTTCTTGCTTGTCATGCTTATTTCCTCCTAAAAATTATTTTTGATATTATAGGGGGCGTCCGCAGGGCGTTCGCCCCGGATAAACAGTTTTGCTGTGCGGGCCGCCTGCGCGGCCCGCCGGTGCCTCTTACTCTGCCGAGATCCGCACCCACATCATGGGTCGCAGGCCGGCGGAGTTGCCTGGATCATCAAAATCAACGACACCGGCATTGTAACTCATATTGCTGACGCAATACATTCCGGCATAGTTTTGGGAACTGTTCTCGCTCGCACTGGCTGACCGCAACCACCAATCAGATATACCACTCGTTGTTCCATCGGCTTTTGTGGTAGGACGCAGACTATCCGGAATAATCTTTTCGTTACCCCATGTAAATTCATTTTCGCCTTCACTGGCGTTGGGATCAGCAGACTCGCCGGTCACATCCGCATAGGACGGAAGGAATACTGTGAAGGATCCGCTCTCGAGTGTTATAGGACGATCGTACCCGTACCGGTTGGTGTAGTAGCGAATCCCCGTCTCCTGCGCCACCTGGAGCAGGGTGGGTTGATCATTGAGCCAGGTGTTGTTCAGATGAGCTCGGGCACAAGAACTATCGCTCCAGTTCCATTGTGCATTACTGCTGTTGGTCATACGGGCCGTATGATCCAGAACATATTTTGCAAAAATCAGGGCCAAATCGTTGTCCTCATCCACCGCCAGCACGTAGAACACCACGCCGTCGATTTCAACTGTGCTGTATTCTATTGCTTCCTTATCCAGTCCGATCTTGGAAATATCCGCGTTGCGGATGGCGGCGGAAGCCTCTGCGTCCAGCCGGGCCGGCGCGGGGTTCACCAATACATAGACGGTATCGGTGATGATCTGGCCGCCGTCGTTATAGGCGGCGACAACCTGCAGGCGCTGGCTCACCTCGTCGGCCCCGATATGCAGGGTGTTGCCCTCAAAGTGGGTATCGGCAGAGGTAGCGCCCCGGATCGTCCAGGTGATAGCGGGATTGGTAACATCGCCGGTGCTCGTCGTGACCGCTACCGTCAGATCCGCACTGTCGTTATACTCTATCGGCTCCTCCGGCGGGGTCACGGTGATGGTGGAGGTGCTGCTGTTGATATTCACCCACATGGCCGGGCGGAAGAATAAATTCCATTGACGGTTCGCAGCCTCCAACACGCCGCCCATATCGACTACGGGGAGTTCAGAACCTGAGGAGATATCACCACTTTGGTTAGCATGGTGCCAGCTGGTGCGCATTACATAATCGCGGGCGCCGGTGGGGTCGCCGGGATTGTCTTGAAGGAATATGTCGGCCGTGCGCAGCGCCTCCGGCACGATGACGCCCACCGTTCCCAGGGTGTATTCCCTCGGATCATCCGCTGTCACCGGGGTTCCCAGAGACAATTCAGTATTAGGTATGTACTCTGTTTCATCAAAGGTGGTGCCGAACATATCCGCTGTGGAGAGCAGAAAGACCTTGTCGGCAGAGTCGCACCAATACTCATTTATGTTTCCGCCGAGATAGAACCGGGTTTGGATCGTCGTTTCGGCGGCGGCGGCGGCGTTCAGCGTCGGGTGCATGGACAGCCACTCGCCGTTGAGATAATCATGGATAATGCTGGTCGCCCAAATGGTATCGTAGGTAGATTTGGCGTTATTTTCAGCAAAGCCGAACCGGGTGATCTGCTCCTCATCTACGAGTTTGTTTATCTCGTTAATTTGCATCTGCTGCGGATGGAGATACCGGGAGAGCAGCAGGGCTTTATTGTCCTGCACTTCCAGCACATACCACTCAATTCCGTCGATGAGCACCGTATTGTATTGCTCGGCAGTCAAGCCCATATCCGAAATCTCGGCGGCGCGGATGGCGGCGGAGGTCTCATAGTCCAGCGTATCGGACGGGGTGAGATCCTTGTCGGTGTCCAGCTGGATCCACAAGGCCGGGCGCACGCCTACGGTGTCATCGTTCGGGCGGCTGCCGGTGCCGGAGCCTTCGTCAGACACACTTCGGACGATGTAGGGTACGACCTGCCCGTTTGTATACTCATAGGTTCGCGTCCACCATTCTGTCGGTGTGCCTTCCACGGTGGTGGCCTTCTCAAGCTGTTCCGGCAGCACGTCGCCCTGATTCCCTTTCAAAGGCATATATTCGTAATAGGTGGAAAGCCGCGGGTCATAGCTTGCGTTTGCGCCGGGCAGATCCGTATAGGACAGCAGGAACACCTTATCCTGCGTGGAGGTCAGCATATCGCCCTCGTCAGTATCCTCGGTGTTTCGCTCAATGTTATACAGGGTGGTTTCCACCGCGGCGTTATACAAGGTTTCCTGCCCGCGCAGCCAGTCGCCGTTGAGGTATTCCCGCAGGTCGCTGTCCTTCCAATAGACGCTCCCGTCCGCGTCGAATGCACGCGTCTCCAGCACATAGCGGGAGAGGATCAGCGCCCGGTCGGTGTCATAGTCGATGGCCAGGACATACCATTCGGTGTCGTCGATGGTGACGACCTCATACTGGCTGCCGTTCACCACCGCGTCGCGGATCTCCTCCGAGGTGGAGGCGTCTACCTGGCCTTCGGTGGGCGGTATCTCGATGACGGCGCCGGTGATGAGCTCCAGCAGATCCTCCGCCTCGGAGGAGGGCAGCCGCCCGGCCGTCCGGTCATAGAAGCCGGTGCCGTTTAAAAAGCCGATGTCGTCCGCCGTGACAAACTGGCCCACCACGTTGATGCCGTAGTAGTAGCTGTCGCTGGGCGGGTTTATAAGCTCGATGCCGTCCAGCAGCAGCCCCGTGGCGGTGGAGGGTTCGATGGCGTTGGCCCAGTAGGCCCAGCCGTCGTCATCCCATACCCAGAAGCTGCCCGTGACCTGGGTGTCGGCGGCGGCCTGCTCGGCGGGCGTGCCGCCCTCTACGGCCGTTTGATACGCTTCCCAGCGGGTCAGCCATTCGTCCATGGTGATGACCGTGCCGTCGATGGTCTGCGCGGCATAGTGGGTTTCCGGCACGGTCGTGATATTCTCGCCCTCTTTCGCGCTGTCCCCTTCGTCCACGTCGTTGTTGTCCGCGTCGTAGATTTCGTTGCCAGGCATGCCAGTGTTGCCTTCCGCGTACTGGGGATCGGAGTAATCCACATAATCGTCATAGGGAATATCCGTCTCCGTTTTGCCGCCGTAGGTGCCGTTGATGTCCGCCTGCAGCGAGTCCTTATTCTTGTTGAAGGTGGGCATATAGGTGGTCTGGCCGCCGGTGGTCCACTCCCAGTACTGGGCAAAGGGGCTGTCCGCCTTGTCGGGGGTGCGGGTGATCCAGGTATCCTTGTCGTTTATGTTCGTGCCGGGCGCCACCGGGGCGACGTTGCGGTCGGGCGAAGTCTGGTTTTTGCCGGCGTCCACGCCCAGCTCCATGTACTCGTCGAGTCGGACCCGGGCGAAGATCGGCGTGCCGTCATCCACACCGGTGAAGTTCTCGACGTAGACGTCCTTGTTGCGGCCGTCGAAGTCGTCGTGCAGCCGGCCGCCGGGGTTCAGCGTGGCGGCCGCCTCGTTGAGCGCCTGCTGGCTGATGGACTGCCACGCGAAGGTGCCGCCCAGCCCAACGACGACCGCCATAGCCACCGCCCCGACGGCGGTCAGCGTTTTTTTCTGTTTTGCTGTCATGGTTGTCCTCCTTGCATTTGAATGGTGGGTTTCGCGGAAAGCCGGCTTTTTTCCCTTCGTTTCTTCTTTTGATCTGGATCAAGGGCGCTATCGTCCCCGCGGCCCTCCTGGCGGTAAATGTATTTGAGCACACGGGTCAGCACGGCCAGAATCACAAGAAAGAAAAGCAGCAGCGGCCAGTAGTTTTCCAGGAAATCCACCGCTTTTCCGGCGGCGTAGCTGTGGAACACCACCTTGCCGACCACATTGACGGCGGGGACAAGCTGGCTGTCCGGGGCCGCATTCATCACGCCCTGGGTCTGGAACGCCCGCCGCCCCGTATCGGCGTAATCTTCCACGATGCCGATGATCCGGTGGGTGATGGTGGTGGTTTCATTGGTCATAAAGGTGATGTCGTCGCCGATTTCCAGCGTATTGGGATCGGTATACCGGGAAATGACCAGCGAGTCCTTCGGGATCACGCTTTCCATCGAGCTGGTCAGCACGGTCTGCATGGTGAAGCCGGCAAAGGAACGCGGCCCCTGTTCCCCGCCGCCTGTCAGGATCACGACCCCGACAATCAGCGCAACCAGCACCCCGTAAAACAGCAGATCGCCGAAAAGGGATTTTTTCTTTTTCCGCTGTTTTTCCCGGGAGAGATCCGCCTTCCTCTCCGGCGGGGAGCCGGCCCCCTCCTCGGTTTCCTCCGGCGAGGCCGCGGCGGGTGTTTCCATCTCCCGGCCGGGCGGCGGAGGGACGGCAGGGGGAACCGTTTCCGCCGTCAGGGCCGGCGGCCCCGCTGCGGCCGGTATAGGCGGCGCCGTTTCGCCTGCAGGAGAGGCGGATTCCGCCGCAATGGAAGCAGGAGCGGCGGCCGCCGGTTCTTCCGGTTCCCTGCGGTATTCCGCCAGAATGGCCTCCACCGCCTGCTCCGAGGTCTCGGTCAATATCCGTTCGGTAAGGGACAGGATTTCGACCTTAGATAAGGTGAGTGCGCATTTTTTTACGGCAAATTCCAGAAACAGTCTGTCGGATTCCCGTTCGCGCTCGCTTGGCGTCTGCGGCCAACGCTCCTCTGCCATCTCTCACCTCTGCCCTTCCGCCGCTTGGCGATACTGTCCATCACCATACGCACACCCGCGCGGCACCCGCCCGTGCAACGGGGGTTTCCTTTTGTGCGGACTTCCTGCTCAGTATAAAAGAAAAACGCAGAAACAACGCATCTCTTTCGTGAGATGTCGTTTTTTCTGCGTGAAATGCAACGGTATCGTTACCGTGGTTTCCGGCGGGCCGGTTAAGTGGCCGGAAAATGGCAAGAGGCACGCCCCCTGCCGCTGGCAGAGACCGCGCCTCTCTATTCGTATTTAAAACAGCTTTTTCGCCTGCTGCAGCACGGTGTTGGCAATCCGTCTGGATACGCCGCCGCCCGCACCGGCGTTCTCCGCCACCACAACAAAAGCCAGCGGCATCGTGTCATCCTGCACAAAACCCACAAACCAGGAATGCGGCTCGATGCCCGTCCCCACCTCGGCGGTGCCCGATTTGGCACACACCTTGAGTCCGGAAAAGCTGCTTTCCCCATACCTTTCGGTCACGGTATACCGCATCATATCTGCCAGTGTATCCGCCGTCTCCCGGCTCATCATGCGCGATCCGGTTTTGAACAGACGGAAGTGCAGCGGCAGACCGGCGGGCGACGTGATGCTCTCGATAAAATACGGCGTCACGGGTACGCCGCCGTTCGCAATGGCCCCCAGCATGGTTAGATACTGCAGCGGATTGGCAAGATTGGTGTATTGCCCCATGCCGGCCCAGCCGAGATCCACCTGGCGGATATCGGTGAAGTCCAGGGTGCTTTTCTTTGCCTCGATCCCGTCGAGCGAAAAGCTGCGGTTGAAGCCGAGCTTCTCGGCGTATCGCTCCAGCGTCTGGGCCCCGAGGGAAACCGCCAGCTGCGCAAAATACGCGTTGCACGACTGGGCAAGCGCCTCCTTGAATGAAATAGAACCATGGTTGCCCAGGCAGCTGATCCATTCCCCGCCGATTTCCACGCCGCGCTGGCAGGTGTAGGTCCGTTCCAGGATATCGCTTTGCGTTTCCAGCGCCGCCGCCGCGGTCACCAGCTTGAAGGTGGAGCCGGGCGTATAGGAGGAGGACAGAAACCGGTTGAGATACACGCCGGTATATCTATCCGAATCGTCGCCGTCGATGTCCGGCTTGTTGTTCACGTCAAAGGTCGGGGTACTGACCATGCAGAGAACTTCGCCCGTTTTATAGTTGTATACCCCCACCGTGCCCTTGTAGCTGCCGAGCGCCTTGAGCGCCGTGACCGACAGGGACGCATCGAGGGTGGTGCGGATATCGTTGCCCTCGCCGCTCGGCTGGAACACGCCGTTTATCCGGTTGTATCCGACGAGCTGCCGCCAATAGCTGCTCTGCAGGCCGGTTTTGATGAACCCTTCGGCATCCCCCACCATATGCAGCATGGCACGGCGCACGTCAGCGCTTTCATTGTAGACCCGCTCGCCGTCCACCGTCTGTGCCAGTACCTTGCCGCTGCGGTCGGTGATGGCGCCGGCGGCGGAAAGCACCGCGCTGCTGTTGTAAATGTGGCGGTTGGCCGGGTAAGATGTCCAGGTTGGCCCGTCCGCAACGTATACCGCGCCGAGCGCAGTAAGCCCCAGCGCAAAGGCCACGGCCAGGGCAACCAGGATATAAGCACGCCGTTTCATCTGTTTCATGCCGGGTCACCTGCCTTTCCGCCGGCGAGATCACCCAGTGATTTGGCTCCCAAGCCGGGGCCTGCCGGCGCGCCGGCCGCCGGTTCCGGCCGTGTGGGCGGCTGCACCGCCTTCAAAAAGGCCAGCATGGCAAAATTGGCCGCCATGCTCGAACCGCCGTTGCTCACCAGCGGGAAGGTCACGCCGGTCAGCGGGAGCAGATCGGTGGATCCAAAAATGTTCAGCGCCGCTTGAAACAAAAAGATCCCCGCGGCCGCGCAGGCCGCCATGGAATAATACGCCGACCGGCTGTATGCCGTGCTGCGTATGGCGTAAATCGCAAAAAGGAGCAGGCATACCGCGCAGCAAAGCGCCACGATCAGCCCCCATTCCTCGCTGACGAAGCCAAACACCAAATCGGTGTCCGCCGCGGCCACCAGATCCAGATTGCCGCGGCCGCCGCCCACGCCGAACAGGCCGCCGCTGCCGATGGCCATCATGGTGCGCGTCTGCTGATAGCCGCCGGTCGACGCGTATTCCCACGCATGCCGGTATACCGCGAAGCGAGAGGCCACATAAGGCAGAAACGCGATCACCGTCACCGCGCCGGCGCCTGCCAGGCCGCCGAACAGCGCCACGGTCTTCCAGTCGCCCGAACGCATATAAGCCATGATGAGCATGCCCACAAAGAAAATGGAGGCGGTGCCGAAGTCCTTCATGAGAAAGAGCGGCACCATACAAGCGCCGGAAAAGAGCACAAACAGAATAGTATTGCGCGCGGTCATAATCCGCTCCAGCGTGGCACAGCCGGCAAACACAAAGGCCACCTTGACAAATTCGGAGGGCTGCACCGTAATGAAGCCGAGATTGATCCAGTTCTTCGCGCCGCCGCGTGTTTCCCCGATGAGCAGGTTGAGCACCAGCAGCAGCACGGCCAGCGCCCCTATCAGATAGCGGAGCTTCATGGTGCGTTCCACATCCTTCAGAATGAAGGCCAGCACGCAGAACATCGCCATGCCGAGCAGGATGGCGGCAAACTGCTTGAAGAGCGAGGAGGGCGCCGCACTCGCCGCCACGCACAGACCGATTCCGCACAGGAAAAAGGCGAGCAGCTCCACCCCGATCCCCTGAAACCGGCGCACACCGGCGTATATCCATTCCATGAGCAGCAGCCCGCCAAAGCAGATCGGCAGCGCCGGCGGCAGGTTATCCGCATAATGCAGCGCCAGCGATACGCCCGTGATCAGCTGAAATACCGTGAGCAGAAACAGGGCCAGCAGGGCGGACGGCTCGCGCCGCAGACGGCGCGCCTTTTTTTCCGGCACCGCGTCGCGCGGCTCCGGCCGCATAAAATGGTAGGTCACATCGGCAAAGGATACCGCGTCGCCGAACTCCAGCCAGGCCGGATTGTCCGCGCGTTCCCCGTTGATATACAGGCCGCTTTTGGAACGGGTGTCTCGTATGCGCCACCCCTGCCGCGCATGGGTGAGGACCGCATGCCGGCGCGAAATCTGCGCATGCGGCAGACAGACATCGCATACCGTGCCGCGGCCGATGGTGATCTCCTCGGACAAGACGGGATACCGCTCCCCGTCCTCGCGCGCGAAAACCGCAAGCGGACGCGGCGGGCCTCCGGTGCGGCGAAGCAGCATGCGGCCGCAAAGGATCAGCAGCCAGATGGCTACAGCAGGCAGCAGCACCCGCGCGATCGCGTTGAAATACCCGATGAATCCGGTCAGCTCGTCCATTTGCCCGCCTCCTTCCGTCCCGGATCGTTTCTTTTAATTTTATCACGTTTAGCCGTAAATGAAAAGTAAAAAATGTATGAATATCCCTTAGGATCTACTTAAATTATCGGATCGGCTCCCTTTTCTCTGCTGCGTCCCGCCTCACAAACCACACAGAGCATGGTAAGCGCGGCGGCTGCGCCGGCGCGGCACGTCCGCCAAGCACCCGCTGCCTCCTTCCACACCCATTGGCACAATCGCTGCCCTTTTTGCTTCCGCCCCTGCTTTCATGGGGCAAGCAAGGGAGCCCTTTGACCATGGATAGGTGAAGCCGGCCGGACAACGCCTTTGCATCGGCGTTTTGAGTCCGGTTGCCCGGGAATGGCGTATGCCTCCCGCCTGCCCGCCCGTTTATCTTTTCCAAATATAAAGCAGAACAGCCGCGGCGCATCGTATGATACGCCGCGGCTTCAGCTTGTCAAAGAAGGAGGCGTTTTGCTCAGGCGAAGCGCCTTCTTCTTTT
>CABSLQ010000089.1 GCA_902478605.1 uncultured Oscillospiraceae bacterium
ACGGCATCCTTGACAGCGCCAGCCGTGCTTGCTGTGTGGCAGTCAAGTCCGGCTTACGCCGAACTATTTTTATTCATGCGGGTGTCCAACTTGCACTTGCAATTTGCGTCTGTTTTTTGTTGTCGATAGAACCAATATCAATATAACAGAAATCTGTACTGGGCGTGATCTGACCACGGTTATAGACGATGCCCCCAAGCCGCACCCACTCCCACGAATCGGGGATGTCGAACGGTACTTCATCCGCCAGCGACCGTACTTCATCGCCGATTTTCTCATAAGGAGTATTATCAGAACTCGGCTGTTTAACGATTACCTCTGTAGTTTAACGAATACTCCAGTAATTCAACGATTACTCGGCTGTTTAACGATTACAGCGGAACAAAACGCCTCAATCCGCGCAAAAAGCACGAAACCCCGCCGCATAATTGCTCTGCAGCGGGGTTCACTTATGTGCTGAAACGGTCGAAAAGCCTTATTTCAAGCGGTTTTCGGGAGTAGAAAAAGTCCACCGTAATTCTATCAAAATTACGGTGGACTTATGGCGGAGAGTTAGGGATTTGAACCCTAGGTGCGCTATTAACGCACACACGATTTCCAATCGTGCGCCTTCGACCACTCAGCCAACTCTCCGTGTGGTGTCCCGCGGGGGAAGTCTGCCTTCCTCCCGGCGCCAGATTATTATACTGAATGTCCCCGCAAAAATCAAGCCCTTTTTTCATTTTTCTTCAAAAGGGGCCGGAATATACGCCGCCCGCCAAAACAACCCGGCCGGCGGGAGCCGCTCCCGCCGGCCGTTCTCTTCCGTATGATGGGACCATCGGACTGGCCGCCCGGGGAAAGCCGCCGGGCCAGCCTTTCGCAGCCCTTCGCGGGGCGCGCCCGCAGCGGCCCGTCACCCCGCAGCCGCCTACAGCATGCCGCCTGCAGCCGCCGGCCTCTTCCCCGCGGCGGGCGAACCCGATCGGCGGCCCTTTCGGGCGTCATCCGCCCGAACCTTTTCCGCAGGCCATGGCCGCCCCTCCCCCCGCCGCTCTCACCCAAGCAGCACAAAGCCCATCTTCTTCTTCGCCTTGTCCAAGGTGCGGGAAGCGATGCGCTGGGCGCGCTCCGCCCCCGTTTTCATCAGCGCCTCGAGCTGCGCCTTGTCCTTCATCAGCTCGGCGAACCGCTCCTGAATGGGGCGCAGCTCCTCGGCCACGGCCTCGCCCACCGCCGTCTTGAAATCGCCGTAGCCGCGGCCCGCAAACTCCGCCTCAATGGCCTCCATCGACCGGCCCGTCACGGCGGCGTAAATCTCCATCAGATTGCCGATGCCGTCCCGCCCCTCTTCATAGGCGACGCGGGCCTCGCTGTCGGTCACGGCGCGGCGGAACTTGCGCAGGATGGTATCCTTGTCGTCCTTGAGGGAGATGAAGGCGTTCTGGTTGTCGTCCGACTTGGACATTTTCTTGCTCGGATCCTGCAGCGAGCGCACCCGCGCACCCGTTTTCATAATATACGGCTCGGGCACGGTGAACACATGGCCGAACGCCCCATTGAACCGCTCCGCCACATCGCGGGTCAGCTCGACATGCTGCTTCTGGTCGGCGCCGACGGGCACCACGTCGGGCTGGTACAGCAGGATATCCGCCGCCATCAGCGCCGGATAGGCGAACAGCCCGAGGGTCACGTTATCCGCGTGGCGGGCGGCCTTGTCCTTGAACTGGGTCATGCGGGACATCTCGCCGAACTGCGCGTTGCAGGCGAGCAGCCACGCCATTTCCGCATGGGCGGGCACCTGCGACTGCACAAAGACGAGGCTCTTTTCGGGGTCGAGCCCGATGGCCAGCAGCAGGGCGAACATCTCGACAATCTGGGCGCGCAGCTTGGCCGGCTCCTGCCGCACGGTGATGGAATGCAGATCCGCCACCGCCCACGCGCATTCGAACTCGTCCTGCATCGCCACCCAGTTGCGCAGCGCGCCGAGGTAATTGCCCAGGGTGGGAACGCCCGAGGGCTGGATACAGCTGAGCGCCCGCTTTTTACGCGGCGCCGATTCGGTTGCCATAGGAAAAACCTCTCTTTTTCTCATCATAATCGGGCCGCAGGCCCGGCGCCCCCATGGGGGCCGCCTCTTACGCCCGGTACGCCTTCGCAAAGGCGCCAAGCTCGATGGCGCCGCGCTCCATCGCCTCCATGCTGGGGGTGGAGAAGTTGACGCGGAAATGCTGGCACGGCGCGTTTTCGTCCACCAGGAAGGCGGAACCCGGCACCACGGCGACCTTGCGTTCCTTGACCGCGCGGGTGCAGAAATCGGGCATGTCGATCCCGTCGGGCAGCCGGCACCAGAGGAACAGACCGCCCTGGGCCCGCTGATAGGTGATGCCCGCGGGCACCAGATACGCGTCGAACAGCTCCATGATGCGGTTGATGCGCACGCGGTACAGGCTGCGCAGATGGTCGAGATGCGCCTCGTAGTCGTATTTGGCCATGAACTCCTCGCAGATCATCTGGGGCAGAATGGCGGTATGTACGTCCTCGCCCTGCTTGCAGACGATCATCTTCTGGAGCAGTTCGGCCGGCCCGATGGCGTACCCGACGCGCAGGCCGGGGGACAGCACCTTGGAGAAGCTGCCCGCATAGAGCACAACCCCCTCTTCGTCGAGGGACTTGATGGCCGGCACGTCCTCCCCTTCATAGCGCAGATCGCCGTAGGGGTTGTCCTCCAGGATCAGCACCTGGTATTGCTTGGCCAGCGCGTACATGGCGCGGCGCTTTTCAAGGCTCATGGTCACGCCGGAGGGATTCTGGAAATTGGGGATGGTGTAGATGAACCGCACGTTCTTCTGGGTTTTGAGCGCCTCTTCCAGCGCATTCATGTCCATGCCGTCCTCTTCCATGGGCACGCCGACCAGCCGGGCCTTAAGCGCCCGGAAGGAGTTGAGCGAACCGATGAAGCTGGGCGCCTCGCACAGCACCACGTCCCCCTCGTCGCACAGGGCCTTGACCGCCAGATCCATGACCTGCTGGGCGCCCGAGGTGATGAGCAGGGTATCCCCCTCCCGGCCGATGTGATGCTTCTGCTTCATATACGCGCTCAGCCGGTCGCGCAGGGCGGGATACCCTTCGGTCAGGCTGTACTGCAGCGCGTCGATGGGCTGCTCGGCGAAGATGCGGGCCGTGATCTCCCGCACCGCCTCGACGGGGAAGGCCTCGGGCGCGGGGTTGCCCGCCGAGAAGGGGATCACCGCCGGATCGGACGAATATTTTAGGATTTCACGGATGGCGGACGGCTTGAGCGTCTGCACCCGCTGGGCAAAATGGAACTGCATAACGATACCTCCAGTCATTGCTTTCTATCTTAGCATCCTCGATTGACATTTTCAACTAAAACTTGTAAAGTATAAGATGAGAGAGAGTGAACAAAACCCGCCCCAGCCGATGCAGGACATTGGCCGCCGGCGTTTTCGTCCTTGATGGGCGCCAGCCCACCGTCGTCCTCAGCCTTGCCGACCTGCGTCCTGCGCCGGCTGGGGTCGAAGAATTTCGAGGAGCGGGAGGAAAGCAGGACCAGGCGCCTGACCGCGGCATGCTGTGGTGCATACACAACATGCTTACGCATGTCAGGGGAAGGCAACGACGTCCTGCGTTTCTCTTCGCTTGCGGTGCCCAAAACGGCTGACGTGCCTGTCGGCACGCCGTTTTGACCGCGGCGCCAACAAATCCTCGCTGTATCCGCCACCGGCGGCGCTCGGCTTTGTTGCCCTCGAAATCGGGCTTTGTTCACTCCCCCTCATCTTAGGATATCCAGCAGGAGGGACGAAACCGCTATGACAACACTGGAACAACTGGCCCGGGCGATGTTCCCCGACACGCGGCACACCCCGGCCGACTATGAAGCGCTGTATCCCCCGCGGCCGCTGCAAGAGGGCGCGCGGGTCACCCGCATCGCGCCCAGCCCGACGGGCTACCTGCACCTGGGGGTGTTCTTCACCGCCATGGTGAACCGCCTGACCGCCGGGAAGGACGGCGTGTTCTATTTCCGCCTGGAGGACACGGACAAAAAGCGCGAGGTGGAGGGCGGCGCGGAGGATATTCTCGCCGGGCTGAACACCTACGGCCTCACCATTGACGAGGGCTTCACCGCCCCCGGCGAGGTGCGGGGGGATTACGGCCCCTACCGCCAGAGCGACCGGGTGGAAATCTACCACACCTACGTGAAAGCGCTGGTGGAGCAGGGGCTGGCCTATCCCTGCTTCTGCACCGAAGAGGAACGGCAGGCCGCCCGCCGGCGGCAGGAGGCGGCCAAGGAGCGCACCGGCTATTACGGCCCCTACGCGGTGTGCCGGAGCCTCTCCCCCGAGGAGGCGCTCGCCCGGGTGGAGGCGGGGGAAGCCTACGTGGTGCGCCTGCGCTCGCCGGGCAGCGAGCAGAACCGCATCAAGTTCGACGACCGCATCAAGGGCACCATCGAGATGCCCGAAAACGACGAGGATCTTGTGCTGCTCAAATCGGACGGGGTGCCCACCTACCACTTTGCCCACGTGGTGGACGACCACCTGATGCGCACCACCGACGTCATCCGGGGGGACGAATGGATTTCCTCGGTGCCCAAGCACCTGCAGCTGTTCCGGCTGCTGGGCTTTAAGCCGCCCAAATACGCCCATGTCAGCCCGATCATGAAGGAAGAAAACGGCGGGCGGCGCAAGCTGTCCAAGCGCAAGGACCCGGAAGCGGCCATGCACTATTACGCGCAGCAGGGGTACCCCGCGGCGAGCGTGCTCGAATACCTGATGACCATCGCGAACAGCGATTTTGAGGACTGGCGCCGCTGCAACCCCGGCGCCGACCGGGCGGCCTTCCCCTTCAATCTGAAGAAAATGAGCGTGTCGGGCGCCCTGTTCGACCTGGACAAGCTCAACGACGTGAGCAAAAACGTCATCGCGGGCATGGACGCGGCCGCCGTGGCCGGATATATCCTCGACTGGGCGGCACACTATGACGAGGACTTCCACGCGCTGCTGGCGCGGGACCCCGCGTATACCCAAGGGATCTTCGCCATCGACCGCGGCGGGAACAAGCCGCGCAAGGATCTCGCCAAATGGAGCGACGCAAAGGAATTCGCCGCCTATTTCTTCGACGAGCTGTATGAAAACGCCTTCACCCTGCCCGACAACATCGCCCCGGCGGACGCCGCCGCCATCCTCGCCGCGTACGAGACGGCGTATGACCCGGCGCTCGACCAGGCGGCCTGGTTCGCGGGCATCAAGGCGCTGTGCCCCGGGCTGGGCTTCTGCCCCGAGGTGAAGGAATACAAAAAGAACCCCGCCGGCTGGAAGGGCCACGCGGGCGACGTGAGCACCGTGATCCGCCTGGCCGTGACCGGCCGCCGGAACACCCCCGACCTGTGCGCGATTCTGCGCCTGCTCGGGCGGGAGCGGGTGACGGCCCGCCTGCGGGAAGCCGCCGCGCACTATATGAAGTAAAGGGAGAATACACATGCCGGACAATACCACTGCCGCCCCCGCGTCGGCCGGCGGCTTTATCGACGACATCATCCGGGAGGAGCTGGCCGAGGGCGGCCGGTGCCACGGGCGCACGATTGTCACCCGCTTCCCGCCCGAACCCAACGGCTACCTGCATATTGGACACGCCAAGGCGCTGTGCATCGATTTCGGCACGGCGGAGCGGTTCGGCGGGGAATGCCATCTGCGCATGGACGATACCAACCCCACCAAGGAGGACGTGGAATACGTCGACGCCATCCAGGAGGATATCCATTGGCTGGGGTATGACTGGGGCAGGCATTTTTATTACGCCTCCGACTATTTTGAAAAAATGTACGAGCTGGCGGTGGGGCTGATCCGCAAGGGGCTGGCCTACGTGTGCGAGCTGACCCCCGACCAGATGCGGGAGAACCGCGGCGACCTGACCCACCCGGCGGTCAGCCCGTGGCGGGACCGCCCCGTGGAGGAAAGCCTCGAGCTGTTCGCCCGCATGCGGGCGGGCGAGTTTGCCGACGGGGCGATGACCCTGCGGGCGAAGATCGACCTGGCCAGCGGCAACTTCAATATGCGCGACCCCGTCCTGTACCGCATCAACCACGCCCACCATCACCGGCAGGGCGACAAATGGTGCGTCTATCCCATGTACGACTACGCCCATCCCATCGAGGACATGATCGAGGGGATCACCCATTCACTGTGCTCGCTGGAATTTGAGGATCACCGCCCGCTGTACAACTGGGTGGTGGAGCACGTGGACCTGGAGGCGAACCCGCGGCAAATCGAGTTTGCCCGGCTCAACCTGGGGTACACCGTCATGTCCAAGCGCAAGCTGCGCCGTCTGGTGGAGGAGCAGTATGTGAGCGGGTGGGACGACCCGCGCATGCCCACCCTGTCCGGCCTGCGCCGGCGGGGCTACACCCCCGCTTCCATCCGGAATTTCATCGAGCGGGTGGGGGTGTCCAAGGTGTTCAGCACGGTGGACATGGCGCTGCTCGAGCACTGTCTGCGGGAGGATTTGAATGCCCACGCCCCCCGCGCCATGCTGGTGCTGCGCCCGCTGAAGCTGACCATCACCAACTACCCCGAAGGGGAAAGCGAAGCCTTCCCCGTGGAGGTCAACCCCACCGATCCGGAAGCCGGGACGCGGCCGGTTTCCTTCTCGCGCACCCTGTGGGTGGAGCGGGAGGACTTCACCGAAACGCCCGCCAAGGGGTATTTCCGGCTGTTCCCGGGCAATGAGGTGCGGCTGAAATCCGCCTATGTGGTCAGGTGCACCGGCTGTGTCAAGGACGAGCAGGGCAACATCACCGAGGTGCTCGCGGAATACGACCCCGCCACCCGGGGCGGCAACACGCCCGACGGGCGCAAGGTGCGGGGCACCATCCACTGGGTGGACGCGGCCACCGCCGCGGACGCTCAGGTGCGGCTGTACGCCCCGCTGTTCGACCGGCCCGATCCGGAAGCGGACGACACCGATTTTCTCGACTGCCTGAACCCCGCGTCGCTGGAGACGCTCACCGGCTGCAAGGCGGAGGCCATGCTCGCCGAAGCGGCCGCCCCCGCCTCCTTCCAGTTTCTGCGCCAGGGCTACTTCTGCGTGGACAACAAGGACAGCCGCCCCGGCCATCTGGTGTTCAACCGCTCCGTCTCCCTCAAGGACAGCTTCAATAAATGACCTGGGCCCGCCGAAGGACGCCTTCGGCGGGCTTTTTTCGCCTGGAACGCACCCCTTCACGGGCTTCCGCATGGAAGGCACCCCTTCACGGTCCCGCCTTCACCGAAGGCACCCCATCTTGGAAAATGCCCCGTCTTTGCTTGAGCGCCCCGCTTTGGCAAAAGCCCCGCCGGGCTTTTGCCCGCGCCGGAACCCGCCCCTTCCTGCCGTCCCCTCCCCGTCCCCTTGCCGCCGCCTACACGTCCACTCATCCCCTTCTCTCCGGTTTCCCCGTCCCCTTTCCGCCGCCCCGGCGGTCCCCTCGCCCGCCTCTTCCCGGTTCCCACCGCTCCTTTCGCCGCCCCCGGCGGTCCCCTCGCCGCCGGCTCCCGGTTCCCCGCTCCTTTCCGTTCCGGCCCGGACTGAAAAAAAGGGGGCGGCACCGCCGGCGGGCCTTTTTCTCTCCATCCCCCATCTCGCACCTGCGGAACCCCACGCGGTTGCTTCTGTCTCCGCCTTTCCCAAAAACGGGACGGCCGCTCGGCGCCCAGCGCCGAACGGCCGTCTCGTTTTTTGCATACCCCGGCTCCACACGCCCGCTTAGGGCAGCCGCGCGGGGTTGTCGGTCCTCTCCAGCAGATAGTCCAGCGAAACATCAAAATAATCGGCAAACCGGATCAGCGTCGCATAATCCGCCTGCCGCGCACCAGTTTCATACCGGCTGATGCTGTTCTGACTCATATGCAGATCCAACGCCAGCTTCAGTTGGGATATCCCCCGCTTTTTTCGCAGTTCTTTCAATCGCATAAAATCACCTAGAAAACATTATCCCGTTCTGGTATACTTAAAATATCCCGAAATGGGATATTTTGAGTACTGGGAGGGTAATTTTATGGAAAAAAAGAAAAGCGGGCTGGCGACGGCCGGTCTGGTGTTAGGGATCATCGGTATCAGTATATCGTTTATTCCGGTGATCCACCTGCCGTCCCTGATTCTGGGCCTCCTGAGCATAATTTTCGGGCTGGTCTCGGTGATTCAGAAGGCGTCGATCGGAAAGGCCATCGCGGCTTTTGTGCTGGGTCTTCTGACCCTGGCCATCTTCGCGGCCACGGTCCTGCTGCTCTTCCGCGTATTCTCTGATCCCACGCCGGCGGGCGGCATGGCCCAAACCGAAGCGAGCCTGGACGTGGAAATCGGCCAATTTACAGTGAAAAAGGACGGGTACTTTGAAGAAACCGCCCTGGAGGTAACGGTGACCAATACGTCGGAACAGCAGCGGTCCTTTTCCGTGGAAATCGAAGCGGTCGACAGCCAGAACCGCCGTATCGACACCGACACCGTTTTCGCCGATCGACTGAATCCCGGCCAGGCCCAGGTGCTGGAATGCTTCACACTGGTGGTGGATGACGACCAAATCGAGGCACTGCGGAAGGCCACCTTCCGGGTGCTCAACGCGTCCATGTATTAAAATGCGGCACCAGGAAGAGCCGCACTCTCCATGGCGCCGTATTTCCCGGTGATGTTACGGGCAGACACCCGCCTCCCTTTCCCTGCCGCGGAATGGATTCGCGCGACTTTCTGCCCCGTCCTGCCTCCCCCAAAAACGGGACGACCGCTCGGCGCCAAGTGCCGAACGGCCGTCTCTTTTCCGTCTGCACGTCCTGGCGCGCCACACCACCGTCCTATCCCATCCGGACACCGTCCAAAACGGCGGTTTCCCCGTCCCCTTTCCGCCGCCCCGGCGGTCCCCTCGCCGCCGGCTCCCGGTTCCCCGCTCCTTTCCGTTCCGGCCCGGACTGAAAAAAAGGGGGCGGCACCGCCGATGATATGCTCCCTCTATGAGAGACAGTGAAATAAAACACTGTCAAACATAGAGGGAGCATTGTTATGCCGCAAAAGCAAAAACTAAGTTTAGAGGTTAATTGTAAAATGAAGTTGGACACATAAAAGAAAAATCCATAGTGATATA
>CABSLQ010000090.1 GCA_902478605.1 uncultured Oscillospiraceae bacterium
ATCCTGCTCGACGAGCCCACCAACCACCTGGACATCGCCTCCATCCGCTGGCTGGAGGATTTCCTGATGGATTATGCCGGTACGGTCATTGTGGTGTCCCACGACCGGCACTTCCTCAACAACGTGTGCACCCATATCGTGGACGTGGACTACAACAAAATCAAGATTTACGTGGGCAACTACGATTTCTGGTACGAGTCGAGCCAGCTCATGCAGCGCATGATCAAGGACCAGAACAAGAAGAACGAGGACAAAATAAGGGAACTGCAGAGCTTCATCGAGCGGTTTTCGGCCAACAAGTCCAAGTCCCGGCAGGCGACCTCCCGCAAAAAGCTGCTTGAAAAGCTGACGGTGGAGGAAATGCCCGCTTCCTCCCGGCGGTATCCCTATGTGGGATTCACGATGGATCGCGAGGCGGGCAAGGAGATCCTCACCGTGGAGGGAATTTCCAAGACGGTGGACGGCGTCAAGGTGCTGGACAACATCTCCTTCCGGGTGAACAAGGGGGACAAGATCGCCTTTGTCGGACAGGACGAAATCGCGACGACCACCCTGTTTAAAATTCTCATGGGCGAACTGGAGCCGGATGAGGGAAGCTATAAATGGGGCGGCACCACGACCCAGTCCTATTTTCCCAAGGACAATTCCGCCTTTTTTGACGGTGTTACGCTGAACATTCTGCAGTGGCTGTCGCAGTACTCCGCCGATGTAACCGAAACCTATCTGCGCGGCTTTCTGGGCAAGATGCTTTTCTCGGGCGACGACGTGCTCAAGCCGGTCAACGTGCTGTCGGGCGGCGAGCGGGTGCGGTGCATGCTCTCGCGCATGATGATGTTCGGTTCCAACGTGCTGGTGCTCGATCAGCCGACCAACCACCTCGACCTGGAATCCATCACCGCGGTCAACGACGGCCTCGCCGAGTTCAAGGGCAACGTGCTCTTCTCCTCCTATGACCACCAGTTCATCCAGACGGTGGCCAACCGCATCATGGAGATCGAAGACGGCCGTCTGCTCGACAAGCAGATGACCTACGACGAGTTCCTCGAGTTCAAAGAGGGCCTGAAATAAACATGGTTGCTCGAAAACGGCCGCAGCGGGTGCTGCAGCCGTTTTCTTTATCGGATCACAAGAATTTGTTCATGGTTTGTTTCTTGCTTTTCGGGCGGCGGCGGGGGTATGATAGAATTATCATAGCGAAAGGGGCCTTTGTCATGAAATGGTTTCATCTGTATGTAGACGGAAAAATGCACCTGGGCCTTCAGACGACGAGCGGGCCGGTGGACATCACGGCCACGGCCGCCCGGCAGCATGCCGCGAACATTCCCGCCGATATTCCGGCGCTCATCCGGGGCGGTGCGGCGGCCAGGCGGGCAGTCGAAAGGCTGCTGCGCTGCCGGCCGGTATACGCGGCCCAGCCGATCCGGTTCGCGCCGCCCATTCCCCGCCCGGGCAAGATTTTGTGCGTGGGTCTCAACTACCGGGATCACACGGGTGAGCTTACCATGGAGGTGCCGGAGCAGCCGGTGCTCTTCGCCAAAACAAACAACACAGTGGCTGCCCACCGGCAGGATATTCCCTTCCCGCCCCGGGCACAGCGCCTCGACTATGAAGCGGAGCTGGTGGCGGTGGTCGGCCGGGGCGGCCGCGATATCGCCGTCGAGGAGGCACCGGCGCATATCTTCGGGTATACGGCGGGCAACGATGTGTCCGAGCGGGTGCTGCAGTTTCAGTCAAGCCAGTGGCTGATGGGCAAGAGCTGGGACTTTTTTGCACCCATGGGGCCGTATGTGGTGACGGCCGATGAGCTGGATGTGGGTAATCTCGACGTCGTCTGCCGGGTCAACGGGCAGGAACGCCAGCGTTCCAATACACGAGAAATGCTGTTCACGCCGGCGGCGGTGCTCTCTTATGTTTCGCAGTATATCACGCTGGAAGCGGGTGATGTGCTCTTCACCGGCACGCCGGGCGGCGTCATGCAGGGAAGGCCGCCTGAGGAGCAGCGCTGGCTGCGCCCGGGCGACGTGGTGGAGGTCACCATCGACGGGATCGGCACGCTGCAGAACCGCTTTGTCTGATACCTTGAAAAAGGGCGGCCGCCGGGCCGTCCTTTTTACTGTTAATATGGGTTGTCCGGCGCGCTTTGCGCTGTACGGGAAAATCCCGCAGCGTTTTAGGCCGCCGTTTTTTCCGGGTGCTCCCTGCGAAGGCCGCGGCTTTGGCCGCTGCAGCGGTTTCGCGCGGCCGCGCTTCCGGCAAAGCCCTGGGGCATCTAAACGGCCTCCGCCTCATGCTTCCGGGTACGAAACCGGTCTTTTGCCGGACGGATTCCGGCTTCCCCTGCATGCGCCTCCAGTGCGGAACGAGGGCCGCACTCGTGAAACGCAGAGACGGCCCCTGCTTTGCAGGATTTCCTCAACAGACAAAATAGGGACGGCCGCCAGGGCCGTCCCTATTGTATTTTGCATTATTCGCCGGCTTTCATCGATTCCACCATGTCGATTTTTTTCATCTTCCGGCCCATCACGAGATTGACCAGGAAGGAGAAGAAAAGGGTCATGGCGGCGGAAATCACATAACTGAGCCATTTAATTTCCCGCCCAAACATCACCATATCCACCTCGGCCGTGCGTACGACGAAGGCGTGCAGGAAGATGCCGAGCACCAGGCCGACCGCCGCGCCGATGATGGTCAGAATGGCGGTTTCACGGTAAATGTAGGCCGACACCTCCCGGTCATAGAAGCCGAGCACTTTGATGGTGGCGAGCTCCTTCTGCCGTTCGGTGATGTTGATATTGGTCAGGTTATACAGCACCACAAAGGCGAGCGCCGCCGCGGAAATAATCAGCACGATGACGATATAATTGATGTTGTTCACCATGTTGGCAAAGGTGGTTTGAATATCATCGGTCATGCTGACGCTCTGCACCTCCTCGCAGGCGAGCAGCGTGGTGGCCAGCGCATCTCGTTCTTCGGCCGTGGTGTCTTCCGGCGTGGTGCCGATGAGCGTCAGGTATTCCGGTTCGCCAAAGGCGGCGGTATACAGCGCTGGCGGGATATACAGTGTGCCGTCCACATAGTTTTCGATCACGCCGCCCAGCGTAAAGGTGGCCGACTGACCGTCGGCGTTGCGCACTTCAATGGTATCGCCCGCTTTGACGCCCAAAACGGACGCCTGCTTTTCGGTCAGCAGTACCTTGTCATCGGTGAACGGGATCGCGTCGCCGCTGCGGCGATCCCGCAGCGTGACAAAATCCTGCAAGCGCTGGCTTTCCTGCGGAACAAACAGGGTGGCGGAGGTGGTATTGTCCCCTGCGTACAGGTCGCCCGTCTCCTGCGCGGTCAGCAGCGAACCCGTAAGCTGTCCGGAATCCTGTACGGCGGCGGCGAGCGCCGCATCTTTCTGCAGGGCGTCGCTGTCGTGCAGGCTGACAATCAGATTGTACTGATACAGCTCGCCGAACTGCTTATCCACGATATCCCCGATGGAATCCCGCAGGCCAAACCCGGTCAGCAGCAGGGCGGTGCAGCCCGCGATGCCGATGACGGTCATGAAAAAGCGCTTTTTATAGCGAATGAGATTGCGCGCCGTGACCTTTTGGGTGAATTTGAGGCGGGACCAGAGCGGCGTGATATATTCGAGGAACACCCGCTTGCCTGCCTTGGGCGCGCGGGGCAGCATGAGACGGGCCGGCGTTTCCTTAAGCGAACCGATGCAGGCCGACAGGGTCGCGGCCATGGTGCAGAAAATGGCCGCAAGCGAAGAAGCCAGCGCAAAGGGAATATGGAACGCGGTGATAATGGGGGGGAGCGTATACATAATGCCGTAGGCGTTCCAAATGACGGTGGGGAATACCTTGAAGCCGACCAGCAGGCCGAACACACTGCCCAAAATGCTGGCCGAGCCCGCATACAGCAGATACTTGAAGGCGATGGCGCCGCGGGTATAGCCGAGCGCCTTGAGCACGCCGATCTGGGTGCGCTCTTCCTCCACCATGCGGGTCATGGTGGTCAGGGCGACCAGGGCGGCCACGAGAAAGAAGAAGATGGGGAACACCTTGGCAATGGCTTCCACCTTGCTGGCGTTGCTTTCAAAGCTGACGTAGCTGACGTTGGTGTTCCGATCGAGCACATACCATTCCGGCTGGTCAATGTCGGCGATCGCCTGCCGGGCATCTTCCAGTTCGGCCTGGGCATCGGCGAGCTTCTCGTCCGCCTCGGCTTTGGCCTTGTCGTATTCCGCCTGGCCATCCTCCAGCTCCTGGCGGGAATCGGCAAGCGTCTTTTCCGCGTCGGCGATCTGTTTTTCCGCGTCGGCGATCTTCTGCTCGTTGGCGTCGATTTCGGCCTGGCCCTCGTCCAATTCGCGCTGCGCGGCGTCAAATTCCGCCTGCGCCTGCTGCTTGCCGGCTTCCAGCGCCTCTTGTCCCGCCTGCAGCTCGGCGGCCGCCTGCTCCAGAACCGCGGCATTTTCCGTATACGCTGCCAGAGCCGCTTCATAGGCGGGCTTCTGCTGGGCAAGCTGCGCTTCAATCTGGGCGGCGGCCTCCGTCTGCCCGATCGACTGCAGATAGGCCAGGGCCTGTTCCGCTTCGTCGATGGCAGCCTTGGCGGCATCGAGTTCCTCCTTGGCGGCATCCAGCTTGGCCTTGCCGTCATCGTACTCTTTCTGCGCGTCGGCCAGCTGCTGCTCCTGCTCCTCGATGGTGGCGGCATAGGCCTCTTTCTGCGCGGCCAGCTCCTCGCGGCCCTCTTCGAGCTTCTGCTTGGCATCTTCCAGCTGCTGCTTACCGTCTGCCGTTTCCTGCTTGGAATCGGCCAGCTGCTTTTCGCCGTCCTCCAGCTGCTTGCGGCCGTCCTCCAGCTCCTGCAGGGCGTCGGCCAGTTCCTTGTCCGCTTCCGCCTTGGCGTCGTCGTATTCCTTCTGGCCCTCGGCCAGCTTGTCCTCCGCCTCGGCCACGATGGTGTCATACCGGACGACGGCCTGCGTCTGCGCGAGTGTTTCAATATGGTCCTGCGCCGTCCCGACAAGATCCTCGTATTCGTCGTAGAAGGTGTTCAGCGCCCCCGCGCCCTCGACGAGGACGAACGCCTCGGTCCAGGCGGGATAGGCAAAGCTCTCCTCGCCGGTGTACAGCGTGAGCTGCACGCGGCCGGCGCCGATGGTGCTGGACTCATCCTCAATGGACATATAATAGGGCGTTTCCACAAAGCCGACCACCGTAAAGGACGGTGCGGCAAGCACTTCGGTCAAATCGCTGTTGTCCGCCGAGAGGGTGATGACGTCGCCGGCTTCTACCCCGGAAAGCGTTTTGGTGCGCAGCACGACGCATTCGCCCGGTTCTTCGGGCATGCGGCCGGATACGAGCGACACGCGGTTCTGATAGCTGCCGTCCGTATTGTCCAGCTGCCCGAGAGGGAGCGAATGGATACGTGCCACCACGTTGGATGCGTCCATCGCCTCGACGAGCACATCGGCCGAATACGCCGGCATAACTGCGGCCACCCCTTCGGTTTCCCGGATGGCGGCGATGTCGTCATCCGACAGGCCGAGGGTGGACAGCACCCGCAGATCCATCATGTCCGCGTCGTCGTAATACGCATCGGCGGTCAGCCGCATGTCGGGCGTAGACGCGAGCAGGCCGGCGAGAAAGCCGACGCCGAGGGCCACGATGGCGAAGATGGCGAGAAACCGGCTGAGCGTATAGCGTACTTCCCGCAGGATAACCTTGCGGTACGCTTTCTTTCTGTGTTTCAACTCACCATTCAATCCTTTCCACCGGTGTCGGATGGGGATTTACCTCGTTGGAGGTCACGGAACCGCTGCGGATATGGATGACCCGATCGGCCATGGCCGTCAGGGCCTGGTTATGCGTAATGACGATGACGGTGCGGCCCGTTTGGCGGCAGGTGTCCTGCAGCAGCTGCAGAATGGTCTTTCCCGTCTTGTAATCCAGGGCGCCGGTAGGCTCGTCACACAGCAGAATCTTGGGATTTTTGGCCAGGGCCCGGGCGATGGACACCCGCTGCTGTTCGCCGCCGGACAGCTGCGCCGGAAAATTGTTCAGCCGGTGGCCGAGGCCCACGCTCTCCAGCGTTTCGCGCGCGTCGAGCGGTTCACGGCAGATTTCGGCAGCCAGCTCGACGTTTTCCAGCGCCGTCAGATTCTGTACCAAATTATAAAACTGGAACACAAACCCCACGTCGTACCGGCGGTATTCGGTCAGCTGCTTGCGGTTATAGGCGCTGATTTCCTGGCCGTCGAGACGGATTGCCCCTTCATCACAGGTATCCATGCCGCCGAGCATGTTGAGCACGGTGGTTTTGCCTGCGCCGCTGGGGCCGACGATAATGGCAAACTCCCCTTTCTCGATAGTGAAGTTCACATGATCCGCCGCCGCGATGCGCTGCTCCCCCATCGTATAATACTTGCAGACATTTTCAAATTCGACAAAGTGTCCCATGATTTTCCGCCCTTCCGCGCACGAAAATTGTCGTGCGGAAATAGTTGTCTTTAGTATACCGCTAATACATTTACAAAATGTTACGATACTATGAAAGAACCGCAACAAATAGATAGGGGAATAGGACGGAAAATTTTTGTATAGCCTTCATGAAAATATACCCATTTAAGAAATCATTAAGAAAATAGATCGAAAATGTGGGTGGCTCATTTGGTGCGGACGTGGTATACTGGGTAAAACGAAAAGGGGGTATAGGAGATGGAGATGCTGGCCGCTGTCCTGCGGGGAATTTCGACGGGACTGCTGTGCCTTGCCGTGCCGGTCGTCCTGTGGCAGCTGATTATCGGGCTGCAAGGCCTGTTTCCCATGATTAAGCGGCCGGTACTCGAAGAAAAAAAGCATCGGTTTGCCGTGATTATATGCGCCCGCAATGAGGAAAAGGTGATCGGCAGTCTGCTCGACAGCCTGTATGCCCAGCAATACCCTCAGGATTGCTTCACGGTCTTTGTGGTGGCGGACAGCTGTACGGATGGTACGGCGCAGGAGGCACGCCGCCACGGTGCGATTGTATATGAACGGTTCGACGAAACGCGCAGAGGAAAGGGGTATGCCCTCAGCTGGGTGTTCGAACGGCTGCGGGAGGAGTATCCCGATCGCTTTGATGCGGCGGCCTTTTTTGACGCGGACAACCTGGCTGCTCCCGATTTTCTCGACAAGATGAACGACGCCCTGTGTGCCGGTGCCGATGTGGCGCAGGGATACCGGGACACCAAAAACGTGGAGGATTCTGCGGTCAGCGCTTGTTATGCGGTATACTGGCAATCCATCACCCGGTTCTATCACCGGGCCCGGTATAACTGCGGGCTGCCCTGCATGGTGTGCGGCACCGGGTTCGTGTGCCGGTGGGCGTGTGTGGCCGACGGCTGGCATACCCGCTCGCTTGTGGAGGACAATGAATTTTCCATTCAGCAGACCAATAAGGGAAGCACCATTGTCCCTGTATATGACGCGGTGTTTTATGATGAACAGCCGGTGACATGGCGCACCTCGTTCCGACAGCGGTTCCGCTGGCTGGCCGGCGGCATACAGTGCATGAAATACGAATTGCCCAACAGCCTGCGCGCCCTGCGACGGCGTCCGCTGGCTGTGCTGGACGGCATCATGTATATGTTTTCGCTGGTGTTCCTTGGCCTGTCCGTTTTGGGGGGCAGCCTGTGGCTTGCGGCACTGGTAGTGGAAACGCTGGCAAATCCTTCGGAGGCGCTGCGCCCGGATTGGATCTGGCTGATCGGCTTGATGGCGGCGGGGCTTCTCTTTATCTGGCTGTTTGCCCTGCTGACCGTTCTGGTGGAGCATAAACCGCTGCGCCGGTATTGGAAGGGGATTGTGCTTTATCCGGTGTTTTTGGTCCCGATGGGATATATGGCGCTTGTGGCGCTGTTCCATCCGCGGACCGAATGGAAGCCGATCGTGCATAACCGCGCGTATACCATGGCGGACATGCCCGAACAGAAGAAAAGACGGACAAAGCCGCTTGACAGTGCGGGCGGGAATGTGCTATAGTGATAGCAATTTAAAGCAAGGCGTACGTGCCGGTTCGGTTCAGCCTGGCTGGAGGCATTCTCCGCCGGGTGTATGCACTCCGGTATGGCACGCGCTGGTTTAGCTCAGTTGGTAGAGCAGCTGATTTGTAATCAGCAGGTCGGGGGTTCGAGTCCGTCAACCAGCTCCACATACGCCGGCGCCTGCAAACCCGCATGAACACTGGGTTTGCAGGCGCTTTTGCTTTTTATTTTGTGCTTCAGTTTGTCCCGTAAAAAACCGTAAAAAACCGAATCAAACCGGAAACATGCAAGTCAAATGCAAGTCAAAACGGATACCGTGCTCGTTGCCTACATGATTTTATGGAGGCATAACCATGGAAAATTATTTTTTGCATGAAATTGCAAAAGCCACACAAAAGGTAAACGAATACGCGAACCATCCAGGCGTAGAGGCAACAAATCAATGGTATTACTGGATGGGAAGAAGGGACGCATACCAGGCAGCCCTCGAGCAATTCCAAAGCAAAACCACCATAACCGTATAACAAAAAGCCGGACGAGGAGTGATCCCCGCCCGGCTTTGTTTATGTATTTACTTATTGTCGTTCGCAGACGAACGATTCCCGGCCGCCTGCAGCCTGCCGACGATATCGCTGACGTAATTGGCGCCGCGGCTGGCAAACAGGCCGGTGAGCGCCGCGCCGATGCCGG
>CABSLQ010000091.1 GCA_902478605.1 uncultured Oscillospiraceae bacterium
CAGTGGGGTAGCTGTCTGTTCTCTTATTTGTGTTACTTTATGGCACATGAGCATTTGCCGGGTTTAATGTCATCCTCTCCATGTATTTTACCTCTACCGAGCGGCCGCGGCCAGCGCATAGCATTTCCATCCTGCGCGGTTTTCTTTTGATTATTCCGATGGCCTTTTTGCTGTCATGGGTTGGAAAAGTCCGCGGCGTGTGGTGTGCTTTTCCGGCAACGGAGCTGCTGGTGGCGGTTATCGGGCTGGCATTCTTTCTCCATATGCGGAAAAAGCAGCCGGTACTTTCGGCGTGACACAACGCCGCATCAGAAGCCGGTGCGGCGTCCAGGGCCCATACCTATCTATCCCCGGCCTTGGGGCGGGAGCTGCCCCAAGCGTATGAGTAAATGCGCGCTGCAGCGGCCCGAAAACGGCAGCAGATGGAGATTCCGTGTGCATAAGACCACCAGCTCGGCATAAACCCGTGGACAGGCCATATTGCCTGCTGTATGCCTCTTACACACAAAAAAGCCTCCGCCAAAATGGCGGAGGCTTTGCTTTGCGACGGGCTTACTTCACCAGTTCAATAATAGCCATTTCAGCCGCGTCACCGCGGCGGGCGCCGGTGCGGATGATGCGGGTATACCCGCCGTTGCGATCTGCATATTTGGGCGCGATTTCGTCAAACAGCTTCTTGGAAACGCTTTCCTTGGTCACAAAGGAAAAAACCAGGCGCTTATTGGCCAGCGTGGGGTTTTTCGCAATGGTGATCATTTTTTCCGTCATGGACCGCACCTCTTTGGCGCGGGTCACCGTGGTTTCGATCCGGCCCTTTTCGAGCAGGAAGGTCACCATGGCGCGCAGCATAGCCATACGGGAAGCAGTCGGTCTGCCGAGCTTTCTGGTTCCAGGCATTTGCGTTCACTCCTTTTTCCGAATTCTCCTGGCGCGGGCCGGCAAGCGGTCCCGCGTGGTTTCAAGCCGCCCGGCCGCCCTGTGGAAAAGCGGGACGGCGGGCAGGAATATGGGTTATTCTTCTTCGTCGTAAAGGCTGAAGCCCAGCGACGCCAGTTTGTTGATGACTTCCTCGAGCGATTTGCGGCCGAGGTTGCGGACCTTCATCATGTCGTCTTCGCTCTTGCTGATGAGGTCCTCCACCGTGTTGATGCCCGCGCGCTTGAGGCAGTTGAAGGAACGCACCGACAGATCCAATTCCTCGATGGTCATCTCGAGAACCTTTTCCTTGCCCTTGTCGTCCTTCTCCACCATGATGGAATCGCCGGAATAGGTCTCGCCCGACAAATCCACAAACAGGTTGAGGTGTTCCGTGAGCACCTTTGCGCCCAGCGAAACCGCTTCCTTCGCGCTGATGGTGCCGTTGGTCCACACTTCCAGCGTCAGCTTATCGTAGTCGGTGATCTGGCCAACGCGGGTGTTTTCCACCGTATAATTGACCTTAAGCACCGGGGTGTAGATGGAATCCACCGGGATAACACCGATGACAGGGGTCATCTGCTGCTTGTTGCGTTCCGCCGGCACATAACCGCGGCCTTTATCCAGGGTGATTTCCATATACAGCTTAGCGCCCTCGCCGAGAGTGGCGATATGCATCTCCGGCTCGAGGATCTCCACTTCGCTGTCGCATTTGATGGAACCGGCCTTGACTTCTCCGGGGCCTTCCGCTTCGATGTATACAACCTTGGGGCCGTCGCCGTTGATCTTGACGATCAGACCCTTGATGTTGAGGATAATCTCCGTGACATCCTCTTTAACGCCCTCAATGGTGGAAAATTCGTGAAGGATACCATCGATCTTTACCGAAGTAACCGCCACACCGGGCAGAGAGGACAGCAGGACACGGCGCAGACTGTTGCCGAGGGTGGTGCCGTAGCCTCGCTCGAGCGGCTCCACAACGAACTTTCCATAGGTGCCGTCCGGGGTGAGATCTACAGCTTCGATTCTGGGCTTCTCAATCTCAATCATGCAAAACCCTCCTTGTATAGAGCGGATCGGGCGAAAAGGGAAAACGCTTCCCTCGCCCATACCCGCGATTCTGATGTCGTGCAAAAGCCGTTTGAGAGTCCGTTAAACTTCCTGTGAACCGGCCGGCCCGCACGGGAGACCTACGGCATGACGGTGTTGTCAGCCGCTTCCCTGCAGAGCAAAAGCCATGCCGGCAAAGGTCCGGTTGCGAACTCCGGGGGGGACGGGCCGAAGGGCCCATACCGGCTTACTTGGAGTAAAACTCGACGATGAGGGTTTCTTCGATGGGGAGATCGATATCCTCACGGTTGGCGAGCGCCACAACCTTGGCCTCCTGGGTCTCGCGATTGAGTTCAAGCCACTTGGGGACGGGGCGGCCGCTGTTGCTTTCGATAATCGCCTTGATCTTCTCAAGCGAACGGCTGCCGTCCTTGAGCGCAACCACCTGGCCGGGACGCACCAGGAACGAGGGGATGTTCACCTTGCGTCCGTTGACGGTAAAGTGACCGTGGGTCACGAGCTGGCGCGCTTCCGCGCGGGAGCCGGCAAAGCCCAGACGGTATACCACGTTGTCAAGACGGGATTCGAGCAGGCGCAGCAGGTTATCACCGGTCACGCCCTGCATCTTTTCGGCCATCTCAAAATAGTGATGGAACTGGTTCTCCAGCACGCCGTAATACCGCTTGGCATACTGCTTGGTACGCAGCTGCCGGCCGTACTCGGAAGCCTTCTTGTTGCGGGCCTGGCCATGCTGGCCAGGCGCATAGGCACGGCGGGCGACCGAGCATTTGCTGCTGTAGCAGCGCTCGCCCTTTAAAAACAGTTTCTGTCCTTCACGGCGGCAAAGCCTGCACACCGCACCGGTATATCTAGCCATTTATTACAACCTTCCTTTCTTAGAGGCGGAGAATTGCGCGGCCCTTTAAGGGACCGAAGTGCAACAGGCACCTCCTGCATGGCTGTCAGACGCGTCTTCTCTTGGGAGGACGGCAGCCGTTGTGCGGGACCGGGGTCACATCCTTGATCATGCTGACCTCAAGTCCGGCGGCCTGCAGGGCGCGGATCGCGGCTTCACGGCCGGCGCCCGGTCCCTTCACGTACACCTCGACCGATTTCAGGCCATGCTCCATGGCGGCCTTCGCGGCAGTTTCCGCGGCGGTCTGGGCGGCAAACGGCGTGGATTTCCGCGAGCCGCGGAAGCCCAGCTCGCCGGCGCTGGCCCAGGAAAGGGCGTTGCCCTGCGTGTCGGTGAGCGTTACGATGGTATTGTTGAACGTGGACTGGATATGCGCGGCGCCACGCTCGATATTCTTGCGTTCCTTGCGGCGGCGGGTGGTGGCACCTTTGCGCGCCGTGGTTTTTGCAGCAGCCATTCTTATCCCTCCTGCTTACTTCTTCTTGTTGGCGATGGTCTTCTTGGGTCCCTTGCGGGTGCGGGCGTTGGTCTTGGACCGCTGGCCGCGCACCGGCAGGCCTTTGCGGTGACGAATCCCGCGGTAGCTGCCGATTTCAATCAGGCGCTTGATATCGAACGCCACGTCGCGGCGAAGGTCGCCCTCCACCGTATAGTTTTTATCGATGTAATCGCGCAGTTTGGAAATGTCGTCCTCCGTCAGATCGCGCACACGCACGTCGGGATTGACGCCGGTGGCCGCGAGGATGTCGGTGGCCGATTTGCGGCCCAGGCCGTAGATATAGGTCAGGCCGATTTCAATGCGTTTATCTCTGGGCAGATCCACACCAGCTATACGCGCCATAAATAATATCCTTCCTTTCGATCGCGCCCCTCAAAAGCGGCGCTTGGAGTGGGCCGGCCAGGCGGCCGGTTCGCCGATTAAGCCGCCGGACCTCAGCCCTGGCGCTGCTTGTGCTTCGGATTTTCGCAGATGACCATCACGCGGCCTTTGCGCTTGATGACCTTGCATTTTTCGCAGATTTTCTTGACAGAAGGTCTGACTTTCATTGCGATACCTCCCTATCGGTAGTCACACGGACGCAGCAGGCGCCCGCCTTATTTTGTTCTCCAGGTGATGCGTCCCTTGGTCAGGTCATAGGGAGACATCTCCACCGTGACCTTGTCGCCGGGCAGAATGCGGATGAAATTCATGCGCAGCTTACCCGAAATGTGGGCCAGAATCTTGTGGCCGTTCGCCAGCTCTACCTGAAATGTGGCGTTGGGCAAAGCCTCAACGACAGTACCTTCCAGCTCGATTACATCCGATTTGGACATCGATTAACCTCCCTCAAGTGATTCCCCGTTGGCCGCGTCTGCCGATCCCCGCCGCACGGCGAGGGCCGCTAAGACGCGGCGCAGTTCACGATTGGTCGCCATTGCCGTATCGCTTACACGTTCTTCGGTGGGGGCCACATGGCGCGGATTTTTCCGCTTAGGACTCTCCACCCGGCGGCGCCGGCCGTCCGCAACCCGGATGCCGTCCGTCCCGGTGTCAAGCACCGCCATCAGCTGTCCCCTATCCCGGCCGGCGAGCGATACCACCACACGGCCCCTTGCAAATCGTTCATCCACCGCCGGCACCGCCTTTACGGGAGCGTCAGCACGACGGGCCCGTCAGCCGTGATGGCGATGGTGTGTTCAAAATGGGCCGAGAGACTGCCGTCCTTCGTCACCGTGGTCCAGCCGTCGTCCAGGATTTTCACCTCATAGCCGCCGGCGTTGATCATGGGTTCAATGGCTAAGGTCATACCCGGAAGCAGCTTGGGGCCGCGGCCGGGCGTGCCGAAATTCGGTACACTGGGGTCTTCATGCAGGTTCGTGCCTACTCCGTGGCCGACGAACTGCCGTACCACCGAGTAACCACGCACCTCGACATACCGCTGTACCGCATGGCCGATATCGCCGATCCGATTGCCTGCCTTGGCCGCCTGAACGCCTTCCATCAGGCTTTCACGCGTTGCGTCGAGCAGGGCCTGCGCTTCGGGGGAAATCTCCCCGCAGGCAAAGGTGGCGGCGTTATCGCCGTGGTACCCATTAAAGAACGCGCCCACATCCACGCTGACGATATCGCCGGCATGAATGACGCGTTTGCCCGGTATGCCGTGGATGACCTCGTTGTTGACAGAGATACAGGCACTGCCGGGGAAGCCGCTGTACCCGAGGAAGGAAGGCTTGGCCCCTTGTCCCTCGATATACTTGCGGATGCGCCGGTCGATTTCCGCCGTCGTAACGCCGGGTTCGACCGCCTCTCCCGCCAGCTTAAGCGCTCTTGCCGAGATAACGCATGCTTCCCGCATGGCGCGGAGCTCCCGGCTGCTTCTAATCGCTATCATGACAAACTCCCGTTCCTTTCGCTGTCCGGCTCAGCCTTCCAGCGCGGCCAGCGTCAGCCGCGTGGTATCCGCGACCTCTTCCTGACCCTCCACAATTACCAGCTTGCCGCAGCTCGCATAGTACTGTTTGAGAGGTTCCGTCTGCTCATGGTAGACGCTCAGCCTTTCCTGTACAGTGTCGGGCTGGTCATCCTTGCGCTGAACAAGGGTGTCGCCGCAGCGGTCGCAGATGCCCTCTTCCGCCGGCTTTTTATAGTCGACGTGATAGGAAGCACCGCACCCCGGGCAGACACGGCGACCCGATACACGCCGGGCAATCGTCTCGTCCGCGACCTCGATGTCGATGACGCGGTCAATGGCGACGCCCATGCGGTCAAGTGCCTCGGCCTGCGGAATGGTGCGCGGAAAGCCGTCCAGAATGAATCCGTTTGCACAGTCGGGCTGCGCCAGTCTATCCTGGATGATGCCGATGACGACGTCATCCGGTACCAGCTTGCCCGCGTCCATGTACTCTTTGGCCTTACGCCCCATTTCCGTGCCGCTTTTCAGCGCTTCACGGATAATATTACCCGTGGAAATGGTGGGGATATGCAGATGTTCGCTAATAACTTCCGCCTGGGTGCCTTTACCTGCACCCGGCGCGCCCAGAAGAATCAGATTCATACCAAAACCTCCTTTTAGCCATTGCTTGCCAAAGGACCCGAGCGGCTCCGCGCCGCCTGGCATGGAGCCGCCGGTCCATCGTTCTCATCGGAGGAACAAGGTACCCGGTTTACTCGAGGAAGCCCTTGTAATGACGCATCATCATCTGGGACTCGATTTGCTGCGTGGTTTCCAACGCAACGCCCACGATAATCATGACGGACGTACCGCCCAGTGTCAGGCCGTAGTAGCCGCCGAATTTACCGAACAGGCTGGGGAACAGCGCGATAACACCCAGGAAGAGGGCGCCGACCATGGTCACCTTGTTGAGCACCCGTTTGATGTAATCCGTCGTGGGCTTGCCGGGACGATAACCCGGGATGGCCCCCGAATTCTTACGGAGATTATTGGACATCTCCAGCGGATTATACTGGATGGTGACATAGAAGAAGGCGAAGCCGATGATCAGGAAGAAATACAGGATGATATACACCCAGCTGTCCTGCCGGAAGGCATTGAAGAACCAGTTGTCCGCGGTTTCCGGACTCAGGAAGCTGGCGATGATGGAGGGCAGCGACACGATGGAGGAGGCCAGAATGATGGGCATAACGCCCGACATATTGACCTTGATCGGAATGAAGGTGTTCTGCCCGCCGTACATTTTGCGGCCCACCACGCGCTTGGCGTACTGCACCGGAATACGGCGCTCTGCATCGTTCATAAAAACGATAAACGCAATAATCGCGAGGAACAGGATCAGGATAATCGGCACCATGATCACGTTCTTGACTGCGGCGCTGTTATCGCTGGCGTTCAGCTGTGCGATACCGGCATCATAGAACCAGGCCCACAGGGTCCGGATCGCCGACGGCGCGCGGGAAATAATGCCCGCGAAAAGCAGAATGGAAATACCGTTGCCGATGCCCTTTTCGTTAATCTGCTCGCCCAGCCACATCATCAGGGCAGAACCCGCGGTGAAGCACAATACAATGACCACCGCCCCGAACCACAGGCCGAAGCCATGGGTGGCTTCCGAAACAAGCGCGTTGTAGTTGTTCTTCACCATGAAGTAGTAGGCAACGCCCAGCATCAGGCCCAGGATAACGGTGGTATACCGGGTGATCTGGCCGAGCTTTTTACGGCCCGATTCGCCTTCCTTGGCCAGGCGCTCAAGCGGCGGAATCGCCACGGTGAGCAGCTGAATGATGATGCTGGCGTTGATGTAGGGGGTAATGGACAGGGCGAAGATGCTGGCGTTGGAGAAGCCGCCGCCCGACATCAGCGTCAGGAAGTCCATAAACCCTCCTGAGCTGGCCGAAGCGGAAGCCACCTTAGCCACATCCACGAACGGAACGGAAATAGCGGAGCCGAGACGGAAGATCAGGATGATAAACAGGGTATAGAGAATCTTCTTGCGGAGATCGGTGATCTTCCAAGCGTTTCTCAATATCTGAAACATCAGATCACCTCAGCCTTTCCGCCCGCTGCCTCAATCTTTGCTTTAGCGGACTCGGAAAACGCTGCGGCTTTGACGGTCAAGCTCTTGTCCAGGGAACCGTTGCCCAGGATCTTGACACCGTCATAGGTTTTCTTCACCAGACCGGCCGCTTTGAGTGCGTCGGCATCGATGACCGCGCCGTTTTCAAACGCGCCCAGAGCGGCGACGTTGATCGTCGCATACCGGGTGGCAAAAATGTTGTTGAATCCTCTTTTGGGAACGCGGCGCTGCAGCGGCATCTGGCCGCCTTCAAATCCGGGACGCACACCGCGGCCCGCACGTGCTTTCTGGCCCTTGTGTCCCTTGCCGGCGGTTTTTCCCTGACCGGAACCATGGCCGCGCCCAATACGTTTCACGTCCCGGACAGAGCCGGGAACCGGAGAAAGCTCATGAAGCTTCATGTTGTTCGCACCTCCTTGCTCGAATTGCTTACGCTTCGGTTACCTCGACGAGGTGGATAATCTTGGCCACCTTACCGCGGGTGGCTGCATTGTCAGGCTGGCTGACCTGGTCGCCGATTTTGCGGAGCCCCAGGGAATTGGCGGTGGCAATCTGATCCTTTTTGCTGCCGATAAGGCTGCGGACAAGCTTCAGCTGCATGACGCCGGCCTTTGCTTTCTTAGCCATTTTTCATGCCCTCCTTACCCTAAGATTTCCTTGGCGGTTTTGCCGCGGGTGGCGGCCGCCTCCTCTGCGGTGCGCAGACGGGACAGCCCTTCCATCGTGGCACTCACCACGTTGCAGGGATTATTGGAGCGCAGAGCCTTCGTCCGGATATCCTTGATGCCGGCCGCTTCCACGACCGCACGCACCGCGCCACCGGCGATAACGCCGGTACCGGGGGCGGCGGGCTTGAGCAGCACTTCGCCGGCACCAAATTTCCCGATGACTTCGTGCGGGATGGTGCTCCCCTTCAGGGAAATCTTAATCAGGTTTTTCTTCGCATCCTCGATGCCCTTGCGGATGGCGTCCGGAACCTCGCCCGCTTTGCCCAGGCCGAAGCCCACGGTGCCGTTGCCGTCACCGACAACGACCAGAGCGGCGAATTTGAAAATACGGCCGCCCTTCACGGTTTTGCTGACGCGGTTGATCGCCACAATGCGCTCTTTGTACTCGGAATCTTTCTCTTTTGCGTCAAATCTGGCCAAAGTATTCCCTCCCTTTCCTTAGAACTTGAGGCCGCCCTCGCGGGCGCCTTCGGCCAGCTCTT
>CABSLQ010000092.1 GCA_902478605.1 uncultured Oscillospiraceae bacterium
ACAAAAGAAGAAGGCGCTTCGCCTGAGCAAAACGCCTCCTTCTTTGACAAGCTGAGGCAGATAGATGAAAAATCTATCTGCCTTTTTTGCTGCCCGGAGTTTTGCAAAGGACTCCGGGCTTTTTTCATTTCACAAAAAGGAGAAAACCAAAATGTATTTTACCGTTTTAACGACCGCTCTCATTCGGCACCCCTCTGTATTTCCTCTATCATCGGTCGCAGGGAACCGAAATCGACAAAATCCGCCTGCTTGCCGTAAGTCTCCATCAGCGCACGATCCTCCTCGCTCCATTCCTCCGCAGGTTTCTTTTGCAGCGAGCGGTGCAGCAGCGCCATCATGGTTCGGTGTCCCAGAGATAACCTTTGATAATCGATGGCACCCCGCAAATGAAACACCTTAGCTCTGTCATACAGCGGGGCGGTGATCTGCTTTTGCAGGGCGTTTCGGATATTTTCCCGGTTTTGCAGAATCTGCGGATCGGCCAGGCCGACCGTAGCGATCATCAGCCTCTGTCCGTCCTGCAAGGACAGGCCGCGCAATGTCCTGGCCAGCCCCAAAACACCGCCGGCATACAGGCCGCCCAAATAGATAATCCTGCTTTTGCCGGAAAGGGACGGTGCTTCCTGATAGCTGACGGCGGGGATATCGGTTTGTTCGGACAGCTTTTCCGCATACCGGCGGGTACTGCCGTATCGGCTTGCGTAAAGGATAACCGCGTTCACAAAAATCACCTCCGCTCTTTATCAAAAGGCTGGCCGTCCCGCCTTAAAAGCGTGAACAGGAGCCGTCCGTGAAACAGGGATGACAAAATCATAAACAAATCGGCTATGGGAACAAACAGGAAAGCCGGGATCAGCACCCGCGTGTAATGGTCGGGCATTGCTCTGCCTTTGCGGACAGCCCGTGAGAGCCGCGCCATGGCGAATAATACGCCGGCATTGAAAAACAGCCAGCCAGCCGCCTGAAATACGAGGGAACAGGACAGATCCGGCGGCACGGCCCCCTGGGTGAAAAGGGACGCCGCCATTTGCAGCAGGGTCAGGGCGATCAGGCTGGGGTAAACAATCCCCAGGACGCGCAGCATGACGCCGCCGCCGATTCCAATCCCGCCGCCCCACACGGTGCCGGCGCGCACGCACCACGCCTCCAACATCTGCAAAGCGGTGCGGTTCTGCCGCCCTTCTATGAACCCGTTGTTGGCAATGGCATACAGGCGGAACCGGCGGGAGTGCGTTTGACAATATTCCTCCGCCAGCGTCAAAAATTCCACCACATGGGAAGGAAGCCCGTCCACATAAAGCGGGAAGGAGAGGCATACGGCGTCCGCATCCGCCATATAGACAAGCGCCCGCTCAAAATCCTGCCGTCCGCGCAGAGCGGCAGTTTTTGCAGAAGCCCCCGGCAGAAACAGCCGGAAAAGGCCCGATACAAAGCGGGAAGCCCCGCCCCTTTTCTTTGGGCTTGCATGGAGAATCAGCAGATTCATACGATGTGTCCCCCCAGCTGCGCAGGGTTCTGAAAAAAACGCACCTCCGCTTTTTCATAGCCCAGATTCAGCCGGTTGCGTTCCGCCAGCTCCTTCGCAATTTGCCGTTCCAATGCGGTGCAGTCTCCATAAAAGCAAACCCGCAGCAGACGGCGCTGCGGATACCGGCCGATGTGGTGGGTCTGCCCGCCTCTCCAGGTGAAAAACGGAAGGGACGTCCCGATGGCCCGATCCAAAACCGCCTTCACGCTGCTGCTGTAGCCGCCGTAACAGCACCGGCTGACAATAACGAGAGGGTCGCTTTGCCCGATCAGCGCGCCCATATGCCGCAGGGAATCCTTCATCACACAGAAGCCGGCGTTCTTCAGCCAGCACTGAAAGCAGCCCCGGCAGGGCGCATAGCGGCCATCCGCGTGAAAAATCACGGTGTCTTCCTCTGGCAGTCCCAGGGCGGCAAGCCCTTCGGCATTCAGATCATGGATTACCGTCCGCATGGGAGCGCCTCCTTGCCGGTTTCATTTCTGAGCGGCTTCAAGCAGCGTCTTTTTGAGCTGCTGCTCAATCCCCAGAAGCTCCGCTTCCGCATTCTGGCGGGCAGCGCGGCCTTCCTGCTGGATTTTGATGGTTTCTTCTATGGTGGAGATCAGATCGGCGTTGACCTTTTTCAGCGTTTCCAGATCCACAATGCCGCGTTCGGATTCTCTGGCCGCCTCCGCACTGTTCTGCTTGAGCAGTTCCGCGTTTTTGGTGAGCAGCGTATTGGTGGCGTCGGAGACGCTTTTCTGCATTTGCAGCACGTTTCTCTGCCGGTGCAGCCCCAGGGCGATCACGATCTGGCTTTTCCACAGCGGAATGGTGCTGAGAACCGCCGTCTGGATTTTATCCACCAGCATTTTATCGTTGTTCTGGATCAGGCGGATCTGCGGCGCCGTCTGGATGGCGACGGTCTTGCTCAGCTTCAGGTCGTGGATTTTCTTTTCAAAGCGGTTCACGGTGTCCTCAAAATCCCGCACCACCTGGGCGCTCATGGGATCGCCCTTGGCCGACGCCTCGGCATGAAGCTTTGGCAGGGTGGTATCCCGCAGCTCTTTCAGCTTTTCCTCGCCGGCGGCGATATAGATTTGCAGTTCCCGGAAGTATTCCAGGTTCTTTTCGTACAGCCCGTCGAACATGGTGATGTCCTTGAGCATCTGCATCCGGGCCTGTTCCAGCTGCTGCTCAATGCGGTCGATCTGCACCTCCAGCTTTTCATACCGCTGCATGAACTTTTTAACCGCCCGGGAAGCGTTTTTGAGAAACGGGATCTTGTCCAGGAATCCCTCGTCCAGCTCGTCCACGCCTACGTCCTTGACCTTCAGCGCCAGATCCGACATCAGTTCCCCCACATAGCCGCTGTCCTTGCTGCGCACCTGTGCGAGGATGTTGTCGGAAAAGCTGGAAATATTCCGCTGTGCGCCGACGCCGTACTGAAGCGTGGCCTGGGAATCCATCAGGTCGATGCTGTTTTTGATTTCCTCCGCCTTTGCCTTCTGCTCCGGGGTCAGTTCCTCCACCTGGATACGGACAGCCTCCGCATCCACCGGTTCCTGCCTTTGCAGGGCGGTATCCTCTTTGCCCTGCATCAGAGTATCCAACGTGATGGCATCTGCCATATTCCATCTGCTCCTTCCCGCTATGAAAGCGCTTTTATGATCCTGTCCATGGTATTGGCATCCGGCATGGGCGCTACCTGCGTCAGTTCCTCCGCAATGCCGGGAACGCCGAAATGGGCCGCGTCCGTCGGGGTATCGTATACGCCGGTGCGGAACCCGTGCTTTTCCCAGGCCAGCCGCTGGATGTCCTCGTCCAGCAGGGCATCGATCCCTGCCGTGCCGGCCTCATTCAGAGCAATATACACATGGGAAGACCAGACGGTGGGCGTCGGGTACATCATCACAATGTCCCCCTTGATCTGCTCCCAGGTATCCGGGTTTTCCACCGCAAATTCCAGCAGCTGGTTTTCATAGCCGGCGATCAGAGGCTTGGCGCCCATGCCGGTTTTGAGGAACTGGTCAAACAGATCGGAGGAAGAGCTTTCCATATACCCCAGTTTCTGAAAGATGCTTTGCAGCCGGGGCAGGATTTCCGCAAGATTGCTTTCGTCCGCCACGCCGCCGCAGAGGGTATTGGCCAAAAGCCCCGCGAACATATTGCCGGAATTGGATTTGGTCGGGTCGGTGGTGCCCACGGCGATGCTGCCATAAAGCTGGGGAAGGCCGATTTCTTCCCAGGTTGTCCCGGCTTCCATGGCCTCGGTCAGCTTCGCCATATCCACCGTATACACACCGTCGTTCAGCGAGGCGATTCCGCTATCAACCAGCGCCTGCGCCACAGCGCTGCGGGTATATAATACGATGGGGGTATTGAGGAGGATCTCGCTTTTCACCGGGTCGCCGTTAAGCTGTTTATACAGTTCCAGCGCCGTCTGGTTGGAGGGAAACAGAAAATTCCGTCCCTCGGCGTCGGCGGTGATCATGTCAATGGAACCGGCTTTGGCGTAGTCGATGACCAGCTTATACCTGTCCCGCAGGATATCCTGCACTTCCTCGTCCTCCAGCAGCCCGATCTTCTCGCCGCCCACATAGCCGTTGATCTCGGTAACGGCCCGGCTGCTGCTTATAAGTACGTAGGCAACGGCGGCGATGACGACAGCCGCCAGGATGCCCAATCCAATGAGCTTTGTTTTCATTTCCCGCCCTCCATTTTCAAGGTGCTTTTCAGGAGCTCGATATCCGCCTCCACGTCCAGCAGCTCGCCCTGCATCAAATGGGTAAACTGCTTCTCAAAGGCTTTGTTCAGCACCGGCAGGGCTTCGGCCGTCTTTTGCAGGATATCGGTGACCTCCGCCGAGTGGAGTCCCGTGTTCTGAAAATCCACATATCGCGCCAGCAGCTTGGCGGCCGTATCCAGATAATAGGTAAAGAATCGCCGCGCCAGCTTGATTTTGTCCGGATTTTCCTTTAGATAAGCAAGGATTCTTGTCCCGGTAGCATACAAGGCCCCTGCATCCCGTTGTACGGAGGGGGCTGCAATCGCTTTTACCGCCTTGTCAATGTCCGCCAGGTCCGCCTGGGCGTCATTCAGAAGCTTCTGGATTTCCTCGCCGCCCGGCATGGATTCCACGTCAATCCCCGCAATTTTCCGGCTGGGCTTGAGCAGGAAGAACAACCCGAAGTATATGCCGACGCAAAGCAGGACACAGATGATCAGGTTCCAATGCAGCAGCAGGAACAGCACAAGAAATGCGGCAGCCGCAGTCAACGCGGAGACGATCATGCGCGAAGTATCCTTCATCAGTTATACCCCTTTACGCTTCGGAATGCCTCCGTCAGGTTCTCCCGGCCGTCGAACACCCGTGCATTGGTGTATTGCGCCAGCTCCTCCAGCTGAGTTTCGTCGGCGTCCCCGAACATGATGGAGAAGACCGGCACCTCAGCCCCCAGCCCCGCATAGGCTTCTTCAAAGTCCGAGATAGAACCGCCCGACTGCCCGTCGGTCAGCAGAATAATGGCCGGAGTATACTGGGACAAATCATATTCTTTCAGCAGTTCAATCCCCCGCACAGCAGCCGCATACATATCGGTGCCGCCGCCTACCTCCTGGTTTTTCACGTCGTCATAAAGCGCTTCCAGTTCGCCGCCGTTGCCTTCAGCCGTATAGGTGTTGATGACGCCCCCGTTAAAAGGGATCAGGATGTTCACTTCGTTTTCTGATGCCTGCAGGAAATTTTTCCGGGCGTTCTCCTGTATCAGCAGCTGTTCCATGGCCTGAACCAGCTGTTCGTTCCCTTCGCCGCTCATGCTGCCGGAGTAATCCAGGCAGTACACGGTGAGGGAGGGCTTGCGGAAATCGGTCTGGTATAAATTCAGGCACTCAAACAGGACGTCGGAAGCCGGCATTTTGATGGGGGACAGCACCCGGTCGGGCTGCAGGCCCCAGTCGGAGCGGAACACATCCCTGTTTTCCGCCAAAACCCCGGTGTAGCCCGAACGGCGGCCGGTGCGCTGAATCTTATTCTGCGTGTTCGCCGACAGCAGGTATTCCTGCAATTTTAAAAACAATTCCTCCTGCTTATCGTCTCCTTTGTCCACATAGCCAAGGGGCGAATCCGCCAGCGAAAGGCCGTCGTAAGGGTACACCGCATACAAAGGCTCCTCGCCGCGCTCTTCCAGTTCCCGGTTGGCCTGGATGATCAGGCACTCGTAGTTCACCATAGCGTCGTAATCGCCCTGCAAAAACATATCCTTCAGCCAGTCCGAGCTGCCGGAGGAACGGTCTACGCCGGAGAGCAGCTCCCGCATCTGCGCCTTCAGCTCTTCGCTTTGTAAATCCTCCGATGTGATGACCTCCGGGCTGCCCAGGAGCGCATACAAAAAGCCGATATAGGCGCTGGCGCCGGAATTGGACTGGGTGGCGCTGGTCATGCAGAAACGCAGCCCGCCATCCCGGATCGCCTCAAGCAGGTCGCTGACCGACACTTCGCGCCCCGCAAAACCCAGCTCCTCCGCCAGGCTTTTGCGGATGCCGAATACTACCGGTGTGATGGATATCGACTCTGTGTGTTTGATCCGGTGCTCCGTATCTCCCACCGTCAGCCACAGGCTGCTGGCCGGCCACACGGCGTCGTAGGGTATGTTCTCCTCTCCCAGCAGCCGCATGATATCCAGCGATCCCTGGTAGGTCATTTCAATGCGGATATGCTCCCGGCTGGCAAACTCCTCCAGGATCGGTTCCAGTTCGGAATTTTCCGATCCGGAAACAATCCGCAGCACCGAGCTGCCGCTGCCCAAAACCGTATCGACTTCCCCGCCGCCTGTGCTTCCAAAATGGCAGCCGCTGCATATGGTTAATATCACGGAAAGCATGAGCAGCAAAGCGGCAAAACGCTTTTTCATGTTCATATACAGGCCCCTTTTCCGGTTTGTTGTTAGAGCAGGCCACTGCCTGAGGATACACCAATCCCATTTTGACGATGGTTCATGGCCAGCCTATCATACATCCTGTTAGAAACTCTATCACAGCAAAGTAAAATCTGTGTTATATTTTGATTGACTGCACCCGGTTTGGGGTGTAAAATTTTTAGGGATGCTTACGGAGGGGAAGAGGATGGATACAAAAGAAGCGTTTTATGAGCTGTTTACCGATGATCCCGTCAACTGGATAAAATGGGGCGTCGTGTTCCTGATCCTCATTTTGGGGTATATACCGGCGGTGTATCTGTATAAGAAAATCCATTACCGCCTGAGCTGGGACCGCAGGCGGGACATTGCAAGGAGCAAAGGCCATGTGATCGAAGCGGAACTGGTGAAAAAGCGCCCTGTCGGAGAGCTCGCCAGCTACAATTGGCGTGCGGTTTACCAATATGCCATAAACGGGGAGCAGAAGCAGTACAGGGCGTATTTTAAGCATCCCCAGACGCCCCCGCTGCGGCTGTATTTGTACTATATAAAAAACCCAGGGAAAGTATTTTCCTATGACGAATACCATTATGAGGGCCATAAAGGCCTTCTCCTTCTCCCGGTCATTTTCCTCCCGTGGATTCTGGCAATCATCGCCCTGTTTGTGCTAAAGGTTGATATCCCAGGCTTATAAAAATGGCGGCAGTCGATTGAACGGCCGCCGCCATTTTTATATACCTTTATGCCCTTTCTGCCGGTTCGGAGCAGAGGCTTTTTGTGCCGCACAGATAAAACCAGCTTTGGGGATTCCATTCGAACATTCGCAAGGACGGCGGAACCTATTCCCGCAGGTCCGCGTTCCAGTCAAAGATAATGCCGGTCGCCGGATCGATCTCAAACTCATATTTGATACCGTCGTGGAACAGTTCCCCCTCAAAGCGTCCCCGGCCGTCGCCGCCTTCTTCCCGCATCTGGATGCTTTCCGTGCTGGAGCCGGGCACCTTGCTCTGGACAATCAGTTTTGCTTCCTCCAGCGTGACGGGGCTTCCGCCCAGCCTGTCCAGCCACTCTTCATCCACCTCGTAATCGGCGCCTATGATTTTTCCGCCCGCCACGGCGATTTCAAAATCATAATCCCCATACTCGGTTTCAAATTCCACCTGGAAAATCGGGATATCGTTTTCCCGGTCCCGTTCCACCTTCACGTTATACGCGTCTTTTTCCGGGACGCCGGCGTTTTCCAGCGCCAGAGCAAACGCTGTCTCCCGGCTGATTTCATCCTCTGCCGCCATGCTGCTGCCGGAAGAGTCCGGTTCAGCCGGGGATTCATTGGCCGAAGAATTTCCGGGCAGTGACGTGCCGGAGGCTTCCTCCTCCGGCGCCTGCCCCTCTATGGAAGTTGTCTGAGAAGACTCCGGAATGAAAGAACCCGGTTCCCCGCTGCATCCAGCCAGCAGCAGGCACAGCACCGCCAGCAAAGGAATAACCCCTGTCTTCCGTTTCATAAAATCCATCTCCTTTATAAGGTAAGTATAGCAAAAAGGAGGGCAGAAGGCAAGAAACCGGCAGGCCGGAAGACCTATCCAGTATATCATTGTCTCCGGATGAAGGACAGCAGGACGGCGAGGATCCCAACGAGAAGGACACCGGCCGAGAGGCCCATGAGGATGCCGGTGGCGAAATCCTGGAACGGGGAACCGCCCACCGCCCTGGAAACAATCCCCAAAACGATACCGAGCAGGATCAGCAGCACGCCGAAATACCGCTTCCGGCTGCTCCTGAGCTTTTGCCCTATCCGTGCGATGGTCTCCTGAAAGGAACCGTTTTGTTTCATATCGCTATCAACCTTCCTGTGCATATATAAAATCCAATCCAATTACATCCGTTTAACTGCATCCATAGCCAGTGCGGAACGCTCGCACTCTTCGGCGGACATGGTGACCTGCC
>CABSLQ010000093.1 GCA_902478605.1 uncultured Oscillospiraceae bacterium
TATTCCAGTTCCTTGACCGCAAAAGGCAGGAGGGCAAGCACTACTATGTCTACATGACCGCTGCGGCGAACAAGTTCCTAAGGATCTATTACGGCACTGTCACGGCTTATTTGGAGAAGCTGTAAACTTATCATAATCACCCATTTCCACCCCAATTCCACGGCCGCCGGTTCACGACGGCCTGCTTTGCTGTGCCCTTTTCCCTGGGTTGTTTTTTTGAAATTTTTCTGCTTTTAGCTCTTGACATCTCTTGGCAGGTTTAGTTAATCTTTTTCGGCCTCACACCGCCCGCACACGGATACCCTGCGCTGTCCGCACACGGCCCATCTTTCGCCGGTCGCGCGGCCGCCTTAACCCGTCAGCCCAATGAACGCCGCCAGGCTGCCCCGCTGCCCGCCGGTCGCCCGGTGGGACCAGAACAGGTTGGGATGGCAGCGGGTGCACAGATCGGCGACTGTAATGTGATCTGCCTTTACACCGGCCGCCTCCAGTATCCGCCGGTTGACCCGCCACAAGTCGATATGGAACTTCTCCGTCCCGTCTCTTTCCGCCCGGCGGAAGCAGGCGCCGTCCCATTCCGGCCGGCCGGCGAACGCCTCGTACACCGGCGTGTCCACCTCAAAGCAGCAGGGGCCGATGGAGGGGCCGATGCCCGCGAGAATATCCTCCCGGCGGCAGCCGTAGTCCCGGCAAAGCCGTTCCACCGCCACGGCGCCGATGCCCGCGGCGGTCCCCCGCCAGCCCGCGTGGACCACCCCCACCGCCCGCCGCACGGGATCGGCGAAAAAGAGCGGCACACAGTCGGCGTATTGGGTGCAGAGCACCACCCCCGGCTCGTCGGTGAGCAGCCCGTCCACATCGGCAAAGCGTTCCCGGTTGACGCCGCGTCCCGCGTCGGCGGCCGTGACGTTCACCAGATTGATGTGATGCTCCTGGGCGGAAAGGACCACCTGCCCGGCGTCGAGGCCCATCGCCCCGCAGATGCGGGCGAAGTTTTCCCGCACCCGGGCGGGGTCGTCTCCCCGGGTGTAGCTCAGGTTCATGCTGGCATAGATGCCCTCGCTCACCCCACCGAGGCGGGTGGAAAACCCGTGCCGCACAAAGGGCAGCGCCTCCAGCGCCGGGAAACCGTAATACACCACCTCTCCCACTATATGGGGAGACAGGGTTCCGGTTTGTGGTAAAGGGATCATCCTTGTCACCTCAATTCTTTCGGCCGGCCGCCTCGGCACAGGCGGCAATCAGCTTGTCGCACACCGCCGGCTTGCCGAAGCGGGCGAGAATGCTCTCGCGAATGCGTTCCCGGTCGTAGTGCGATGCCTCGTCGAGCATGCGCCGCATGGCCTGGGCCATGGCCTCGGGGTTGTCCACCGGGACGAGCACGCCCGTCTCCTCGGTGATAATATCCTGCGGCCCGCCGCAGCGGGTGGCGATGGCCGGCCGGCCGCACGCCGCGCATTCGTGCAGCACGCAGGAGAGCATCTCGGTGCGGGAGGAACACACAAAGCAGTCGCAGCCGTTCATGAAATCGACCACCTGATCCCGCGGGATGGTCCCCACCAGCCGGCAGTCCGCGCCCAGCCCCTTTTCCGCAATGAGCTGCTCCAGGCTGTCGTGCAGCACGCCGGCCCCCGCGATTTCGAGGCGCACCGGCCGATCGGTCAGCTCCTTAAGCCGCGCGAAGGCTTTAATCAGCGTGTCGTGCCCCTTGATGGGGCGCAGCTGGCCCATCGCGCGGAAGAGGAAGCCGTCGTGGGGCGGCGTTTCCCGTATGACGAAGCGATCGCCGTCCACAAAATCGGGGATGATGCGGGTGGGCCGGTAAGGGTCCATCACTTTGTGGAGCACCGAGCTGACGCAGGCGTTAACCTCCGCCTCGTCCATCACGGCGTGCAGGCGGCGCACCGCCTTGCTTCCCTCTCCCTCGGTCACCACGTAGGAGGAGTGCTCCATGAAAAAGAGGGGCAGCCCGTGCCGCCGGCACAGGGCCAGCGCCTCGTACCCCTGCAGCGAGGAGCGCAGGTTGACCACGTCGGGCCGTCCCCATTCGGCCTCCAGCCGGCGGTACAGCGTTTCGAGCATGCGGGTGCGCTGGAGGCGCCGCCCCCTTTCCCACCGGGGGGTGAAGTTGGGGTGCATGTAGGTGTAGGTCAGCACGCCGTCCTGCATTTCGCGGCGTATGCCGTTATGGGCGCGGTGAAAATCCCCGCTGACGTTGGCGTACAGCACGGCCATGTCCACCCCGCGGGCGGCCAGCGCCTGGGCCTGCTCGCGGTAAAAGGTCCCGAGCAGGGGGGATTCGGCCGTGGGGTACCAGGAGGGGATCAGCAGTACCTTCATCGTCTCAGCTCCTTAAATATATATGTATGCGTTCCGCACAGGGCGCGGAACGCCTGGCAGATCCCTGCAAAAATTCTGGGCGCTGCCGCGGCGTGAACGCCTGGAAGCCCCCGTTATTCCGCGGGGGCGGTCTTAAACTGGACGACGGTGCCCGCCGCGGCCAGCACCGCGCCCACCGACAGAATCACCGCCGGATTGGTCACCCCAAACAGGGTGAGCAGCAGCTGTCCCGCCGACATGCCGCAGCCGATGCCGGTGGAGAGGATCACCATCGGCCGCTGCAGCCGCACGGCCAGCCAGCCCACCAGAATGCCGCCGGCCGTCGCCACTATAAAGGCCATCCAGGTAATCGGGATAAGCGGGTACAGGAAGAGGTAGGCGGAACCGAAGCACATGAGGAAGATGCCCACCAGATACAGGCGGAAGGCCACAAAGGTCAGCACCGCGCCGAGCACCACGCCGACGATAAGCGCGACGCCGGCGTTGCCGCTGATGAGCAGGCCGATGCCGAACCCGGCGGCCAGACCGATGAGAAAGCCCGCGATCGTGATCCAAACCCGCCGCAGCTTATAGCCGAAGAAGCAGTTGGCCAGCGTAAAGACAGCCAGGAAGGCCGTCCCTATCCCCTGCGCCTGGCCGGCAATCTGCTGCAGTGTCTCCTCCATGCAACCCATCCTTTTTGTTTCCTGATTGGACCAGTATACCACCAACCGGGTGTTTCCTGCAAGAGTTCCGCGCGAATGCGCTCACTTCCCGGAAAAACCGCCAACGTGTCCCTTGCCCCTGCGGTACCCGGCTGCCGGCGCAGCGGGAGCTTCCGCCTTCCGCTCCCCCGCCCTGCGGGCACCCCGTCACCGGGTGTTGTCCTCGCTGATGCGCTGCCGCACAAGCAGCCGGCGCAGCGCCTTCCCGTTAAAGGGGATCAGCGGATAGAGATACCCGCTGCCGGCGACGGTGCGGGTGGTGGCCACCGTCACCGCCATGAGCAGCACCCCCGCGGCGAACCCCCACCAGTTGAACAGCGCGATGAGCACCAGCAGCAGCATGCGGAACAGCTTGAGGGCATACCCCAGCTCATAGCTGGGCTGGGTGAAGTTGGCGATGGCGACGAAGGCCATATACAGCAGCACCTCGGGCACAAACAGCCCCGCGCCCACGGCAAATTCCCCCAGAATCAGGGCGCCAATCAGCCCGAAGGCGTTGTTCAGCACGTTGGGCGTGTTGAGGGAGGCGAGCTTGATCCCGTCGATGATGAGCTCGATGATCAGCAGCTGGAGCAGGAGGGGGACGGTGTTGGGCTCCTTAACCTGGATGAAGGCGAGCCACTGGGGGATGGTATCGGGATTGCGCACCAGCAGATACCACACCGGCGTCAGGAACAGGGCGAAGGCCGACACAAGGGTGCGCACGAAGCGCAGATAGGTGCCGATGAGCGGCGGGAAATAATAGTCGTTGGTGTCCTGCACAAAATCGAAGAGGCTCGTGGGCAGGATCATCGCCGCGGCGGAATTGTCCACCAGCAGCACGATGCGCCCCTCCGCCACGCTGGCCGCGGCGCAGTCGGGCCGTTCGGTGTACCGCGTTTTGGGGAAGGGGTTAAACCACTGGCGGCGGACCAGGCACTCGGCCAGGCTTTCCTGCGCCATGGCCAGGGTGGGGACGGTGATGCCCTGCAGCTTCCGGCGCAGCCGGTCCAGCAGCTTTTGATCCACCCGGTCCGCCATGTAGCAGAGCACCACATCGGTGCCCGATACCGCCCCCACCTGGTGGATTTCCATGGTCAGCTGGGGCGAGCGAATGCGCCGGCGGATGAGGGCCGTGTTGAACACCAGCGTTTCCACAAACCCGTCGTGGGAACCGCGCAGCACCCGGTCGCTGTCCGGCTCCTCCACCCCGCGGGCGGGATAGGTGCGCGCGTCGATGAGGATATACTGGTCCAGCCCGTCGAGCAGCAGGGCGAGCTGGCCGGCAAGCACCTGGCCCGCCACGGCCCGGGGATCGGTTTCCTGCCCCACCTCGACATAGGGGATGAACCGCCCGGCAAACGCCTCCCCGCTCGCCATCGCCCCGGCGGCGTCGGGCGGCAGGGACATGATGTATTCGAGGATCTTCTCCATCACCTCATCCTTGGCGAACCCGTCGACAAAAAACAGCGCCGCTTCCCGCCCGGCCGCCGCCAGCCGGCGCGCCATCACGTCAAAGCTCTCCCGCACGCGCAAAAGCGCCTCCATCTCCCGGATCCGGTCCGAAAAGGCTTTTCCCGCTTCTCTCATAATCGGCATTCCCCCGTTTTTCTGCTTTTTTGTTTTAGGATTCCCCCATGCGCCGCCCATTATGCCCGCCGGGCCGCCATACGGTATGCGCAGCGCCCCCGGTTCCGGCGATCCGCCTGTCCGGCCGGGCCGCGCACTGCCCGTGTCCCCTCCGCGCCCCCTCTGCGGCCCCGCCGGCCGGCCCCGCACTTTTCTCCGGTTATCGCGGGATTTTTGCCGCTTTTCCTTGTGTTTTGCCCCCGGCAATGGTATACTGACAGCAGAACCCCCATCTTACTTACATATAGGCAGGAGGCCGCAACATGACTGACGATTTCAATCGACCGCCGACCGAGCCGGAAAATCCTATCCCGCCGCAGCCGCCGCTGCCCGAAACCCCCGCTGCCCCGGCGGTGCCGCACGTGCCGCCCGTCTCCCCTGTCACCGGGGCATCGGACACCCCGGCCTCTGACGCCCGGACGCCCGGCGATTCTCCCTATACCCCGGGCCAGACCTCCTACACCCCGGGCCAGACCTCCTACGCACCCGGACAGTCTCCCTACACACCCGGGCAGTCTCCCTACACACCCGGGCAGTCCTCCTACACACCCGGCCAGACTTCCTACACCCCGGGCCAGACTTCCTACACCCCGGGCCAGACCCCCTATACCTACACACCCGGTCAGTCCCCCTATAATTCCCCGGGGCAGACCCCTTACGGTGCACCGTCCTATACGCCGCAGCCGCCCGCCGGCCAGAACCCGCCGGGACAGACGCCCTATACCTATTATCAGCAGCAGACGCCCGGCTATGTGCCGCCGTATTACGCGGCCCCGGTGGAACCGGATAACCGGGGCGACGGCCTGGCCATCGCCTCGCTGGTGCTCGGCATTCTGTCTGTCGTCATCTGCTGCTTCTCCTATATCATTTGCATTGTGATGTCCATCGTGGGGTTGGTGCTCGGCGTCATGGCCCGCAAGCGGGGCAGCCGCGGCATGGCGACGGCCGGCATTGTGCTGTCCATCATCGCGCTGGCCCTGTCGCTGTTCCTGATTCTGCTGGAGGTCGTCGCCGGCTTCGGTTTCGCCACCGTGTGGGACGAAGCCTACACCACGGCCCGCCTGCCGTTCTGAATCCCGCCCCCGCCGCCCGTTTGGGCGGCGGGGGTATTTTTTCGGCCGGGGTTCCGCACGGCTGCTTGACAAGGGCACCTATCCATGGTAGAATGCAAACAAAGACAATTGTCGTTTATAAGGAGGTGGCCTTCTGTGGAAGGCATAAAAAGGCTGCCTGCGGCGGAATTCGACGTGATGAAGGCGCTGTGGAACATGCCGGTGCCGGCGACCTCGTCCGAGGTGATGGCGCAGCTGGAGAAAACCGGGCGGGAATGGAAGCCGCAGACGCTGCTCACGCTGCTGACCCGGCTGGAGAAGAAGGGGTTTCTCACCTCGGAGAAGCCGGGGAAGGAGCGGCTGTACACGCCGCAGATCGAACAGCAGGCATACATGCGGGTGGAAACCCGGGCCTTTCTGTCCAAATTTGAGCATAGCTCCGCCACCGCCTTTGTCAGCGCCCTGTTTGACGAAAAGGGTCTGAGCGAAGCGGATATCACCGAACTCAAAGACTGGCTGAATAAACGATGAGCGAAATCGAACCAAGCCCGCTTTCGGCTGCAAGCCGGCGAGCGCCGCCGCCCTTGGCGTGAACGCGTAACGCCGGCGCCGGCCGGGGGCGGACCGGATTCGATGGCACGCATCTTACACACGAGGAGGCACGCCATGCGCACGCTTATATGGGATCTGCTGAGCTGTTCTCTTATCATGACCGCGCTGTCCCTGGTTTTCGGGCTGCTGTGCCGGGCGCTGCGCGGCCGGTACGCGGCCAAGTGGCGGTATTACGGCTGGCTGGTGCTGCTGATCGGGTATCTGTTCCCCTTCCGCCCGCCGGTTCGGCACGCCCTCGTGACCGTCAGCCCGCCCGCTCCGCCGGCGGCCCTGCCGGCGGCGAGCGCCGCCGCTTCCGACGCGCTGGATCCCATGCTGCTGGTGGTGATCGCGTGGATTGGCGGCGCGGTGCTGGTGCTGGCCCGCACGCTGTACCGGCATGCCGCCTTCTGCCGCCTGGTACGCCGCTGCGCCGTGCCGGTGACCGGCGGCGACGCCTTTGACGCGGCGCGGGAGCTGTGCGGCCGCCTCGGTATCCGGAAGGCCGTCCCGCTGCTGCGCTGCTCCTGTGTGTCCAGCCCCATGGTTATCGGGCTGTTCCGCCCCCGGATCCTCCTCCCCTGCCAGGAATACGGCGCCGCGGAATGGCGGCTTATTCTGCACCATGAATTGATCCATTATAAGCGGAAAGATATCCTGTTTAAGATAATTCTGACGGTCTGCCGGGCCGTGCATTGGTTCAATCCGTTCCTGTATCCAATCAGCCGGATGATCGGGCGGGAATGCGAAATTGCCTGCGACGAGGCGGTCGTCCGGAACGCCTCGGAGGAGACGAAAAAGCGGTATTGCCAGGCGATTCTGTCCGTCGTCACGTACGGCGTCATGCCGGCCACCGCCTTTTCCAGCCACTTTGCGGGGGGCAAAATGGTTTTGAAGCGCCGGCTGGCGGAGATTCTCGCCACGGGACGCAAGCGCTCCTTTGTGCTCATTGCGGTGCTGCTGGGGGCGGCGGTGGCGCTGAGCGGCATGCTGTTCCAGGTGGAAGCGGGCGGCAGCGACCAGCCGCCTGCTCCCGAACCGTCCTTGCAGTCGGAACCGCAGACAGCCGACGGCGCCGTCGCCGAAAGCTTCTCCACCGAAACCGCCGATTACAGTACGACTTCGCTGTATACCACGACCACCCGCCATACCCGAACCACCGCCTGGATCCGGAGCACGCAGGGGCCGTCATCGTATACCGCCATCACACAGCCTGCCAGCGTCCCGACCACCGTCACGCGGCCGACGGAGGAGTATACGACCTACGTGTATTTTCCCGAATGACACGGTTCCCGGCGCTGCCGCAGCCGCTCGGGCACCGCGCTTTGGGGCCGATCGCGCGAAGTCCGGCGCCCGAAAGGCCCCGGCACACGGGACGGCCCGTGTCCTGCCCGCCGCCTTTTTCCATGGAACCCCGTGCCGGGGAATGCCTCTTCCACCCCATACACACCCTTTCCGTCCGCTGCCACCGCCCCATGGCAAAAGCACCCGTCTTTCGGTCGGCCCACCTCGTGGGCGAAAGCCCCGCCTCTTCGACCGACCCGCCCATGCGGCGAAAACACCCCACCTCTTCGGCCCGCCCGTCCCGCCAAATCGCCGCCTCCTGGCGGCTCAGTCTGTCGCACAAAAAGTTTTCGCATTCGCGCCACGCGAATGCATTCCGCCATTTTTCAAAAGGCGGTGGGGTCAAGGGGCAGCGCCTGCGAGCGCCCGCGGTGCGGGAAACGGGTATGCAGGATTTGGCCTAGAAAAACCGCGCCAGCGGTTTTTCCGGGAGTTGCCGCCGCGCCAGCGCCGGCAACTCCGGTTGGCATGCCGTGGTCGGCGATTGGCAAGGCGTCTTTACGCCACAGACAGAGCCGGGTACCACAAGAGGAATCGCCCCTGTCGTCCTCCGCTGAGGACGAAATTTTCCCCTCCAAAGAGCGCAGGAGGGAGCAGGAAGCTGCGCTTCCTGCGGGAGTTTGCCGCAAA
>CABSLQ010000094.1 GCA_902478605.1 uncultured Oscillospiraceae bacterium
TTTGTAGCATTTCAGCAATTTCTTTGTAATTCCACCATGACAAACCACCTCCATGTAGGAGGATAATTACATTACTATTTCCTTTCCCATATTCAACATAGTTCAACCTTTTTCACCTCGCTGTAAAATTCCAATTTTCTGCTCTACAACTTAGGATTTTCCTATCCTATAAAAACATTGTAAATTACTACAACATAGACAAATACTGCGGTTAAACAGGTCATAATAAAACCGCCTTTATCTCGATTATTTTTATATTCTACACTTCTTAATAATAAAAGCGTGGCAAGTGATACAAGCATAATCGGGTTTGCTATGTCAAAAGGAAGAATTTTCACTAATCCTAATACAGCGAAAAGCATTGTTATTATAGATAAAATGATTTTTGCGATTTTCATACAATCACACTCCTTTGTAAAATCCCGATTTGTCGCTCTGTTGCTTTAAGAAAATTATACCATAGGGCTGTGAACAAATCCACCTCATTTCAGTCTGTCAGAAACATTGTTCTCTCTGGCACAACGCCGCCGCGCCGCTTCCCGCCTTTCACTTCTGTATGGGTGGTCAGACGAAAAGAGGAGTTGCCTTTCTCAATGCCATTTGAAGCCATGTTCCTTATACCCTCTGCGGTATCCAATTCTTTGTGTCCAGCATGAGTGGCCTTTTTACGAGTTTCTCCCAAGTAAACTACGATGTGTTTGCGTTCAGACTGTATCAACGGCTTTTTCTCCCTTTGCTCAACAACAAATCAAATTTGTTTGATATTACAAAAACGCACTTAATCATGTATGCAAACTGACTAACGACGCAAAACAGCCACAAGCACGAGGCAACTCGCCTTTGCTTGTGGCTGTTCTCAAGTTAGAGGCTGCTATTTGGTGAAACCGACGGAGTTGGGGTCATCACTACTCATCTTGAAAAGGGACAAAGAAAAGACCGGGATCGGCGGATCCCGGTCTTGGCCCGTTTGTATTTACAAATGATTGAGTCCCTGCTCCCGGATGATGGCGGCATAATCCTTGGCGCTGACGTTGAGATCCACATTGGTGGTGATGCCGTCCACCCGCCCGGAGCTGCTGTACTGCCAGATCGAACCGCTGTGGCCCGGCTTTTTGCTCCCGTAATGCGCGACCCAAATATCGTATTTCTGCGCAATTTCCGATCCGTACAGGTTGTTGTTCAGCCAGCTGGCCCCGCTGTACACCATCGGATAATAGCCGGCGTCGCGGATCGTCTCGCAGAAAGCCAGCGTGATATCGGTGAGCAGACGGCGGTTGTTTTTAATGGCCTGGGTACGGGCCTCCGGATCCGGCGGGTTTTCCATGTCGATGACCACCGGATAGGTCAGCTTGTACGGCTTGATGGCGTCAAGGACGAAGTTGGCCTCCTCTATCGCTTCGGCGACGGTGATGGCCTGCGAAAAGAAGTAAACGCCGCAGTCGATGCCGGCGGCGGTGGCGCCCTTGATATTTTCCTCAAAACGGGCGTCCTTGCCGATGTTGGCCGTGCCCCAGCCGCGCAGCCCCACCCGGATGATGGCGAAATCCACCTTCTCCTTGACCTGCTCCCAATTGATGCTGCCCTGGAAGGTGGAAACATCGATCCCCACCTTGGCCTCCAACTTGACGCCGTCGTCGTCAAAGGCGCAGTATTCGCCGCCGATCTCGTAAAAGCCGGTTACCGGCTTGCCGTTCTGGTAATAGTATTTTTTGCCATCCGCCTTGTACCAGCCGTTCTGCGGCGGGGTACCGGTGGTTGTGGCGGTTGTGGTTGTGGTCGTGGTCGCAGCGGAGGTAACCTGGGTGGTCGCCGCGGTGGTGCCGGTGCCGCCGGTGGTTGGTTCGGCGGTGGTTTCGGACGCGGTGGTGGTCGTCGTGGCCGTCGTTGTGGTGGTTTTGTTCGGCAGGGTGACGGTGGGAGTATCCTCCTGGCTTTCTTCCTCGCGGTTCCAAAGCGGATCGTCTTCGACGGCGATCGGCTTGGTGGTCGTGGTGGTTTTGCGCGAGGTGCGCTGGGTCGTTGTGGCGGCGGTGGTGGTCCCTTCGGTGCTGACCGGTAGGGTCGTGGTCTCTTCCATCGAGGGGAAGCCGGGTTCGGTAGACGAGGCCGTTGTCGGGCCGAAGGGCTCTGCGCCGGCGTATATTTCGCCGGTGGGCGGTGCAATCTGCCACCCGTCGGCCGGCAGAGAGTTCACCCCGCACCCGCCGAGCGCCGCCGTCAGGCAGACGGCGAGGGCGGCCGCGGCCGCTTTATGATAACGTGAGGATCGCCTCATGCTGAAAAACCTTCCTTTGTATCTTTATGCAAACCCAGTATAGCATAGAGAAACAGGGAGAAGCAAGTCGAAAAGAGAGGGAATCGGTGGGAATTTATAAAAAAAGGGTTCCCTGCAAGACTATGCAGGGAACCCTGGATGGCGGAACCGGTCAGCGCACGACGAGATCCCCGTCCTGCACATCAACGGTCAGCACCGCACCGGGCGCGACCTCGTCCGCAATGATTTTGCGGCCGATGAGGGTTTCCACCCGGCTCTGCAGATACCGGCGCAGCGGCCGGGCGCCGAAAGCCGGGTCATAGCCGTGCTCCACCACAAATTCCTTGGCGGCGGGGGTCAGCACACAGGACAGCTCCCGATCCGCGAGCCGCTTATTGAGAGCCCCGATAAGCAGATCCACAATGGCCGTCACGTCGGCACGGGTGAGCGGCTTGTAGTACACGATTTCGTCCAGCCGGTTGAGAAACTCAGGCCGGAAGGACCGCTTGAGCAGCGCCTCCACCTCCTGCCGTGCTTCGGGCGCAATCTCCCCTTTGTCGTCCATGCCGTCGAGCAGTAGGGCGGACCCCAGGTTGGAGGTGAGGATAATAATGGTGTTTTTGAAATCCACCGTGCGTCCCTGGGAATCGGTAATGCGCCCGTCGTCGAGCACCTGCAGCAGAATATTGAACACATCGGGATGCGCCTTCTCCACCTCGTCGAAGAGCACCACCGAATAGGGATGCCGCCGGACCGCTTCGGTCAGCTGGCCGCCCTCTTCATACCCGACGTAGCCGGGAGGTGCGCCGATGAGCCGCGATACGGCAAATTTTTCCATGTATTCCGACATGTCGATGCGCACGAGATTGTGCTCATCGTCAAACAGGCATTCGGCCAGCGTCTTGGCCAGCTCAGTCTTGCCCACGCCGGTGGGGCCGAGGAACAGGAAGGAGCCGATGGGCCGGTTGGGATCCTGAATGCCGGCGCGGGAACGGATGATGGCTTCGGTCACCTTGGTGACCGCCTCGTCCTGGCCGATGACCCGCTTATGCAGAATCTCTTCGAGATGCAGCAGCTTTTCGCGTTCCCCTTCCATCAGGCGGGCGACCGGGATACCGGTCCACCGTTCGATGATGCGGGCGATTTCCTCCTCGGTCACCTTATCGCGCAGCAGGCTGCCGCTGCCGCTGGCCTCTTCCGCCAGCTTTTCTTCCTCTTCCAGCTGCTTTTGCAGCGCGGGCAGCTCGCCGTATTTGAGTTCGGCGGCCCGGTTGAGATCATAGCTTTCCTGTGCCCGTTCAATGTCGGCATTCAGCGCTTCGATCTGCTCGCGCAGCTTCTGTACCTTGCCGATGGCGGCCTTTTCGTTGTCCCATTTGGCTTTCATGGCGCCGAACTGCTCCCGCATTTCGGCCAGTTCCTTCTGGATATCGGCCAGCCGCTCCAGCGAAAGACGGTCGTTTTCCTTTTTCAAGGCGGCTTCCTCGATCTCGTGCTGGATGATCTTACGCTGGATGACGTCCAACTCGGTGGGCATCGAATCGATTTCGGTGCGGATCATGGCGCACGCCTCATCGATGAGGTCGATGGCTTTGTCGGGGAGAAAACGGTCGGTGATGTACCGGTTGGACAGGGTGGCGGCCGCGATGATGGCCGCATCCTGAATCTTGACGCCGTGGTACACCTCGTAGCGCTCTTTGAGTCCGCGCAGGATGGCGATGGTATCCTCCACCGTCGGTTCCTCCACCAGTACCGGCTGGAACCGCCGCTCAAGCGCGGGATCCTTCTCGATATACTGGCGGTATTCGTCCAGCGTCGTCGCGCCGATGCAATGCAGCTCACCGCGCGCGAGCAGAGGCTTGAGCAGGTTGCCCGCGTCCATGGCACCCTCGGTTTTGCCTGCGCCCACGATGGTGTGCAGTTCATCGATAAACAGGATGATGCGTCCGTCGCTGTTTTTGATTTCGTTCAGCACCGCCTTGAGCCGTTCCTCAAACTCGCCGCGGTATTTGGCTCCGGCGACCAGCGCGCCCATATCCAGTGCGAAGATCGTCTTGTCCTGCAGGCTGTGGGGCACGTCGCCGCGCACGATCCGCTGGGCCAGGCCCTCCGCAATGGCAGTCTTGCCCACGCCGGGTTCACCGATGAGCACGGGGTTGTTTTTGGTTTTGCGGGACAGGATACGGATGACGTTGCGGATTTCGTCATCCCGCCCGATGACGGGATCCAGCTTTTTGCTGCGCGCCCGCTCCACCAGGTCGTCGCCGTATTTTTTGAGCACGTCGTACGTGGATTCGGGGCTGTCGCCCGTGACGCGGGTGTTGCCCCGCACGGTGGCCAGCGTTTTCAAAAAGGCGTTTTTGTCGACGGAATAGCTCTTGAAGATATCCCGCACCGTGCCGTCCGGGTGATCGAGCATGGCCAGAAACAAATGCTCCACCGAGACGTATTCGTCCTTCATGCGTTCCGCGGTCTTTTCGGCGCTGGTGAGCATGGCATCCATCGGGGCGGAAACATAGATTTTCCCCGCCTCGCGGCCGGGACCGCTCATGCGGGGCAGATTGTCCGCCGTGCGGCGGGCCCGGGCCGTTATCTCGTCAACCGGCAGCTCCATTTTGCGCAGCAGCTCGGGGATCAGCCCCTGCTCCTGCTCCAGCAGGGCGAGCAGCAGGTGAACCTCCTCCATCTGCGTATTCTGGTTCGCAATGGTGAGATCCTGGGCAGCCTGAATGGCCTCCAGCGATTTTTGCGTAAATTTTTGCGCGTTCATACAAATCCCTCCTCGATGGATATACCCTTACTATAAAGGAAATGTATGTGCAGGGTTTTGCGAAATTATGTCCAAATTGTGAATTTTAGCACTCTATAGACTAGAGTGCTAAAACCCGGTTTTGTCCTGCCTAGCATCGGCCCGTACCATATCGGCGGGGGTGGCCCGCCATTCGGCGCAGGCGCCGAGGTATCCGCGTCAGCCCGTTCGCTCCGATTGCGCCGGGTATAAAATGCCTGTCTCACAGGAGCGTGCATGACGCGATCCGTTAAAAAAGCGCGGGCGCTTTAACAAAGAAGGCCCATCCGGCATGACGCCGGATGGGCCTTTGTGACGTATTATTTCGATAAGCTGGACATGGCCACGCTGTCCGAAGCCAGCCGGCGCCGCCGAAGGGAGGTTGGCGCCATGGTCGACAGGTCGGCATTGCGCTGCCCGAGATAGAGGCGGGACGCCACATCGGTAAAGGCAATGACCATCATGAAAGTGCCCACCAGCTTGGGGCAAAGAAGCGGGAAATCCACCATGCCGTGCATGATAAATGCCAGGACAAACGCAATCAGTGTCACGCCCATGAAGGATACTTCCTGATTTCCCAGCAGATGGATACCGGTGCGCAGCACCTTCCAGCCGATGAGCATCATGATAAACAGTGCGATGATGCCGCCTTCCACAAGCAGCTCCAGCACCAGGTTGTGGGCATGCGGTGCATTCACACCGGCCTCCACCAGCATATCCCAGGTATTCTGTATCCCCGGGCCGCGGCCAAAGATGGGGTTCTCCAATATGCCCTTAAGGGTTACACCCCAGATGGACCACCGTTCGCTGATGGAATGATCCATACTGCCTACGGAGAAGAATCGCTCCATAACCGAATCCGGGACCAGGACAAGCAGCGACACGGCGCTCATGATAATAACGCTCAGCTTGCGGATATTGGCAACGCAGAGCACCAGCACCATGCACAGAAGCGCCAGATAGCTGCCCCGTGAAAAGGAAAAGGCAATGCCGCCGACCGCCGTCAGCAGGCAAACCCGGCACAAAATGCGCACCCGCGTCCGTTTGCCGCTGAACGCGTAGTAGATGACAAAGGGGATCACCATGACCAGATACTCGGCCACGATATTCGGGTTTGTAAAGGTGGAGGATACCCGGCTTCCAAAATCGTTGAGGTTCAGCGGCATGGGGAACCATTGATACACCACGCGGTCGATCCAGCCCCAAAACTGCTGCGGCACATGGGAAGACAGCACCAGGTTGAGTCCGTACTGAAAGCAGGATATGAGGCCCACGATGCCGGCCACCAGCGCGATGCAGAACAGGGCGGTATCAAACCGCTGTTTATTGCACAGCACGGTGGTCATCGCCAGATACACCAAAAACATAATCACCCACATGGCCAGTGTCGACAGGCTGTTGAGCGGGTTATCCGAATAAAAAACACCCACAGCCATATAAGCGATAAAGACTAAAAGCAGTTTGCCCAGCGTCCCGATGGAAAGGGACTGCCGTCTGGCTTTTGCATCGTATGCAGCCGCCCAAATGGAGCAGCCGGCAAGCGGAATACTGATATATTCCGGGAAGATGGGAATGACGGCGATGCACAGCACTGCCAGCAGCCAAGGCTGCCGCAGATGTGTCCGTATATACTGGATCTGTGCTTTCACGCAGTTCCCCTCCCTTCTTATGATAGGAAATGGTAAATACTTATACATGCGAATTTTACATGGCGGAGACGATCCGAGCGGCAATTGCATGCGCTTTTTTGGCTATACGAAACTATATCACAATTATTTGGGAGATGCAATGTTTGTTACAATCCTGTTATCTTTTTCGAAAAAAGAGCGAACATAAACGAATAGCCGCAAGAACATCTGTGCAAAATATCAATAACCGTTACAAGATTGTTGCCGTGTTGCAAACGGCCAGCGGCGTACGGCTTTGGGAAATGAGTCGACGCATAATGCGGTAAATCGTTCATATTCAAACGGGAAAAGGTGACGCTTTGAAAAACACAACCGGGCAATTGCGTATATTTTCTCTGCTTGTTTGCGCGGGCCTTTGCTTTTCTGCCGGCTGCCGCCGCAGCACAGGACCGCTGTCGCGCAGCGCGCAGCTCCTGCACACCGCCGTGACCGTCACGGTATATCATACCCAGGACCGTGCGGTTTTAGACGAGTGCTTTCGACAAATGGAACGATATGAAGATCTTTTCAGCCGCACGCGGGAAGGCAGTGACGTCTGGCGCATCAACCAGGCCGGCGGCAAACCGTTGGAGGTGGCCGAAGACACGGCCGCCGTCCTGCGCTTGGCCCAGGAGTATGCGGTGTATTCCGACGGGGCGCTCGACGTGACCATCGCGCCGGCGAGCGGTCTGTGGGATTTCACCGCGGAGGCGCCGCGCGTTCCGGACGCCGCCGCACTTGCCGCAGCGGCCGCACACGTCGGATGGCAAAATCTGTTTATCGACGGCACCACGGTACAGCTGGGCGAAGAGGAGATGGCGGTGGATCTCGGCGCGGTGGCCAAAGGCTATATTGCCGACCGTCTGGCCGCTGTTCTGCGGGATAATGGGGTGACCAGCGCGCTTATCAATCTCGGCGGCAACATTTATGCCTTGGGCGATAAAGACGGAGCCGACTGGAAAATCGGCATCCGGTCTCCCCGGGATGGAACGGCGCTTGCGGCGACGGTAAGGGTGCAGAACAAGTCGGTGGTCACTTCGGGCATTTACGAACGCGGCTTTGAGCAGGACGGGGTGTGGTATCACCACATTTTGGATCCCAAAACAGGGCGGCCGGTGCAAAACGACCTGGCATCGGTGACCATCGTGTCGGACAGTTCAGCGGAAGGCGATGCGCTTGCCACCGCGTGCTTCGTCCTTGGGGAAGAAAAGGGGATAGAGCTTATCCGCCGCATGCCGGGCGTGCAGGCGCTCTTTATCCGCGAAGACGGGACCCAGACGCGCACCGAAGGATTTCCGGGATAAATAAGTATACCAGGGCCATGTGTTTTTTTCATGACAAGAGAAGCCCCGCTGCCAATTTTATTTGAACCGGTCCAGTAAAAATGGACAATGGACAAAACGCCCCCTGTGTAGGA
>CABSLQ010000095.1 GCA_902478605.1 uncultured Oscillospiraceae bacterium
CTGGCCGTCAAAAATCGGCATGGTATGGGAGGCGTAATCCGCAAAGTTCATATTATCCTGCATGTATCGCAGCTTTATGGTCACCTGGTTATCCTCGGTAAAGTTGTAGCGGTCGAAATTATCCGGCAGAGATACCGATACACTATAAACGCCTCCCTGTACTCTCGGCAAGGAAAGAGCGGCTCCGTCCGTCGTCGGGAAAGGCGCCTTGTTGATGCGGATATACCCCTCCAGGTAGAGGTCCACCGGCTTATAGTTCTCGTTCCCCGGCCAGACGATGCGCACGTCGTAAACGCCTGCATGCACCGGCCAGTCGCTATTTATGCTGTAAGGGTTCGCCACCTCGGTCCATTCTTCCGTGACAGCCGCGCCCTGCTCGCGGAACAGCACCTGTAAATCCTGCGTATAAAAGCCCTTGCTGTAAAAATCTGCGGACTCAAAAAGCTCCGGCATCGCAAGGCTGACAGGATTGCGGTTGTATTCCTTTTCAGTATTTGTAAACAGATCCTCGGTGATGCCGATCTCCAGCTTCTCGCCGATATGCGGGTAGAGGTAGATATCCGTATCGCTCCGAATAATGGTATCCGCCGTGTACGGGTCGCCTGTATACTCGATATTATCGTACCAGCCCACCAGTCTCTGGGTGCTGGTCATGCCGGAGATTTTGGGCAGTTCTCCCAGCTTGCTGCCATTGAGCAGCAGCCGCGTCTCCAGCTCGGTAGTGGCGTTTTGCATGATGTGCACCTCTACCTGCGTAGAGATGTACCGGGCGTAAAGGGTCATTCCACCCTTCGGCATCCTCGCGCTGCTGAAGTCGAACGGCTTGGTGCAGGCCTCGTCCGTATACCAGCCGTCCAGATACGCCCCATCGAGCGTCGGCAGCTTGGGCGCGAACAGGATCGAGTTTTCCGGATAGCTGACCGAAGCAATCTGCGGCATATCCTCCTCAGACTGGTGCTCGGACGGTTTGACGGTAAAGCTGACCGGATAGACCGGCGTATCCTCTGTCAATGCCGAGCAGGTCACCGAATAGGTGACCGAGTTTTCGGAGGCTGTTACTGCCGGGCTGATGTCGGTAATGCTTACCTGTCCGTCAAAGTACTGCGCAATATGCGCCATCAAATCCCCTGCCTGGGGTGCGATCCCGGCACGGAAGGTCACGGTGTAATCCGGCACGCTGATGCCCTGGAACTTGAAGGTGGCCAGGCGTGACGCGTCCGTGTAATTCGCGCTGAGGTCAGCGGAGGTGCCGTAATTCTCATAAAAGCTCATGTCCGCAGCGGTATCCAGCGCAAAAACCTCGTCGTCGTTTCCTTCCCGGGTCAGGTTCAGGAATACGCTGAATTTACCGTTGTCGGGGTCGTTGGCGCCGGTGTCCTCCAGGGAGGCGAGCTGCACAAACGGTTCGCCGTAGGTGGTGGTATAGGTGCCGGCGTAAGGGAGGCCGTCCTTGCCCTGGATGTTTTTCACATACAGGCTGTAAGTCTTAAGGCCGATGTCATAATAGAAGGTGGTGTCCGCCGACACGGTGATATCCGTCGTTTTTTCCGCCCTGTAGGAACCCGCGTCGGTATATTTCAGGTTGGTCCCGTCCTCGGTCACATAGGCGTCGTAACCGATGAGGTCATGAATCTCCTCCTGCGTAGGCAGATCGAAGGTCTGGATGCGGTTAAACTGGCTGCTCCACACCGTTTCGTAGCCGTAGGTCTCATTCCCGACCGCAACATAGACGTTATACAGCTTGCTGATCTCGCTTTCGCTGTAGCTGGTCCACACGACCGGTACGGTGATAGTCATATCATACTCGCTGAAGGCGAGCTTGCCGCCCTTCCACGTCACGATCATGTCGCCGTAAGCGTAACGGTCATCCTCGTCTATTTGGGCCCTGTCAAAGCGGATAATGCCGTTATTGTCTATGGAGAAGGCCGGGTTGGTAAAGCGGATATGGTAATGGGAAAGGTCGTAGATGCTCTGTGCCTTTTGTCCGCTGGTCAAGTCGATGGTCTTCATATTCCGGTACGCCTCCGGCAGTTCCATGGTGATGCCGTCGGCAAAGTCGCCGTTGTTGTCCAGAATATAGAGGATATCGGTGGACGTTGGTTCAAGAGCAAAATCATAGACGTTTTTCTTGTCGCCCGCCGTCAGCAGCGGGAACTCACCGTCATATAGAGTGGGCTCATACTTGATTAACTCTTTTAACGCCTGCGCCTTGAACTTGACGGTCAGATACAGGCCGAATTCAATATACATGGCGCCCATTGCCTGTTCTTCCACATTCCAGTCGGAGGTGTTGGCCGGCCGTTCCTTGATATAAATATAAAGGAAATAGCCATAGAGCTTGACGTAGGGACCAAATTCCACATTGGCTCCCACGCTGGCAATGGAGGTGCTCAAAATGCCGATGGCCACGTCGATCTTGAAGCCCGCCTTCACGCCGATGTAGCCCATGATATAAAACTGGAAGCCGAAGCGTTCGTCCAAAAGGTCGGTTTCGCTGCTTCCCGATGTGCCGGAAAAGATCTTGACCCAGAAATTGTAGCGTTTGCCGACCTCGTACTCCAAGTCGGTGCCCATGGTCAGGTTCACATCGGCGCGGACGATAAAATCGACTTTAAGCTTGATAGCAAGGATTTTGATGTGGTACTCCTTGGAAAACAGCTCCTTGCTGAGCAGCTGCGCCCAGTCGCTCTCGCTGTTCAGCAGCTCGGAATACCGGTTCATGAGCTGCTCGATCCCCACCTTGCTGTCCTCAATATTTTCCGCAGACAGAACCTCCTCGAACTCGGAGCTGACGTCGGTCATGTTCAGTTCCGCTTCCAGCGCCTCAAAGGAATATTCCGTACCGCCCACATGGATCGTGGGAAGGGATTTCAGTATGGAGTCTATCCGATCGAGCACATCCTGGCCGCCGCCCAGCTTGCGCTGCACGCGCAGGTCGTTCAGCTCGCGCACGGCGTCAGCATACTGGCCGTCCCTTACAAGGTCGATAAACTCGTCAAAGGATTCTCTCTTCTGCTCGGAAACGGTGTAGGTCTTGGCGCTCAGCGAGATGTTGGAGTAGCTCTTGATGTCAATGGACACCGAGCAGGTGACCTCCTTGAGGACAGGGATGATCAGGTAAACCTTCCAGTCCGTGTCCACATCCACGTTGAGGCCAAAGGCTCCCTGCTGCTCAAAGTAAGCGCTGACCTCGATCTTCAGGGAGGTGGTCTGCCCGGAACTGACTTTTTTATTCACAGAAAACACGGCGCTGACATCCAGGCCCAAGCCATAGCCGTCTTCATAGCGGTCATGGATAAGGACCGACGGCGTAACCGTGACACCCTCAACCACAAATTTGGTTCTGCCGCTTCCGCCGGCCGCGGCTGCCAGAGGCTGGGCTGCCATAGCTTCAATCTCCGACTGGCTGACGCCCATATCCAGCAGCTGGTTCTGAATGCTCGGGGTCTGAAGGGCGCCCGTCGCCAGAATGGACGTGGCCTCGTCTGTAAAGCTGCTGTCCTCCAACGCGGAGGTCACGGACGCCTGCAGCTCTTCTGTTTCGATATCTTCAAGGGTAATGGGCGTGCTGACAAAAAGCCCGCCGGCGAGGTCTTCAATGGCCGCCTTATCTATGATTTGGTAGGTGGCGGTGAGCTCGTCGGCCTGAATGCCCGTCACCTTGGCGTAGACAACCGTACTGTTTTCCGTAAGCTGGGAAAAATCCTCGGCGTAAAACGCCAGCAGGTCGCCGGTGTTAAACTCCGGCGCCTCTGTCATGCCGAGAGCCGCCCTTGCAATGTGGTCATAGCTGTTGACGTCCACGGTGCCGGTGGCGCCTACGCCCCCGGAAGGCAGGTCGTCCACCTGATAGGGGATGGTGTCGGGCATAAAGACGACCTCGTCCATGTCCTCTTCGGACAGAGATTCAAAGTGGAATGCCCAGGAGACGTTCACAGCTGTCACACGTATGTAGGCGATGGAATCGTCCTCATACAAATCCTTCGTGTAGTCCCTCTCCCGCGGATCCACATTCTCGTAGACACACACGATGTCGCCCACCTCCAAGAAGGTGTCAAAACCAGGGACAGAATTACCACTAATGTGCATACTTCCGGTCGTGACCTCGGCGGAACCGTCGGCATAGATCGGAATGTCCAGTACTGTCACAAACTCCTCATCTACAGAACCCGGTACATCGAGATAATAAAAGTAGTCGTCGGTATCCTGAATAAACTTCACGTCGGGGTCGAACTGGATGGCGTCCTCCTCTTGTTTGGCAAAGGTCAGCGCCACGGTGCGGTATCGCTCGTCCTTATCCGTAAAGGTCAGGCCCTCCCCCAGCGTCATCTCGTAGGTGCCGCCTGCGCGGAAACCGCCGTCCGCACGAACGGTGAGGCGGCCGCCGCCATTGTCGGTGACGACAAGATCCACCGGATCCGAGCCGTCCTTGGCCAGCAGGGTAATGGCCTGCTTAACCTGCTCGGCCGTTTTGCCCGGAGCGGTGATACCGATTTCCAAATCGGTTTTCTGGTCCGTCAGGGCAAAGGAGTCAATGTACACCTGCTCCGCAGGCTCCATAGGCTCGTACACGGCCCGCAGGGTCATATCCCCTGTAACGGGCTCGGTCTGGTAAAAGTCGGTGCCGTCTTCCTTTTGCCAGCCGATAAAGACCTCTCCCTCCTTGCCGGGAGAGGGGATTTCCTGCATAATGGCATAATTTCTGCCGACCTTAATCGGGTCGATTTCCCCGCCGCCGCCCGTCTCAAATTTGACGGTGCAAAGGTCGTCCGTCAGCTGGATGTTGCCGGCAAGGTACTCTTTGACAAGCGCCACGTCGTCGCTGTTGACAACATCGTCCGCGTTGACATCGGCTTCGTTGAGGTGGATGGTGGCCTGCGCCTCCGCATCCCCTTCGATGTACTGCTCCATCAGATTGACGTCCGACATATCCACGGTTCCGCTGCCGTTGGCGTCGCCGTACAGGATCGTATCCTGGGCAAATGCCGTCAGGACGCTCAGCGGAAGCATGGACAGCAGGATGCTGAAGGTCAGCAACAGGCTTACAATCCGTCTCTTCATCCTTGTGTTCCTCCTTTAAAGGGGGTATATGGGGCCCTTCTTGATACTTTTTTCTAAAATAATGATAGCATACAAAAAAGCAAAAGCCGCGAACCTTACAAATTTGTAAAGTTCGCGGCGAAAGCGCATATTTTACAGCTGCTCTAACAGATAACCTCCGCCCCGCAGGGAAGAGATCTCCAATCGGGAGTCTTCACTGTGAAGCTTTTTTCGAAGACGGGAGATCAGCGTCCACAGAGCGCGCTTCTCCATCTCGGATTCGGCGCCCCAGACCTCCCGCATCAGCTCCGTTTGGGACACCTTGTGTTCCGCGTTCTGTGTCAGGAGAAGCAACACCGCAAATTCCTTTTGTGTCAGCAGGATATCCCGGCCGCCGACATAACCGATAAAGGAAACGGTATCCAGTTTCAGGCCGCCATAACAGACATAGCGGCGGCTGTTTGCATCTGAGCGAAGCCTGGCCTCAATCCTGGCAATCAGCACCTCCAGATCATAGGGCTTGGGCAGATAATCGTCGCCGCCGGCGCGAAGCCCCTCCACCACATCCTGATTTTCTCCAAGTGCCGTCAAAAAAAGGATCGGGATATGATAACGCTCTTTCAGCTCCCTGCACAGCTCTATACCGTTTCCGTCCGGAAGCATGATATCCAGCACAATCAGATTTGCCGGGTGCCACCGAAGCTGTTCCCGTGCTTCGGCGGCAGTCCCCGCCCTGAGCACCTCATAACCGTGCAGGGAAAGCACTTCGACGTTGATTTTCATAATATGCGGATTGTCCTCTACCAGTAAGATTGTACTCACTGCTCTCCCTCCTTTAGCACCGTAAAGGCAAACACAGTACCCTCCGGTCCTGTTCGCTCTACCCAAATCTCCCCGCCGTGGGCTTCCACCGCTTCCCGGCAGATGGTCAGCCCAAGTCCGCTGCTGCCGCTGGCGCTGAAGCCCTGTTCAAAGATGTGGGGCAGATCTTCCGGCGAAATCCCGCTGCCGGTATCCTCTACCCGGAACAGCACGAGCCCATCCCGTTCCCTGTCGGAGGCACGGATAGTGATGGTGCCGTTTTGTGTGTTTTTGTTTGCGTTCACTATCAGGTTGATAAAGATTTGGAGCAGCATTTCGAAATTGCCATGGACATCCGCGCAGGAATCTGCGGCGATTTTGACTGTATTGCCGTTCTTCAGGCACATGGGCGCTGCGATGGCGTCCACGTTTTCCAAAAGCTCCGGCACAATGACCCTTCCGAAGCTCAGCTCGCTTTTCCGCCCGTAGGAGTATTCCATCAGCCTTGTCACCATGTCTGCCAGCCGCTGTGCCTCCTGCTGGATCGTCTTCAGATTGCCGGGAGTCTCGTCGCTGATATGGTGGGCGGCAAGTTGCATCCCGGTCAGCTGGGCATAGCCGGAGATAACCGTCAGAGGCGTTTTCAGCTCATGGGCAACCTTATGGAGGAAATCCATATTGAGACGGTTCATGCGTTCCAGCATCTCACCCCGGCTGCGGCTTTCGATCAGCGCCGCTTCCCGTTCCTGAATCTGCAGATTGATGGCCGCGGCATTGAGGAAGACAAAGCCCAGCATCCCATAGGCCGCCGCTCCATAGTGCGTAACCTCGGAACTGTCTCCTGTCAGGAGCGCTTCGTACAGCAGGCCCGCCAGAAGGATAAGAAAGCCGGAGAGCACCAAAATATCCACTGCATTTAGCCGGCGCTGCCAGATATAATGGCGGATGACGCCGAAAATCAGATACAGCAGATACGGGATGGAAGCATAGTATGCTGCCGTGGAAACCGTGACAATATCCTGCGTAGGCAGCACGCAGATTAGGACGGCAACAACGGCAGCCATTCCCAGATAAGCGTACAGCGGCCAGTGTTTCGTAGCCTTGGCATACATACATTTCAACAGCAGAAGGATGGACACCGGCATCAGCATAACGATCAGGATAAAGGTACGGTAAGCAAAATACCAAGAGGTATCTGCCGGGAGCAGGTGGATATTAAAGAAGTTCTGATCCCGCAGCGCCATTACCAGACAGCAAAACGCCAGACAGAGAAAATCCGCTTTGCGGCGCACTACCGCGCTCAGCAGGAAATACAGCATCAAAAACAGCAGGCCGCCGCTGACCGACAGGGATACCAAATCGTTTGCCGCCTTAAACTGCTCCATATTCTGCGGGGTCGATAGGTAGGTCGGCTGGATATATCCTCCATCCTTATGGACATAGTTGCCATACTGATAGATGATCTCGATCTCTCCGCTTTCTCCGGAAAACATGGGGATGGTCATGTAGCCCACCTGGGGTACAAAATCCTCCGCATTGTCCACCACCCTGCCAAAGGCCGCAACCTCGGAACCGTTGACGAACACGCGGCTGGCATAATCCAGCGAAAAACTGCAAATAGTGTAATACTGGTTCGGCTGTGCCAGGATCCGCAGGCGGTGGGTTCCGTAGGGGGTATCCGAGGCAGATTCTTCCGGGCCGGCTTTCACCCCTGCCGCTCCGGAAGCGAAATCTTCCGATGTATACAACGCCTCCGGGTAGAAGTCCCACTCGTTGGCTATATTGAGAACGCAGCTCGAAACGTCAGCATCCCGGATATCCAGCACACCGTCCTGTGGTGTGATGTCCCGAATATGGTAAGTTCTTTGAGAAAAAACAGCCTGAAGCAGAAACACACTCAAAATAACAATGGCAACCGGCAAAAGCCAGCGCAGCAGCTTTTTGTTAATATAGCCAGACCGCAAGGAAAGTCCCCCCTTTCCTCGGTATTTGTTCCTTATTGGTTAATTGTAAAATGAAGTTGGACACATAAAAGAAAAATCCATAGTGATATACCCGCATGATAAAATGTAGTTACCAGACAACATTTATCGAGGGAGGGCAATCACTAT
>CABSLQ010000096.1 GCA_902478605.1 uncultured Oscillospiraceae bacterium
CCGATGCCGATGCCCGATCCGCTGAGCTTGGCGGCCCGCTGGGCGATGAAGGACACGTCCGAGATGTCGCGGAACCGCACATACCGGGCGCGCAGCCCCTCTTCCTCGATGCCGGCGGTGATTTCCCGCAGCACATCGGCATGCGGCAGGCCGCAGATGGTGTGCACCTGCGACGCGCCGAAGGCAGGGGCCAGGCCGATGACCACCTCATCCGGAGTGGCGCCGGTTTTAGCCGGTTCCCCTTCCACAATGGTCATGCCGGGCGTGTCGGACGGCACACCGGACACAGCCGGCGTACCAGACTGCGCGGCGGCTGCCGGCGCCTCTTCCGTCTCCCGGATGGCCTCCAGCACACGGCGGGTGACGAGGGCCACCAATTCTTCCTGATTCATGCGGTGCCTTCCTTTACTGAATGGATTCGCAGTCGAATGCCTGCGGAATCTTCTTGACCTTTTCCCATTCCGCCCCATCCAGGCGGTAGCCGGTACCGGGGCCCTGATATTGGTTGGGACTGTTTATGCTGCTGTGCACATGGAAGTCCCGATCCAGAATGGCCGCCGTATGCAGATAGTCGCCCGAGACCCGCTGCTTGAGCATGTTCAGGACGGCTTCCGCAATATCGGAAAAGCCGGTATTGTCCAGCGCCTTGACCACATCCAGGCCGCTTATCTCGCCGTCCTGGATGCGCTTGGCTGCCTTGAGATCCTCGTTGACGTCCCGCGTCGCGGTCACGTCGTGGCTGCCGTGGGCGAGGACATTCTGCTCCACTTCCTCGTCCGAGACGGGCGGGAAGCCCAGCTGTCCAAACACCGCCTGCATCGCCTTGGCCGCGCGCAGCCGCACCGCGTGTACGGCCTCCTCGGTCACGGGGCGCAGGCCGCCGTCCACCTTCAAATCGCGCTGGAGCACGTTGTAATCGTCAAAGTCCTCCGCGTCGAAGTTGGAGCCCGCGAACATGTTGTCGTAGTTGGGCGTGGAGCTGTAGCCCGAGAAGATGAAATCGGTGCCGGGCAGCATCTGCATAAGCATGCGGGCGGTCCGCCGGATATCCGAGTGGGAGAAGCTCTGGTCATTGCCCGAAGCAACCTCCAGCCCAAGCATCGCGGCCAGCAGGTTTTCCGCGAGCACCTCGCGGATACCCGAAGGCACCGCGCCGACCAGCCCGATGCAGCTGATGGACCCGTTTTGCGTCCCCTGCACGCCGCCGCCCTTGATCATCAGCAGGCAGCGGGCTTCGAGATACAGCATGGATTTCTTCTCGGCGTTTCCCATGAGCGCCTCGCTGCCCGATCCGGAGGTGCAGCGCATCTTCATGCCGCGGGAGGCGTAGGCCGCCGCGAGAAACGTCTTGGAATACGGGGTATCGTCCCCGTCGATGAATACCTTTTCGGTGCCGTAAACCGAAATTGTCTCCGCATAGGTGGTCAGGCCCAGCATGCCGAGCTTCAGCTCGGTGGCTTCCTCCACCGCGCATTGGGACAGCACGCCGGGACGCCCACACTGGGATCCGACGAGCAGGCCGAGCGCGCACAGTGGCGCGTACCGGGCGATACCTACGGTTGTTTCGGTTTCGGCGAAGCCGCGCAGCGCGGCCTCCGCCGCGTCGCAGGCGATCTGCACCGGGTTGTCGCGCAGGTTGGTGACGTGGCATTGGTTGGCGGGATAGCTGCGCTCCCGCATCTTCTGCATCGCCATCATCATCTCCACCACATTCATATGGCGGAGAACCTCGCACAGGCGGGCCGGCGTCATGCCGCCGACCAGCCGGGTAATAGTCCGCTTGTCCACGTGAATATCCACGAGCATGCGCGCCATTTCCAGCGCGTCCATGCGCATGGCCTCTTCCGCCGCGTCAAGATCGATGGCGTGATCCGCGATGAACGCATCCATGAAATCGAAATCCGCCCGGGACTTGCCGTCCATTTCCACAATGCGTCCGTTTTCCATGCGCAGGGACGCCTTGGGATCATAAGGGGATTCCATCGCCACGATGCCCGCCTCAGGCCATTCGGTTACAAAACCGTCCTGATTGACAGGGCGCTGTGCCAGCGCCTGGAACCGTTTGCTTTGCGGCACAAACACCACCCTTTCTTTTCCTTGATGGACGGCTTATTTCTTCAGCTCGGCGAGCACCTTCCGGGTGATCTCGGCGACCAGATCGCTGCCCACTTCGTCGCCGCAGGAGCAGGAGGAAGCGGCGGCACCGGCCTCGTTCTTCGGCAGATTCTGCTTGCATTTGCAGTTCGGGGTGCCGAGGTTCGGGCACTTTTTGCAGCCGGGATGACGGCCGGGGATCTGCATCTTGACGCGCAGCTCCATGAGCTTGCTCAGCTCATCGCAGGTCAGCTCATTCTCGTTGCCGAGCTGGCGGGCGATGGAGCTGATCTTCGCGGAGAACTCCACCTCTTCCATGACGAAGAAGGCCTTGGTTAGCGTGTTGCCGACGGTCAGCGCACCGTGGTTCTGCAGCAGGAAGGCATCATGATCCTGAATATACGGCGCGAGGGAATCCGGGATCTCCATTGTGGAGGGGGTGCCGTATTTACAGATCGGCACGTCGCCGAGCACCAGAATCGCTTCGGGCAGAATGTATTTATCCATGGGGATGCCGGCCACCGCGAAGGCCGTCGCGGTCGGGGGATGCGCATGAACGACCGCGTTGACATCGGGGCGGTCGCGATAAACGCGCATATGCATCTTGATTTCGGAGGAGGGATTCAGCTTGCCCTCCAGCTTGTTGCCGTTGGCGTCCACCTTGATGATCATGTCGGGGGTCATAAAGCCCTTGGACACGCCGGTGGGGGTGCAGTAGAATTCGTTATCGCCGATCTTGACCGAGATGTTGCCGTCATTCGCGGCGACGAAGCCGTTCATATAAATGCGGCGGCCAATCTCGCAGATTTCCTTTTTAATCTCATAGGGTGACATCATGATGCATTTCTCCTTTTCCTTATTGTTTTCCGTCACAGGGTTTGTGCGAGCTTTGCGGTATCCATCGCAATCATATATTCCTCATCCGTGGGGATGACCCAGGTGCGTACCCGGGCATCCGGCACGGATATATCGGTGATTTGTCCGCGGGGGGCAGCCGCATTGCGCGCCTCGTCCACCGCGATGCCGAGATAGTCCATCTGGCCGCAGACCATGCGGCGCAGATCGGTATCGTTTTCGCCGATGCCGGCCGTGAAAACCAGCGCATCAAGGCCGTTCATCTCGGCGGTATAGGCGCCGATGTACTTTTTAATGCCATGCACCTGGATCCGGAGAGCCAGCTGTGCACGGGCATTGCCCTGCGCCGCCGCCTCGCAGACATCACGCGAATCGCTGGATAATCCCGACACGCCGAGCAGGCCGGACTGCCGGTTGAGCATGTCCTCCACCTGCTGCCCCGTCATCCCCTCGTGTTCGATAAGATACGGGATAATGGTGGGGTCGATGCTGCCGCTGCGGGTTCCCATGAGAATCCCCTCCTGCGGGGTAAAGCCCATGGAGGTATCCACCGCGCGGCCGTGATCCACCGCCGTGATGGAGGAACCGTTGCCGATGTGGCAGGTAATCACCTTCAGCTCGGCCAGCGGACGCCCCATGCACTCAGCTACCTTGGCGGACACATACCGATGGGAGGTGCCGTGGAAGCCGTACCGGCGGATCTTTTTCTCCTCATACAGCCGGTAGGGCAGCGGATATATGTAAGCTTCCGGCTCCATAGTGGCATAAAAAGCGGTATCGAAGACGCCTACCTGTGGCGTATCCTTCATCAGGCGGCGGCAGCCCTCAATGCCCTTGATGGCGGGCGGCCCGTGCAGCGGGTTGATGCTCACGATGGACTGCAGATACTGCACAACCTCGTCATCGATGAGGGTGGATTGCGTATACTTTTCACCGCCGTGGGCGATGCGGTGTCCCACCGCGTCGATTTCGCCGATGTCGGCTACCACGCCATGTACCGGGTCCACAAGCAGCTTGAGCACCCATTCCAGCGCGTCGTCGTGGCTGCGCAGGTTGGTCTCCACCACATAGGGACTCGCCCCCGTTTTGCGGTGGGTGACAATGCCCCCCACGCCGATGCGCTCGCAATTGCCCTTCGCCAGAACCGCCCCCGTGTCCATATCGAACAGCTGATACTTGAGCGAGGAGCTTCCGGCGTTGACCACCAGAATTTTCATGGTCGGTGACCACTTCCTTTTAACAAAATGGGGTTACAGCAGCTTTTCAAACCGCTCGTACGCCTCGTCGTAGGCCGCCGGCTGCGCGGGCGTGTAATGCTTCGGATCCTCCGAGCGGGCGATCACCTGCCGGGCCGCCTTCAGATCGGCGATCTCGCCCAATGCGATAAGCTGTACCGCGATATTTCCCATGGCGGTCGCCTCGATAGGGCCGGCCGTCACGTCGCAGTTGCAAGCATCGGCGCTCATCTGGCAAAGCAGCCGATCCTTGGTGCCGCCGCCAATCATGTGGATGGAACCGTATTTCCTGCCGGTGACCGCCTCCACGGCATGCAGGGTGTACCGGTATTTCATCGCGAGGCTTTCGTAAATGCAGCGCATGATTTCGCCGCGGGTCTGCGGCACATACTGCCCGGTCCGCTGGCAGAATTCCCGCACCCGCTTGGGCAGGTTGCCTGGCATTTCAAAGCTCGCATCGTCCGGGTCCACAAAGCAGCGGAACGGGGCGCATGCCAGCGCCTCCCGCTCCAGGTCGGCGTAGGATACGTCGGCGCCCTCCCGGATCCACTGCCGGCGGGATTCCTGAATGAGCCACAGGCCCATGATGTTCTTGAGGAAACGCACCGTGCGGCCATAACCGCCCTCGTTGGTCAGGTTGAAATGCAGTGAGGTGTCGTTGATGACCGGTTTTTTCAGTTCGGTGCCGAACAGTGACCAGGTGCCGCAGCTTATGTAGATGAAATCGTCTTTCTGGGTGGGAACCGCCGCCACGGCGGAACCGGTATCGTGGGTCGCCACGGCGATGACCGGTACCTTCGGGCAGCCAAGCTCCTCGCAAATTTCATCGGACAGCAGCCCGTACGTGGAGCCCGCGTCGATGATTTTGGGGAAAATCCGCGTGGGAATTCCCAGCCGTTCCAGCAGATCGTAAGCCCAGTCGCCCGTTTTCGGATCCAGGCACTGGGTGGTGGACACGTTGGTGTACTCCGCCCGCTTGACCCCCGTGAGCAGATACGCAAACAAATCGGGCATGAGCAGCAGGGTCTGCGCCCGATCGAGCAGCTCCGGCTCGTTCAGCCGCAGGGAGTACAGCTGGAAGATGGTGTTCAGCCGGGCAAACTGCGTGCCGGTGCGGGCATACAGCTCTTCGGCCGGGATCACCTCAAACACCTTTTCCATCATGCCGACGGTGCGCTCGTCCCGATAGTGCACCGGGTTGTTCATCAAATGGCCCTTTTCGTCGAGCAGCCCGAAATCCACGCCCCAGGTATCGATGCCGATGGCGTCGAATCCGCCCTGATGCACCGCTTTGGTGATACCCTGCTTTATCTCAAAAAAGAGGCGCAGCACATCCCAGTAAAACACCCCGCAGATGGTCACCGGATCGTTGGAAAACCGGTGAATTTCCTGCATCGCGATGCGGCCGTCCTCATAGGTGGCCAATATCGCGCGCCCGCTTGATGCGCCGAAATCGAATGCCAAAACACGTTTGCCGCCCAAATGGAAACATCTCCTTTTGATTGGAATAGCAGGCATCGTACGCCCTTGGGCCCACGCCCATACCTGCGCGTTTTTGTGTTTGCTTTCCAGGCCCATTTTTGGTATACTCATTATAATACATGGAGTAGATTTCGTCCATAGCTGGCGTGATAATCGCACAATGCGCATCACATTTCGTCGTTTTACGCACAAATAATCACAAATAATCAATTCGTGAGGGATAACCATGCTTCCGCTGGAACGTCAAAACCGCATAATGGAAATACTCGCCAAGCGCAAGGCCGTGACGGTGGATGAACTGTGCTCCCTGCTGTATTCCAGCGGCGCCACCATCCGCCGTGACCTGCAGGTTCTGGAGAATAACAGTTTGCTGCGCCGCACCCACGGCGGAGCGGTGTATGTGGATGGCAACGCCAAGGATTTCCCGCTCATGCTGCGGGAAAACGAAAATTTTATTCAAAAATCCATCGTGGCCAAGCGGGCGCTCCCCTTCATCCATGACGGGCAGACCCTTTTCATGGACGCGAGCAGCACCGTGTGCCAGCTGGCTGAACGCCTTAACGGCTTTCAGCATCTGCGGGTGATCACCAACGGCCTGAAAACCGCCAATATCCTGTCCGAAATGGAGGGCATCGACGTCTACAGCACCGGCGGCCGCCTGCGGGATAACGCCAAATCCTTCGTCGGGCCGCAGGCGGTGGAATTTGTCTCCCGCTATACAGCGGATTTGGCCTTTTTCTCCTGCCGGGGGGTGGATCCCGAGGCGGGCGTTACCGATTCCAACGAGGATGAGGCAAATCTCAAAATGATGTACATGAAAAACGCGCAGCATACCATCCTGCTGTGCGATGCGAGCAAGCTGGGGAAAAAGCATTTCTGCCGGATCGGCAGCCTCGATTCTATCTGGAAGATCATCACCAATATCCAGCTGCCGCCCGAGTACGGAAACAAATAAGCCGGTTTTGTCCCGACTTCTTTAACAGGAAGGAAGATGCGCATGTCCGGGCAGAAAAGCAGGAAATGGGAATGGCTTTGGCTGGGGCTGGGGCTGGCGGCGCTGGGGTTCGCGGCGGCCATTATCCTGTATTTTGCTTTTGCCGTCTCTCCGGTCTTTGAACGCACGCCCCTGACTTGGCCGCCGCGTTTCGCCGGCTGGCGGCACTATCTGCACATCTTTTTGCAGTAAGCGATTTGTCAAGGGTTTTTCCCCCTGAAAAGCACACATTTTGAAAGAGAGGGGCTTAAGCCCCTCTTGGCCACCATAAAGCACTGAAGCTGGTAGCACCGAAGCCGGTCCCTTGACGGCTCCCAGCTTCGGTGCTACCAGCAGGACGTGGGCCCGCTGGAGCGTCCCCCTCGGAGAGCGCACGGCTGCCGTCAGGCAGTACCTCCGCCCGCTTGCGGGTGGTGAGTAAGTGCGCCCTAGGTATAATTACTTTCTGGCCAGGGACAACTTGACAGGATTTCCTTTATGTCTTATAATTAAGAACAAACAGGGCAACAAATCAGAAGTTGTGGAGGCGGCCATTTATGAAAAATAAAATTTTCAAATATATTGGATTGGAAGTTCTTTTATTGCTTGCTTTGATGCTATGTGGAACTATTGTTGTAAAAATATTCAATGTTGCGCTGAAATTGCAGTTTGAAAGCATAGGGACTACAGGGTTTATCGCAGGATTATGCGCTTGGCTTATATTGTTGATTGGCTGGGGCATAAAAGCAGCTAAAGCAAAAAGGAACAAGTAACTTCCCATTTGTCGGGGGGGCCGAATAAGATGGGGCATGGCGCTTCCCGTAGCGCCATGCCCCGTTGCATATATGACTCCTTTCCCTCTGCTGGTTATCACTTTTGCCACAAATGAACCGTCAGCCGATGTAATGTAGTAGGTAGCGTAAACCACCCTTTATACAGTAACTCCCA
>CABSLQ010000097.1 GCA_902478605.1 uncultured Oscillospiraceae bacterium
TCCAGCCGTCTTTTTCCTGACGGCCCTGCACCACATAGCCTTCTGTGGTTTCGGCGCTCTGTACCTCCATCCCTTTGGCGGAGGACAGGAACGACGATACGGCGTTCGCCACTACCTGGGTACTCATACCGGCGGGCAGCCGGAATACTCTCGATTCATTTGCCATAGATATCCCTCCAGATATTCAGATTCATTGTCTGTTTATTCGCTCTGCCGGGAGAGCGGCGCCCCGCATTCCGGACAGAATTTCACGCCCGGGGCAGCGGACGCGCCGCACGAGGGGCATACCGTACCGTCAGGCGCGGCCGGAGTTTGTGCAGCAGTCTGCGCAGCCTTGGCCGCTTCCGCTTCCGCACGGATCCGGCCGATTTCCGCCTGTGCCTGCGCCGCTGTTCCCTATACGGCATAATGCCGGTCCGGCACGAAACAGCGGCGGTTGATCATCAGCTCGTTCTCAAGGTACTGGGCAACCTTATCGGCTACGGCGGTCACCGCCCGTTCCTCTCCCTGGGCCGACAGGCCGGGACAGGGTTCACGCATGGAAACCGTCAGTCCGGTCCCCACATCCTGTATCTCTGTCGAAAGGCTGAAGGTGCTGACGTTCCCGTAAACCGAAAGCCGGGCGACCACCGCGCCGCTTTCCTCTTTCCGGTATTCCGCCCCCTCCGCGTCCAGCACGTCGTAAACGGCCATCTGCACATACCGCCGGACATAGGGAAGGAGCCTTTTCACCTGACGCATTCCGTTTCCCTCCTTGTCATGTATTCCTTGTTTGCGGTTTTCCGCCGCTTCCCTATTCGATGTAACCGCTGATGGGCTCTGCATACATTTTGTTTTCAGTCACCGGCTTGTAGCGGTCACTGCCGGTGCTTTCATACCATCCGGCCTCCGCCCGGTAGATTTCGCCGGTCTGCGTGTCGTACACGCGCTCGTAGCCGCCGGTTTCGTCGCTCTGCATCTGGCTGGTGATGTCCTGCTCGACGTTCCGGTCCTCCCAGGCCGCCATGATGATTTCCAGCCTCTCGTTGGTGATGCGGCTGATTTCCTTTGACATCGCCACCTTTTCTTCACCGGCCTGCTCAGTGGCTTTTACGAAACTCTCAGAATAGGCGAGCGTTCCAAGGCATTTGGTGAGGACGCTCTCCCATTCGATGAAGGTATCCTTCGCGGCGGTGACCGCCATGACGTTGTATGCCATGTAGTAGCCGCCGTCCGCCCGGGGGATGATATATCCTACCGGCAGTCCTGCGGCAATATCAACGCTTCCGAAGTCCACCACCGACGCGGCGAACATCCCCTCGCCTTCCTTGCCGTTTTCGGTAAAGGACGCCCGCAGCGTCTCTTCTCCCAGAGCATACGAGGACAGGAGGCTGGCCGAGGCAAAGCGGTCGGTCACGGCAAAGCCGTCAAACCGGGGGAAGGTATAGCCGGCATAGCTCGGCTCCCACTGCTCTACAAACGCCGCGTATTCCGAAAACAGCTTGAAAAAGTTTTCGGTGGAGGGGGTTGTCAGCACCGGCGCCTGGGAAAGCATCTGCGCCCATGTGTTCCCCATGGTGACGTTATACGCATAGGCGTCCTTTCCCTCCTGGCTGTGCAGCAGGCCCTCCGCCTTCAGCAGGACAAACATCTGGTTGAGGGGCTGGCTGGGATCCTGCACCCGGATGGAATGGTACATGGCCGTACCGCCGCTGGTGACTGTCCAGCCCTTGGGGATCTGCAGGCTGAAATCCGCCGTTTCATACAGCTCGGTTTCGATGGACCTGGCCGCTGTCTCAGTGATTTTTACGTCGTTTTCTTCTTTCGTGATGGTCCCGTCGCTGTTGACGACAGGCTCCTTTCCGCCCGGCTGCCCCTGCCCGGCGCAACCGGCGAGGGAGAGCGCCAGCGCCGCCGCCAGCAGCAGGGATAATACGCTTTTCTTTTTCATAGCAGAATGCCTCCTGATCGATTTTTATTAATTTCAATAGCCATCCAGAGCGAGGAGCTTCTCCATCACATCCGGCGGGTATGCGATGTAGCCCGATTCATAGTCCTCGCCTATCGCCTCCGTGGCGGGGAGAAGCTTGTAGTCCGCCGTGATGATATAATCGTGGGCGATGGTGAGCACGTCGCTGTAATACCGGCTCAGCAGCTCCAGCTTTACAAGCCGGTAGCGGTTGCCGCCGCCGAATTTTGGGAGATAGGCGGCGGGGGTGCCGTCGGCGTTAGTGGTCTTTTCCTCATAGCTCAGATCATTCTCGGAGATATCGTCGTACATGATCTGGTAAAACGCCTGATCGGTCGCCAGGATGTTCCCATTTAAGATGGCAACCGCTTTTTCTCCGTCCCCCACGGCCTCGTCCGCCACCTCGTAAACAATATAGCCGTCCTCATCGTCGTCAAAATAAATCCCTTCAAAGTTCTCGGAGGGGAGCTGTCGTTCTGCCGCCGCCTCCAGCTTCCCGTCTGCGATCAGCAGATAGCTGCCTCCGACGTGCACAATCCGCTGGGCTCTGTCCCGCAGCCCGACGTCCTCGGTCAGCGTTTTTCCGTCTGCGTTGTAGCGCCAGGCGTGCGTCAGGACAGGATGGAGATACTTGCTCTCCGTCGCAGTGTACGGGCCGTTGTTGCTGGCAGACTTGACCGAATACCGTTTGCCGCCCCGGTAGACCACCTCCAGGTCGGCGCCGTTGAAATCGTTGGCCTGGAGGTAGACGGGCTGTTCCGCAAGGGGCAGGGTTCCCACCTCCCGGCAGTTCTGTCCCCCCGGCAGGGTCGCGTCGCAGCGGTACTGATAGATTTTTCCGCCGGACAGGAAGACGCTGGACAGATTGCCGCCGGCCTTTTTGGGGTTGAGATCCGAAAAGACGGTTTGCAGGCTCAGCACGCCTTCTGCGCCGGTAAAGGTTTTGTAATCCGACTGGTCAAAGGCGACGCCCCGCTTTTTCAAAAGCTCCTGCTCCAGCGTTTCCGGCTCAGGTTCCGGCTCCGGCGCCGAAGCGGCAGGCGTGCTGCTGGCGGACGCTGTGGAGCTGCCTGTATCGGAAGACGGCTCCGAAGGCTCCGTCCCGCCGGAGCAGCCGACAAGCAGCAACCCCATCGCCAGCAGAAGCGGCAGCAGCCGCCTGCAGAGGCTTCGCTTTTTGGTATATTGAATCAAATCGGTTTGTTCGTTCATTCTCTTTCCTCCTGAAGCTGGTGTGCGGACAGCAGGGCTTTCTCAGCCCTCCAGTTTCAAAACCCCGCGGTTCACCTTCATGGCAAGGATCCGGCGCACACTTTGGTTGATCCGCTCTTCGCTGATTTCTCCCAACGCGACCGCTTCCTCCAAAGCGGAGACGGCCGCCTGCGGGTTTGACGGGCAAAGCAGGATATCTACTCCTGCCGACACCGCACGGCGGGCGATTTCCCCGCTGGTATAGGAGTCGGTCAGCGCCTTCATCTGCAGCCCGTCGGTAATGACCACTCCCTGAAAGCCCAGCTCCTCCCTGAGCAGCTCCGTGACGATGCGGTAGGAAAACGGCGCGGGCTGGGCGGCGTCGATTTCGGTCAGGATCAAATGCCCGATCATCACCATATCGCTGCCGGAGGCAATCCCCGCCCGAAAGGGCAGCAGTTCCTCCCGGCGCAGCTGTTCGAGGGGCTTCGACACATATACAGCGCCGTCATGGGAATCGGCCAGCGCATCCCCGTGGCCTGGGAAGTGCTTCAGCGTGGTTGCCACGCCGCCGCTGTGAAAGCCCCGGACCGCCTCAGGGATCAATTCAGCCGCCTGTGCGAAATCGTCGCTGTAAGCCCGGTCGCCGATGACCGTATTGTCCGGATTCGACCACACATCCGCCACCGGAGCCAGGTCGGCGTTAAATCCCAGCACCCGCATATCCGAAGCAATGGTGTGGGCGTTCTGCCTCGCGGTTTCCGCCCCCCTGGTCCCTATACCCGAACATCGGCCCGATATATGTCGTACCCACCGTACTCATCAGCCGGTTGACGCGCCCGCCTTCCTCGTCGCAGGTCAGTATGAGCGGTATTTTGGAATAGCTCTGGGTGTTGGACAGCATTTTACATACCTGCTGCCGGCTTTTCAGGTTGGGACGGCTGTATATCAGGCCGCCCACCGGCATATCAACAAGCGCCTGCCGTGTGGTTTCTCCGGCCGCTGTTACACCGGAAACGCCGGTGAGCAGTTCCGGGCTGAGAACCAGCATCTGGCATATCTTACCGCGCAGAGACATCCCTGCCAAAATATCGTCTATACTGCTCCAGGCGACAGAGGGCCTGCCGCTCTCCGGCGGCTTGCTCTGACTTTCAGGAACGCTTGACGACGGGGCGGACGGTTCGTACGCACTCTCCGCCATCTGAGATGGAGCCTGTGTCTCAGACGTTTCCTGCGACGCCGGTATGCCGGATTCCTGGGAAACAGAACTGCCCGAAGAAGTGCTGGGATTTGCACACCCGCCGGATATGGCGATGAAAGCGCAGCACAAGGCGGCGAGCATTCTCTTCCATTTTATCCCCGTCATTTCTCACACCTCCTGTCCCCTGAAGCGGCGTTTTTTAAGCGTCTTCCTCCCCTTTCGTCATCAGGGTATTTTCCAAATGCCGGACGATCTGGTCCAGCATCTCCTGCAGAAGCCGGTACGCTCTCTGCTCCGGTATCCCGTCGCAGGGGCGGCGCAGCGAAACCGTCAGTTCGGTTCCAAACGCTTTTTCCTCCGCCGTTATGGAAAGGGAGACGTCTGTTCCGTCCTCTCTCCATTCGGCAATAACCCTTCCCGGCTCTTCCTCCCCAAAAGTAATCCCTTCCTGCCGCAGCACGCCGTACACCGAGCGCAGGACAAAGGAGCGCACATAGGGAAGTTCTCTTTGAACGTATTCCATCATTTCTTCTCCTCCTGAATTTTTGGGGAACCGCGGCAGACGCCGGGAAGTGGATTCTTACGCCCTCATTTTAGGTGAAAAGAGGCCGGATTGTCTATGCGTAAATCCCGCCAATCGTATCAAAACAGGTGGCGGTGAACCGCCATTTTTCAAAAAACCGATGGCGGTCAACCGCCATTTGTGCATATTATATAAATCAAAGCAACTATTTTGAGGCTTTATATATGCACAACTTCTAATCGTTCCAAATAGGGGTTGAGGTGTACTTTTCGTTCCTGATTTTTCCTTTCCCGGATGCCGAATGGCGTAAATTTCATTTTTCAAGTGGGGAAAACGATGTTTTTTATCAGGACAATTCGTTACCGCACACAAAAACACCCTGCCTCTCCTGAGAGAAAGCAGGGTGTTCTTTTATCCTGTATGTTAATCGTTACGGTAAAGCAGGTACATAGTGATGCGGGATTTTGCGCCCGTCTTTTCGTACAGGGCGGAGATATGCCGTTCCACCGTCCGCTTGGACAGGAACAGGCAGTCGGCGATCTCCTGGGCGCTGCTGTCCGAAGAAATCATCTGGGAAAATACATCCCATTCCCGTTCGGTCAGCCCGTATTTTGCGATGAACGCCTCCCTGCGCTCTTCGTCCGACTTTTGGGAAGCAGGCGGCTCCTTGGGCTCCATGACGGCGTTCATGCGGGCGGTATACACGGCCATAGCAACGCTGACCGCCACGAACAGCACCAGGGCGATGACAATGGCGGCCAGGCTGTTGCCAGTGGCCAGCAGCGCCACCGATCCGTTGGTGATCAGGGCGGCGCTCACGTTATTCATGGCGCGGCCCATGCCCGCCCACAGCGACGGCAGGCGCATATGCCGGGAAAGCTCCATAAAGCTCGCTGTAAAGAAGACAACGAAAAAGCCCGAGGACAGGTAAAAGACCACCAGTCCGATCAGGAACGGAGCGCCCAGGTTCAGTACCACAATGGACAGAACCGACATCATCATCACGCAGTACATAATAAGCCCCATATACTTCCGCTTGCGGATATCGAAGACAAAGCCTGCGGCGAGGCCGCTGAATGCCAGCAGCAGGCGGGGCCACTGCCCGATATCCGTCCCGCTCGCATGACGGAGAGTCACGGCATTGTCCAGTGTGCTGAACACGCAGGCCATCAGCACTACCAGCAGCGCCAGCATAATGCCCGCCGTCCGTTTTTTCCGGGTGAGGGAAATGTCTTCCGCAGGTTCCGAAGAGGCGCCCGCAGTCTCCGTCATTTCGATGCGGCTTTGGGCGGCCTGTCTCGTTCGGATGACCAGCAGGCTCAAAGCCGCCAGGAATACCGAAAGAAACGCCGCCTCCGCAACCTCCAGGTTGACAAGGTTGTTGTTTGCATACTGGAGCAGAATTCCCAGGGCGTAGGCGATCCCCGCCAGCCGTGCCAATGCATTGTCGCCGTCTATGGTGACGGCAGCCAGATAGTGGACGGCGCTGCCGAAAACGCCCAGCAGCAGGAAGAGCACCATCCCTGCCGTCATGGTCGCCGCATAGGAGATATGCTGCTGGACAATGAAGGTACAGATAATCGCACCCAGCGCCAGGATAAAGGTCAGCGCGCTTTTATAGCGCCTCCCGCCCCAGCGTTCCATGGCCGGATACAAGAAAAAGCCGACGGCGCTGGCGCCCAGCGCATAGTTCTGGGCAATGACAGTTCTCCCTTCCGTCACCGACAGAGAAATCATATTGACAAACAGATATTCCGCCCCTAAAAAGACAAAAGTAAAAATACCGATCAGCAGAATGGCGTTGACAGACGCCGGCTTTCTCAGTTCCCCTTTCATCGTACCACCCTTTCCACAGAAGCCGCTGCAGGCGTCCCGTTATTTCTCCGATTCTTCCGTCAGCTCCACTACATCCCCGATGTCACAGCGGAGCGCCCGGCAGATCCGCTCCAAAACCTCCAGGCTCACATATTCGTCCCGGTTCAGCTTTGCTATCGTAGAGGAGGACACATCTGCCAACTCTGTCAGGGCGGATTTTTTCATCTTTTTATCAATCAGCAATTTCCACAGCCGGTTGTACTGGACAGCCATACGCTTCATCTCCCGCCTTGTTTATGGAAGACAGTATAGCACAAAAATCGTGAAAAGTCAATGGATTTTATGAGATGTCACATATTTTTACGAATGTTAAGCCAAAAGAAAGCAGCCGCTCCTTTTACAGGCTCCTTTTACAGCCATAGACATTTACCGCTTTTTATTTCCAACGAGGTGAAGAAGCTAAAATACAGGGGAAAGGAGTACGATTATTTTCTGTTTACTCTGCAATGTTTATTACCTCGACACCTTTGCTCTTAGCGTAGTTCACTGTATAAAAAGTTCCGCCCTTGTTTTCTGTGAGATAAGAAATACAAGCAGAACTGTTATCAACCAGATGGCGATTGCGTTTATGCATACAGCCCCTCGTGTACTCCTGAGAAGTATATACAACTTTATCGGCCTTCTGTTTGATGTCATCGTATATCTCTATATCTTCCTGCGACCATCCTCTCGTTTGAGAGAAGCAAGGAAGCACGAGGATCAGACGAATATCAGGATAACGTTCCTTCAATTTGAGAACCGCAAAGGCAGCGATTGTATCAAAGCCCAATGCACCTCCAGCTCCAAAATATAGATATCCCGTTCTAACGCAGTACCTCCAAAGATATATTCTTTATCATTGAAATCCT
>CABSLQ010000098.1 GCA_902478605.1 uncultured Oscillospiraceae bacterium
AAAATTTCGTCCTCTGCGGAGGACGACAGGGGCTTTGCCCCTTGACCCCACCGCCTTTTGAAAAAGGCGGGCGAAAACTTTTTGTATATTATTTTTTGCGAATGGACTTTTTCGACAGGCTGAGCCCACGCCGAAACGGCGTGGGCTTTCGCGATCGGTGGGGCGGCACAGCACGGCTATGCCGTTTACCACATACGCCTGTGCAGGCGCTGCCGGCTTATTTAATCTTGCGCACACGGATGACGCCGTCGATGGCGCCAATCTTGGCGAACGCCTCCTCGTCGGGATCCCCCTGCACGTCGAGGATGGTATAGGCGTTGTCCTTCTTGGATTTGTTGACCATGCTGTCGATGTTGATGCCCTGCGCGGAAACCACGCCGCTAATCTGGGTGAGCATGTTGGGGATATTGCGGTGCAGCACGCAGATGCGGGTATCGGTCGAGCGCGGCACGTCAACCGTCGGGAAGTTGACCGAATTGACGATGTTGCCGTTCTCGATGAAATTCATCAGCTCGTCGGCCGCCATGACCGCGCAGTTGTCCTCGCTCTCAGGCGTGGAAGCGCCCAGGTGCGGGATGGCGATGATGTTCTCCACGCCGAGCACCTCTTCGGTGGGGAAATCCACCACATAGGCGGCGACCTTGCCCGAGGCCACCGCCGCTTTCATGTCATTCACGTTGACCAGCTCCGCACGGGAGAAGTTGAGGATGCGCACCCCCTGCGGCATGGCGTCGAACGCCGCGGCATTAAACATCTCTTTGGTATCGGGGGTCAGCGGCACATGCACCGTGATATAATCGCAGGAAGAGAAGATCTGATCGAGGCTCGTCGCGTGATGGATCGCGCGGGACAGGCCCCACGCGGCGTCAACCGACAGGTAGGGGTCGTAGCCATACACGTCCATGCCCAGCGAATGGGCCGCGTTCGCCACCAGAATGCCGATGGCGCCCAGGCCGATGACGCCGAGCTTTTTGCCCTTAATCTCCGGGCCGGCAAAAGCGGACTTTCCTTTTTCCACCAGCTTGGCGACCGCATCGCCTTCTCCTTTGAGGCTCTGGGCCCAGGCGGCGCCGGCGATCACCTTACGGGACGAGATGAGCAGCGCGGCGATGACCAGCTCCTTAACCGCGTTGGCGTTGGCGCCCGGCGTGTTGAACACCACGATGCCCGCATCGGTGCATTTGTCCACCGGGATATTGTTGACGCCCGCGCCCGCGCGCGCAATGGCCAGCAGGCTTTCGGGCAGCTCCATATCGTGCATGGCGGCGGAACGGACCATGACGCCGGTCGCGCCGGCGAGGTCCTCGGTGATGGTGTATTTGCCGTCGAAGCGGGCGGTGCCGCAGGCGGCGATTTTATTCAGCGTGCAGATATTCATGGCTGCATTCTCCTTTATTTACGCGTTTTCCGCCTCAAATGTCTTCATGAAGTCGACCAGCTTCTCCACGCCCTCGATGGGCATCGCGTTGTAGATGGAGGCACGCATGCCGCCCACCGTGCGATGGCCCTTGAGGTTGACGAAGCCGGCAGCGGACGCCGCCTTGACGAATTTCGCGTCCAGCTCCTCGTCGCCCGTGACAAAGGGCACGTTCATCAGCGAACGATCCTCCTTGACAACGGTGCCGCGGAACAGCTTGGAGCTGTCGAGGAAATCATACAGCACGGCGGCCTTCTTTTCGTTGTAGGCCTTCATCTTCTCCAGGCCGCCCATCTCGTCGCGCAGCCATTCGAGCACCAGCTTGGCGATGTAAATGGCATAGCACGGCGGGGTGTTGTACATCGAGCCGTTGTCCGCGTGGATCTGGTAATTGAACATGGTGGGGGTGATATCACGGGCATGGCCGATGAGATCCTCCCGGATGATGACGACGGTCAGGCCGGCGGGGCCCATGTTCTTCTGTGCGCCCGCATACAGCACGCCGAATTTGGACACGTCGATCGGCTCGGACAGGATGCAGGAGGAAATGTCCGCGACCAGCGGCACCTTGCCCGTATCGGGCAGGGTGGTATACCGGGTGCCGTAAATCGTGTTGTTCATGCAGATGTGGAAATAATCCGCACCGGGCGTGAAGGCGGCGGGATCCAGCTTGGGAATATAGGTGAAAGTCTTATCCTTCGAGCTGGCGACCACATGCGCGTCGCCGTAGCGGGACGCCTCCTGATACGCCTTGTTGGCCCACTGGCCGGTGACGACGAAATCGGCCTTGCCGCTGCCGTTCATCAGATTGAGGGGCAGCATGGCGAACTGGGAGGAAGCGCCGCCCTGCAGGAACAGCACCTTGTAATTGTCCGGAATGCCCATGACCTCACGCAGCAGCGCTTCGCACCCGTCGATGATGGCCTGGTAGGTCTTGGAGCGGTGGGACATTTCCATCACCGACTGCCCGGAACCCTGGTAATCCAGCATCTCGTCCGCCGCTTTTTTCAGGACGCTTTTGGGGAGCATGGACGGCCCTGCGGAAAAATTATACACTCTTGCCATGGCGTTTCTCGACCTCCAAAATATGTAGTGGGGATACACCGCACCCCCGCAAAGATACCATATAAAGCTATTTTACTATTCTGTTAAAGTAGTGTCAATCCAAAAAGACCATTCACCGAAAAAAACTTGAAGGCCGGCAAAGGAATTGCCTTTTTTGCTTGCTTTTGTTTTTGCTTTCCGGTATAATATAGGCAATATGCCCATTGTGCTTGGGCCGTGTGCGGGACGAAGCCCGCGGCGGCGAAAGAAAGGAGATTTGTGTATGACCATTGCCGATATCGTGCGCATTTTGAACGCGGAAATCGTCTGCGGAGAGGAGCGACTGGACACCGAGGTGCACAACGCCTGCGGCAGCGATATGATGAGCGACGTGCTCGCCTTTGTCAAGGATCAGTCGGTGCTGCTCACCGGGCTCGTCAACCCGCAGGTGGTGCGCACGGCGGATATGATGGATATGGTGTGCATCGTTTTCGTGCGGGGTAAGGAGCCGACCCCCGAGATGGCGGAGCTCGCGCAGGAACGCGGCATCGTGCTGCTCAAGTCCCCGGTGCGTATGTTCACGGCCTGCGGCCTGCTGTATGCGAACGACCTGCAGGGCGGCGAGAACTAAGGCGCGGGGAGGTTGGAGCCATGAACAAGCACCTGCACTTTGACGTGCCGGGCGACGATTTCACCCGCGCGGGGGAAGCCTCCGCTGTGGTTAAGCGCACCCTCAAGCAGCTGGGGTTCCCCTCCGACACGGTCCGCCGGGTGGCCATCGCCATGTATGAAGGGGAGATCAACATGGTTATCCACGCGGGCGGCGGCGAGGCGGATGTGGACATTCTGCCCGATAAGGTGACGGTGGTGCTCACCGATCACGGCCCGGGGATTCCCGACGTGGAAAAGGCCATGCAGGAGGGCTGGTCCACGGCACCGGACAACGTGCGCTCGCTGGGCTTCGGCGCCGGCATGGGCCTGCCCAATATCAAGAAATATACCGATCAGATGGACATTCTCACCGCCATCGGCGAGGGGACGACCATGACCCTGACGGTGCGCGTCGCCTCCTGACCGCGCGCCAAGTCAACTGAAAGGAGGGACCAACCGGTGGACCGGTTTTTCCATTCTGTCACACTGGATAAGGACAAATGCCTGGGCTGCACCAACTGCATCAAGCGCTGCCCGACGCAGGCCATCCGCGTGCGCGGCGGCAAGGCGCAGATCATCTCGGAGCGCTGCATCGACTGCGGCGAATGCGTGCGGGTCTGTCCCCACCACGCCAAGCGGGCGGGGCACGATCCCTTTTCCATGCTTGACGGCTATACATACAAGGTGGCGCTGCCCGCCCCGACGCTGTACGGGCAGTTCAACAACCTGGACGATATCGACATTGTGCTCACGGGGCTGAAGGCCATCGGGTTCGACGACGTGTTCGAGGTGTCCCGCGGAGCGGAAATCGTCTCCGACCTCACCCGCCAGCTGCTCAGCGACGGCAAGCTCAAAAAGCCGGCGATCAGCTCCGCCTGTCCGGCGGTGGTGCGGCTCATTCGGGTGCGGTTTCCCGATTTGTGCGACCACGTGCTGCCGCTCAAATCCCCGATGGAGGTCGCCGCCATGCTCGCGCGGGAAGAGGCGATGCAGAAAACCGGACTGCCCAGCGAGCAGATCGGCATTTTCTTCCTCTCCCCCTGCGCCGCCAAGGTCACCGACGTGCGCGTCCCCATCGGCATCCCGCGCTCCAACGTGGATGGCGTGCTCGCCATCAGCGACATCTATCCCCGGCTCGTCTCGGCGATGAATCATCTCGAGCAGGTGGAGCCGCTTTCCAAATCGGGTATTATTGGGGTGGGCTGGTCCTCCATCGGCGGGGAGGCCGCCGGCCTTCTCAATGAAAATCATCTGGCCGCCGACGGCATCGAAAACGTCATCAAGGTGCTCGAAGAGCTGGAGGATGAAAAGCTGCAGGAGCTGGATTTTATCGAGCTGAACGCCTGTGCGGGCGGCTGCGTCGGCGGCATCTTTGCGGCGGAAAACGGCTACGTCGCCAAGGCGCGCATCCATCGGCTGCGCAAATATCTGCCCGTTTCGTGCAACCGGGCGGAGGACGCGGGCACGCCCGTGCGTCTCGAATGGACCGAGCTGCTCGAGTACGCGCCGGTGATGAAGCTGGCCGACAAGGTGGAGGACGCCATGCGCATGATGGAGGAAATCGACGCCATCGTGGAGCGCCTGCCCAAGCTGGACTGCGGCTCCTGCGGCGCGCCGACCTGCCGGGCGCTGGCCGAGGATACCGTCAAAGGGCTCGCCAAGGAGACCGACTGCATCTTCCTCATGCGCAAGCAGATCCAAAGCATCGCGGAACAGCTGACGCGTCTGGAGGGCTATGTGCCGCCGGAAGATAATTAACTATTTGTATACCATGAGGTGATTTATACGTGAACGTGGGTGAATTGGCCCGGAAGCTCGCCTTGGAAACGGTGGTGGAAGGGGATCCGGCGCGCGAGGTGACCGGCGGCTACTGCGGCGATCTGCTCAGCTGGGTGATGGGCCGCGCGCCGGCGGACAGCGTGTGGGTGACCGTCATGGGCAACGTCAACGCCATTGCGGTGGCGGTGCTGGCCGACGTGGCATGCATTCTGCTGGCGGAGGATTCCCCGCTGGACGACGCGGCGCGGGAAAAGGCCGTACAGCAGCAGGTGGCGGTGCTGCGCAGTCCGCTGCCCGCCTATGCGCTGGCGGTGGCCATTTCGAAAGAGCTGGAGGGGCGCTGAGCCCGGCATACGAGGTGGATCATGCGGCTTTTCTACGATTTGCATATTCACACCGCACTGTCCCCCTGCGGCGACAACGACATGACGCCCAACAACATCGTCAACATGGCGCTGCTCGGCGGGCTGCAGATCATCGCGGTCACCGATCACAATACCTGCGGCAACGCCGCCGCGGTGATGGAAGCGGCGCGGGGGACCGGCCTGCTTGTGCTCCCCGGCATGGAGCTGTGCACGGCGGAGGAAGCGCACGTGGTGTGCCTTTTTTCCACCGTGCCGGACGCGCTCGCATTTGAAGCGCGGGTGCGTCCCACCCTGCCCGCGGTGGACAACCGGCCCGCCATATTCGGCGACCAGCTGCTGCTTGACGCGCTCGACGAGATTGTCGGGCAGGAGACCATTCTGCTGACCACCGCGTCGGGCATCAGCGTGGACGACGCGGCGGCGCTGGCCCGTGCCGGAGGCGGGGTGGCCTTTCCCGCCCACATCGACCGGCCGTCCTACAGCGTGACGGCGGCCCTCGGCGATCTGCCGCCCCTTGGTTTTGCCGCGGTGGAGATCACGGCGATGGGTGACGCGGAGGCCCTGCGTGCCCGGTATCCCGAAATGCAGGGCAAGATCCTGCTGCGCGATTCGGACGCGCATTATCTCGAGCAGATGGCCGAAGCGGGGCCCTGGCTGGAGCTTCCGGAGCCGTCGGCGCCGGCGGTCATCGCCGCCCTGCGCGGGGAACTGCCCTGTTCGTGGGGGATATAACGGACATAATAACACAAAAAAAGAACACAAATAGAAAAACCGCGCTATTCCTTTCTGAAACGGAAATGGTATACTGCAGATAGCGATCCACATGCACAGGCAATGTCCGCGAAAAAGCGGGCAGCCGGCGTTCTGCCCCTCCCGCCGTGGTTCCCACCTGCGGCTGGGATGGACGGCACCGTGTGCCTGTACGCTGCACCGTTACATGGTGAACAGAAAGGATGACGGCATATGTACAACGGCTTAGGAGCCGGCATGTCCAATCTCTCCCGTCTTTCCCGGGCACAAACACGTTCCATCAGCGCCGAGAATTTCACCGGTGAAAAAGGCAAGGGCGGAATGGCCACCGAAGGGACCGGCACCCCCTATGCCAAAGATCTGGGGCAGGGATGGAAGATCTCCCCCTCCATTGTGATCCGCAGTCACGAGGTGCGGGAGCTGGCGAACATCGAGGGGCCCGGCGCCATTCAGCACATCTGGATGACCCCCACCGGCATGTGGCGGCACACCATTCTGCGCATATATTGGGACGGCAGCGATATCCCGTCGGTGGAATGCCCGGTCGGCGACTTTTTTGCCACCGCGTATCAAAACGGGTTTTCCCCGCTGGCCTCGCTGCCGGTGTGCGTCAATCCGGGCAGCGCGTTCAACTGCTATTGGGAAATGCCGTTCCGCCGAAACTGCCGCATCACGATGGAAAATATCGGCAAAGAGGATATGGTGCTGTATTACCAGATCGATTATATCCTCACCGACGTGCCGGAAGAATGCGGCTATTTCCACGCCCAGTTCCGCCGGGTGAACCCGCTGCCATATAAAGAGGTGTACACCATTGTGGACGGGATCCGGGGACAGGGGAAATATGTCGGCACCTATTTGGCCTGGGGCATCCACAACAACGGCTGGTGGGGCGAGGGGGAAATCAAATTTTATATGGACGGGGATACCGCTTTCCCCACCATATGCGGGACAGGGACCGAGGATTATTTCTGCGGCTCGTACGATTTTGCCGTGAACGGCCGCTACACCGAATTCACCACCCCCTACAGCGGTTTGCCGCAGGTGGTGCGCCCGGACGGCCTGTACAGCTCCCAGCAGCGCTTTTCGCTGTATCGCTGGCACATTGCCGATCCCATTTATTTTCAAAGCGATCTCCGCGTGACCATACAGGCGCTGGGCTGGCGCAGCGACAGGCGGTATCTGCCTTTGCAGGATGATATTGCCTCGGTCGCATTCTGGTACCAGACGCTGCCCTTTGCGCCGTTCCCGCCGCTGCCGGACGCCGACGCGCTGGAAATCATCTGAACACGCCAAAACGCGCCTGACCGGCATCGGTCAGGCGCGTCAGAGTGTCAAAAAACTTTTTAGCGAATAGCAATATACACAAAAGCAGAATTCTTATGCGTCGCATCGGGGAACCCCCGGCGAGGGTTCCCCGCCGTAAAACGTCCCAGTGGGACGTTTTACGCCCCTCCTGCGCTCTTTGAAGGGAAAAATTTCGTCCTCTGCGGAGGACGACAGGGGCTTTGCCCCTTGACCCCACCGCC
>CABSLQ010000099.1 GCA_902478605.1 uncultured Oscillospiraceae bacterium
GTCGGCGGTGGTACACATGGACGAGAAAACGCCCCACCTGCATTTGACCTTTGTGCCGCTGACAAAGGACAACCGCCTGTGCGCCAAAGAGATCATCGGCAACCGGGCGAACCTGACGAAGTGGCAGGATGATTTTCACGCCTACATGGTGGAGAAATATCCTGACTTGGAGCGTGGGGAGAGCGCCAGCAAGACAGGCCGGAAGCATATCCCCACCCGGCTTTTCAAGCAGGCGGTTTCCCTCTCCAAACAGGCCAGAGCCATCGAAGCCACGCTTGACGGCATGAACCCGCTGAACGCCGGAAAGAAAAAGGAAGAAGCCCTCTCCCTGTTGAAAAAGTGGTTTCCGCAGATGGAGAACTTCTCCGGGCAGCTGAAAAAATACAAGGTCACAATCAAAGACCTTTTGGAAGAAAATCAAAAGCTGGAAGCAAGGGCAAAGGCCAGTGAAAGCGGCAAGATGAAAGACCGCATGGAACGGGCAAAGCTGGAAAGCGAACTGGAAAATATGCAAAGGCTGGTTGACCGTATCCCGCCGGAAGTGCTGGCGGAACTGAAACGGCAGCAGCGAACAAGAGAGAGGTAAACGCTATGAACAGAAATTCAAGCTACATGATGAAAAATAATCATACGGAGGACACTGGATGGTAAAAAGCGAAAGCGACATTATTGATACAATACACACCGGGCAGGTCATTACTGAAGAGAACGGCACACAGTATTTTGTATGTGGGAAAAACCGTATCAAAATCTCCGAACATTTTGCCGCTGGCGGTCGTCCGATTGGCGATCTGATTGTGGATGTCGTCCGGCACACGGCGGCAAGGGCAGCTTCTTCGTGACCCATCGTTGATACACGCCCACGCTTATGATATAATTGCCATAGAGCAAAAGTATTGTAAGCGTGGGTTGTTTCTTTAGAAGGAGGATTTTTACGGTGAAACAACCTTACAATACTACCATTTACAACACGGCTCTTTATATGCGGTTAAGCCGTGACGATGAAAGCTATGGCGACAGCGTAAGCATTGAAACGCAGCGGACAATCCTGCAACAGTACGCAAGGGAGCAGGGGCTTCATGTGGTCGGGGAATATGTGGACGATGGCTGGAGTGGGACAAACTTCGAGCGTCCGAGTTTCCAGCGCATGATGGACGATGTGGAAGCCGGAAAAGTAAACTGCATTGTCACCAAAGACCTGTCCCGTTTCGGGCGGGAGCATGTGATGATGGACTACTATCTGGAATTTCTGTTCCCGGAAAAACGGGTGCGGTACATCGCCGTTGCGGAGAACGAGGACACAGAAAAGGGACTATCCGATTTTGTGCCGTTCAAAAACCTGTTCAACGAATGGTTCGCAAAGGACACCAGCCGCAAGGTAAAGACCGCTTTCAAAGCAAAGTTTGCCGCCGGACAGCGTATCAGCGCCTATGCTCCCCTCGGGTACAAGAAGCACCCGGAAATCAAGAACAAGCTGATAATCGACGAGGAAACCCGCTGGATCGTGGAGAAGATTTTTGACCTTGCTATTCACGGCAAAGGGGCGGCCAGCATTACAAGGATATTGATTGCGGAAAAAGTACCGACGCCGGGATTTATCAACTTCCAGCGTGACGGGACTTTCGCCAATATCTACGCTGGCGCACCAGAGGAAAAAGGCTACGCATGGACGATAGCGCAGGTCAAAAGCATTATGAAAGATGAAACCTACATCGGCCATACCATCCACTACCGGGAGACCAATATTTCCTTTAAGAACAAGCGGAGGATACGCAAGCCCCAAAGCGAATGGGTGCGGGTGGAAAACACGCAGGAGCCGATTATCAGCGAACAGGTTTTCCAGCAGGTACAGGAGCAGATCGCAAGCCGCCGGAGGGAGCGCAAGAACGGCACGACACAGATTTTTGCGGGACTGATAAAGTGTGCGGACTGCGGCTGGTCGCTGGCCTACGGGGAGAACAGGCAGAACAGCAAGCCCTATGGCTACTACCATTGCAGCAAGAACGGGCAAGGCACACGCCAATGCTCCATGCACTACATCCGCTATGATGTGCTTTACGCCTATGTCCTCTCCCGTCTGCAATACTGGTCGGGGCTGGTACAGCATGATGAAGAACGGCTCTTGAAGCGGCTGTTAAATGCCAATGACAAGGGACAGGCCGCCGCAAGAAAGAAGCAAGCCGCAGAGTTGAACAAAGCGGAGAAGCGGAAAGCCGAAGTCGATACCCTGTTTGCCCGGATGTATGAGGACTGGGCGGCGGGGCGTATCACGGAATACAACTTCAATATGCTGTCCGGGAAGTACCAAAGCGAACAGGCGGAATTGGAAGAAAAGATTGAACAGCTTCAATCTGCCATTGCCGCTGAAAGCCAGAGCGCCGCAGACGCAGAAAAATGGATTGCCTTGATGAAAGAGTGCGTCAATCCCACGGAACTCACCGCTGAACTCTTGAACACGCTGATTGAAAAAATCCTTGTCCATGAGGCGGTCAAGAACGAGGACGGGAGCCGGGAACAGGAGGTAGAAATCTTCTACCGCTTCATCGGCAAAATTGATTGAATGACACCAATATCTTTAACTATGTGATACCGGCTTGTCCGTGCCCGATTCGGATATGCTGATTTCCTTAGCGGAAGCGCTGGAAACCCCCGTCAGCACACTGCTGGGCGAAACGGTTACGGAACCGCCGGCCGATGACTTAAAAGCGCTTTCCGAAAAGCTGGAGCGCATAAACGCGCAGCTTGCCCAAAGGAAGGCCGCGGGACGAAACAGGCTGCACTGGACTTTTATCGTCTTGTGTGCGATCCTGCTTATCGTTTCGGCGGTCCTGGTGGTATTAAACAGCCCTTACGTGGGCTGGGATTACGGCGACCCGGAAATGGCCGTTGCCGGCACCGCCTTCCACGCATTCGAGTGGCTGTTTGTCCGGTTTGCGCCCTTTTTCCTCATCGGGGCAGTGGCTGGCATTATCCTGACACGAAAGAAGACGTAAAACGGCCCGGCTTTTTTCACAACGGCATATCCCCGCTATGAGCAGCCTTTTCCGCGAAGAAAACGGCTGTTCTTTTTTTGCCCGCAGGCGGGAGGGTGCCCGGCCGGGGAAGGGAACCCTCCGGCCTCCAGCGGCTCCGCGGAAAGGCCGGGAGCTTCCACCGGATCCCCCTTTTTCCCGGGAAGAGCGGCGACGGCTTTTCTCTTGACGGCGGCGCGCAAACGTGCTATAGTACCCCTATACCGTGCACGTGCACGATCCTGTGTAAAGGGGGCCGCCGCGATGAAGATCACCTCGCAGCAGATCGCCGCCCTCGCGGGCGTATCCCGCGGCACGGTGGACCGCGCCCTCAACCACCGCGGCGGCGTGCGGCCCGCGGTGCAGAAGCGGGTGGAGGAGATCGCCCGGCAGTACGGCTACCGCCCCAACCGGGCGGGGAAGGCGCTGGTCACCCGCGCGCCGCTGCCGGTGGAAATCCTGCTCAACGCCCAGGGGAACCCCTTTTTCGACGAGGTGCAGCGCGGCCTGGCCGCGGCGCTGGACGATTATTCCGACTTCCCTGTGCAGGCGCACACCACCCTCGCCCGCGGCTATCATCTGGAGAGCCAGATCGCGCAGCTGGACGCGTATTTGGAGGCCCCGCCCGCCGGCCTTATTCTCACGCCGCTCAACCACCCCGCCGTGGCCCAGCGGCTCGACGCCCTTATCCGGGCGGGCTGCCCCGTCGTGGCGCTCAATTCGGACGTGGAGGGCTGCGGCCGGCTGGCCTATGTGGGCTGCGATTACCGGCGCAGCGGGCAGACCGCGGCCCAGATGACCGGCCTCATCACCGGCGGGACGGCCCGCCTGCTGCTGGTCACCGGGTCGCTCAAGGTCATGGGGCACAACCAGCGGGTTTACGGCTTTTCCCGGGTGGCGCGCCGGGATTTTCCCCATCTGGAAATCGTGGACGTGGTGGAGAATAACGACGACGACGCCCGCTCCTTTGAAGAGGTCACCGGCGCGCTGGAGGCCAACCCGGCCATCGACGCCGTCTTTTTCTGTGCGGGCGGCGTGGCGGGCGGCGTGGACGCGGCCAAGCGGCACGGCGTGAAAACCATCGTCGTGTGCGACGCCACCCCCGCCGTGCGCACCCTGCTGCAGAGCGGGCAGGTGCAGGCCGCCATCGGACAGCAGCCCTACCGCCAGGGCTACGACGGGATGAAAACCCTGCTCGCCTACCTGCTCTTCGGGCAGAAGCCGGCCAGCGAGCATCTGTATATGGAAAACGAGATCTTTGTGAAATACAATGTGTGAAGCTTTGCACCCCATTCCGTGCACGTGCACGATTAGTATAAGGAGGCAGTTATCATGAACGACTTTTTCCCCTCGATGCCCAAGGTGGCCTATGAAGGCCCGCAGTCGGACAACCTGCTCGCCTTCCGCTTTTACAACCCGGAGGAGACGATAGCGGGCAAAACCATGCGGGAGCAGCTGAAATTCGCCCTGTCCTACTGGCATACCCTGTGCGGCGACGGCACCGACATGTTCGGGCGCGGCACCATGGTGAAGACCTTCGGCGCGGCCGAGCCGATGGAAATCTACCGCCGCAAGGCCTATGCCGCCTTTGAACTGATGGAAAAGCTGGACATCGACTATTTCTGCTTCCATGACCGGGACATTGCGCCCGAAGCGGATACCCTGCGTGAAACCAATGCCCGCCTGGACGAAATCACCGGCCTGCTCGAAGAGCTGATGAAGCAGACGGGCAAAAAGCTGCTGTGGGGCACGGCCAACTGCTTCAACCATCCCCGCTACATGCACGGCGCGGGCACGGCGCCCAACGCCGACGTGTTCGCCTATGCCGCCGCGCAAATCAAAAAAGCGGTGGAAATCACCACCCGGCTGGGCGGCAGGGGCTACGTCTTCTGGGGCGGCCGCGAAGGGTACGAGACGCTGCTCAACACCGACATGGGGCTGGAGCTGGACAACCTCGCCCGCCTGCTGCGCATGACGGTGGACTACGCCCGTTCCATCGGGTACACCGGCGATTTTTACATCGAGCCCAAGCCCAAGGAGCCCACCAAGCACCAGTATGACTTTGACGCGTCCACCGTGCTCGCCTTCCTGCGCAAATACGGGCTGGACAAGGATTTCAAGCTGAATATCGAGGCCAACCACGCCACCCTCGCCGGCCACACCTTCCAGCATGAGCTGGCCGTCGCCCGCATCAACGGCGCCTTCGGATCCATCGACGCCAACCAGGGGGATATGCTCATCGGCTGGGATACCGACCAGTTCCCCACCAATGTGTATGAAACGGCGCTGTGCATGCTGGAAGTGCTGCGCGCGGGCGGCTTTACCAACGGCGGCCTGAACTTCGACGCCAAGACCCGCCGCGGCTCCTATGAGCCGGAGGACATCTTCCACGCGTATATCGCGGGCATGGACGCCTTTGCCCTGGGCCTGCGCATCGCGGACCGCCTGCAGCGCGACGGGCGGCTGGACACCTTCGTGGCCGAGCGGTACGCCAGCTGGCAGTCGGGCATCGGCGCGCAGATTATGGCCGGCACGGCCGGGCTCAAAGAGCTGGAAGCCTACGCGCTCGAGATGGGCGAGGTGACCACCAATACGAGCGGCCGGCAGGAGTATCTGGAAAACATCGTCAACGCCGTCATGTTCGGCGCCTGAAGAGGGGGAAGGACACATGGCCACCCTGCTGGGAATCGACATCGGCACGTCGGGCACCAAAACGGTCCTGTTTGAAGAGACCGGCGCCCCCCTTGCGAGCCATACGGCGGAATACCCGCTGTATCAGCCGCGCAACGGCTGGGCGGAACAGGATCCGGCCGACTGGTGGGCGGCGGTGGCGGAAGGGATCCGCGCCGTCCTCGCCAAAAGCGGCCGCCGGGCGGAGGAAATGGCGGGCATCGGCCTGTCCGGCCAGATGCACGGCCTCGTCATGCTCGACAAGGATAATCAGGTGCTGCGCCGTTCCATCCTCTGGTGCGATCAGCGCACGGCGGAGGAATGCGCGGCGATCGAAGGCCGCGTCGGCCGCGATCGGCTCATTGCCATCACCGCCAACCCGGCCCTCACCGGCTTCACCGCCTCCAAAATCCTGTGGGTGCGCCGGCACGAACCGGAGCTTTACGAAAAATGCGCCCATATTCTGCTGCCCAAGGACTATATCCGCCTGCGGCTGACGGGCGAATACGCCACCGAGGTGTCCGACGCAAGCGGCATGCAGCTGCTCGATGTGCCGAACCGCTGCTGGTCGCGCGAGGTGCTCGATAAGCTGGACATCGATCCGGCCCTGCTCGGGCGGGTGTATGAATCGCCCGACATCACCGGGCGGGTCACCGCCGCGGCCGCGCGGGAAACGGGCCTTGCCGAAGGCACGCCGGTCGTGGGCGGCGCGGGCGACAACGCCGCGGCCGCCGTGGGCACCGGCGTGGTCAACCCGGGCAGCGCCTTCACCACCATCGGCACAAGCGGCGTGGTGTATGCCCACACCGATCGGGTGACCATCGACGGGTTGGGCCGGGTGCATACCTTCTGCTGTGCGGTGCCCGGCGCCTGGCACGTCATGGGGGTCACCCAGGGGGCGGGCCTGTCGCTCAAATGGTTCCGCGACACCTTCTGCGGCGCGGAAAAGGAAACGGCGGCCGGCATGCGCCTCGATCCGTATGTGCTGCTGGATAAGGAGGCGGCCCTCTCCCCCATCGGGGCGAACGGCCTGCTCTATCTCCCTTATCTGATGGGGGAACGCACCCCCCATCTGGACCCCGCGGCCCGCGGCGTTTTCTTCGGACTGTCCGCCATGCACGAAAAGCGCGATCTGCTGCGCGCCGTGATGGAGGGCGTGTCCTATTCCCTTATGGACTGCCTGTCGGTGTTCGGCGAAATGGGCCTGTCGGTGGACAGCATGGCCGCCTGCGGCGGCGGCGGGAGCAGCCCCTTCTGGCGGCAGATGCTCGCCGACATTTACGGCTGCGGCATCACAACGGCCACCTCCCGGGAGGGCCCGGCCCTCGGGGTGGCGCTGCTCGCCGGCGTGGGCGCGGGGCTGTACGCCAGCGTGCCGGAAGCGTGCGCCGCGGTGGTTACCTACGGCGATGTGCAGCCGCCGGATACGCAGAACCATGCGCGCTACGCGGCGGTTTATGCCCTCTACCGCGATTTGTACCCCGCGCTGAAACCCCTGTATCCCCGCCTGCAGGCTCTATAACAAGGAGGCCGCAACAGACTGTCTGTTGCGGCCTCTTTTGTGGTTGAGAGAACGAAAGATAAACTACGCTTTGGAATCCACTCTCTACATTTATTTTTTCTCTGGTTAATTGTAAAATGAAGTTGGACACATAAAAGAAAAATCCATAGTGATATACCCGCATGATAAAATGTAGTTACCAGACAACATTTATCGAGGGAGGGCAATCACTAT
>CABSLQ010000100.1 GCA_902478605.1 uncultured Oscillospiraceae bacterium
CGGCGGCCGTTAGCCGTTATCCTGCCCTGTGGAGCTCGGACTTTCCTCATGCGGTCGCCCGCACGCAGCTGTTCAGCCCGCTCATCGTCCTCCAGTGTAATGCATTCCGCCCCAAAAGTCAACCGTCAAAGGCGTCCAGTTCCATCCGCATTTCACGGTGGGGCACGTGTCCGTCCATATGCTCCTCGCCGCAGACGGCGAAGCCCTGCTTTTCATAAAAGGGGATCACCCGGCATTGGGCATCCAGCTCGGCCTGCCGCGCGCCGAGTTCCCGCGCTTTGCGCAGCATTTCCGCCACCAGCCGCGCTCCCAGCCCCGTCCCCCGGTGAGAACGGCGCACCGCAATGCGGCCAAGCCCGATTACGCCCGGTCCGCGCGTATACAGCCGGCCGGTGGCGACCGGCACCGAGCCGTCGAAGGCGATCACGTGCCGCGCCGTTTTGTCCGCATCGTCCAGTTCCTCTTCCGGGCGGTAGCCCTGCTCCTCGCAGAACACCTCCAGGCGCACCGCATAGGCCGCCGACAGATCCGCTGTCCCCTCCAGCCACTGCCATCGAATGTCGCTCATATACGCTCCCTCGCTTTGGTGTAGTCCCGCTCCAGTATACCGCAAAACAGAACCGGCGGCAAGTATATGGCCGGTCTTTACGGCACCGGGACAGTCAGCCGGCGGAACCGGCCGGGCGAAACACCGAATCGGCGGGAAAAGGCGCGGTAAAAGGTCTTGTCGTCGCGGAATCCCACCGCTTCGGCCACGGCCGCCACGCTTTTTTCACCCCGCAGCAGCCGCGCCGCCTCCTGCAGCCGCATATGCAGAATGTACTGATGCGGCGGAAGGCCCGCCGCCGCCTTGAAGCGGCGGCTGAAATACTGCGCATTATACCCGAACCGGGCGCTCAGCTCCCGCAGCGTAAGGGGATCGGCAAGATGGGTGACGATATATTGGTGCACTTGCGCGAGAAAAGGCGAGGGCGGTGCGAAGGCCCCGCTTTCCAGGCAACGGACGACGAACGCATCAGCCAGGGATGCCGCAGCCTCTGAATGCTCGGCGTAAGCGGCGCGCAGCGCCCCGAACACGGCACCCGCCGTTCCGGCCGCTTCCAGGCAAATCAGATGCGGCACCAGTACCGGATGCACATCGATATGGATAAAGGTACAATCCAGTAAATCGGCGCAGTCGGTGGTCATGTGATAGGGGACTGTGGACGGGAACACATAAATCTTCCCCGTTTCCAGCCGGCGTGCTTCCCTGTCATCCGTATAGCGGACGACGCCCCCATGTATCCAGTATACCCGGCAGTATCCGGGCGGCGCCGGTTCGTCCACATGCCAGTCGGCCGGAACCCGGACGTTGCCTCCCCCCAGCAGCATACGGTCTCCCCCTTTTTTGTAAGCTTGCCGTTCTTCCTCCAGTATGCGCTTTCCCCGTTAGGATGTCAAGATTTGCGAAGTTTATGTCCGAATAAGCCGTTGCTGGCAAAGGCTCTGCCCGCTATACTGGTAGCATACTTTGAAAGGGGCACGATACGCATGAGCACACCGCTGAATCCGTCGGAAAAGGATATCCTGTGCAGGCTGGTCAACGACTACATGGAAGCCGCTCGGCAGCCCATACAGGCCGAAAAAATCCGTTTGTGGAAAGCCCTCAACCGCGGCAGAATGGTGCGGCCCATGGTCACCATCGATCAGCTGCCCTGGCACGAGCTTGCCTGTGACGAGCTGACCACGCACATCCGCGATCCGTATTGGGCCGAGGTAGAAACCAGCTTGCGGCAGACGCTGTACAAATGGCGGCATTTCCCCGTCGATATGGTGATCGATCCCTTTATTCCCATTCCCAAGGCGCTCACCCTTACCGGCTATGGCATCGCCCCCGACGAAGAGGTCATCGGCGATGCCAATGCGTCCGCTATCTCCCATCAGTATCATAACCAGATCCAAACGCTGGAAGATGTAAACAAAATTCAGGACTACCACATTCGGCACGATGAGGCGCAGACGGCGCAGCGGCTGGAGGAGGCGCAGCTTCTGTTCGGCGATCTGGCGCCTGCCGTCCCGATGGGCTGTACCCTGCATCTCGGCGTTTGGGATACCCTTTCCATGCTGATGGGGGTTGAAAACGTCTATTTTGCCCTTGTGGATCAGCCCGAACTGCTGCACGCCGCGATGGAACGCATCACACAGTCGATGCTTTGCGCCATCGGGGATGCAGACGCCTGCGGCGCCCATAACGACAACGCCAACATTTGCCATTGTTCCCATATCTATACCGACGAGCTGCTGCCCGGCAGCGGGGAAGGCCGCGGTCCGCTGGCCCAAAACTGCTGGGCGTTCGGCATGGCACAGCTGTTTACCTCAACCTCTCCCGCCGTATTTGAGGAATTCGAGCTTCCCTATATCTCCCGCATGGCCGAAAAGTTCGGCATGCTGTATTACGGGTGCTGCGAACGGCTGGACGATCGGCTGGAGCTGGTTAAACGTATTCCCCACGTGCGCAAGGTTTCCTGCAGTCCGTGGAGCGATCGCAAACGGTTCGCGGAGAACATTGGCCCCGACCTGGTGATGTCCAATAAGCCGAACCCTGCCTTCCTGGCAGACAGCAGCCTGGAGGAAGCCGTCATCGAAGAGGATCTGCGCCGTACCTGTGAGCTGGCCGTGCAGAATCGTGTCAACGCGGAATTTCTTCTCAAGGATATCTCTACCGTCCGCGGCGATCCCACCCGCCTGCAGAAATGGGCCGCCGTCGCCATGCGGGTAGTCGAGGACTACAGCGTGGCATATTGACGCTCACCCTTGAACATATCCATTTGCCCGAGGGTTACATCATCGTGGACGGCAAAGGCAACAAGCAGCGCGTCGTCCCTCTGGGTCTCGGCACCCGCAAGGTGTTGTTTCGGTATCTCTCCCGCCGTCCCGGCTGTGCGCAAACCGACCGTGCCTTTCTCATGTCCAATCTGCTGCCTGTCACGGACGCTACGCTGCGGCAGATGTTCCGCAATCTGAAAAAGCGTTCCGGTATTCCTCGGCTTCGTGCTCACCTGCTCCGGCATACTTTTGCTACCCGATACCTTGAGAATGGCGGCGATATGTACGCCCTTCAGCAGATTTTAGGCCATACCTCTTTGGAGATGGTCAAGAAGTATGTCCACTCTACAACCCGAAAAACTGTTCCTAGATTCCCAGAATTTAGCCCCCTTGACAACCTTTTGCGCGCATAGAAAAACACCCGCCAGCCCTGTATCCACAAGGCTTGACGGGTGCTTTCTCTTTCTTTGTAAGGGCAATATCAAAACGCCAGCTTATGGTCGGGCGGCAAAGCAAAAAGCAGTCGGCAACTCGTCGCAAATTGCCGACCGCAGGTCTGGTGATCCATCGGAGATTCGAACTCCGAACATATCCGTTCGCGCAGCGAACGGCCAAAAAAATACCCGCCTGCTCTCTGCTTGCCTTCACTTCTCCTGGGGCATTTTGGGCTGCCCCTCGCATGAGTCTGCGACGGAACATAAAAATAGCACCCACCCCTGCGGGGTAGGTGCTATTTTGGTGATCCATCGGAGATTCGAACTCCGGACACCCTGATTAAAAGTCTAATTTTATGCGTTTTTCGGCCCGCCTACACACGCGAAAAATGGCTTATTTACTAGGTTTTTTAATTTTTCGCGGGTGTACATATTTTGACTGTGGTAGTCAAAAAGTAGTCAAAAAGTAGTCAGCTTATAGAGGCAAATTGGGCGTTGATTCTGTCGGCTACGGCCAGCCCATCCTTGCGTTCCAGGTGCGTGTATATTTGCGCCGTCATCTGGATACTGCTGTGACCGAGCAAATACTGCGCCGTGCGTAAATCAATGCCTGCATAGTATAGATTTGTGGCATAGGTATGACGCAGCATATGAGGGTGAACCGGAAATTCGACAACGCTGGAAACTTTCGCCCATAGCCTTGTCATCGCAATGCGGCTCATTGGCCCGCCGTCACCTTTTGTAATAACATATAGTCCTGTCTTCGGCGTAGCTTTCAGTATGTTCATTAGCGGCTCCGGTATCGGTATTGTCCGATGTGCCGCTTTGGTTTTCAACTCCTGCGACGGATCCGGCTGATTCCCTACAAAAGCCAAAGCTCGATTTACCGTCAAGCTGTTTTTCTCTATATCTCCCCATTGAAGCCCGAGGGCCTCCTCACGGCGCAAACCACAATAAAGGCACAGTCCTATGAACGCCCTCGCCTTTGCGTCTGTAACGGCTTCTAGCAGGCTTTTAACCTGTTCTGCAGTCAGATACTTCACCTTATCCGGCGTAGCATGTTTGGTGGTTTTTAGGCCGGCTGTCGGGTCGCTGACAAGCAGCCCGTTGTGCTGGGCGGTTTGGAAAATCTGCCGCATGGTGATCAGAACTTTATGCTGCAGGCTCTCTGACAGGTTCGCCACTTCCGACATGACCTCCCGGACATGAACAGGCCGCACTGAACGAAGCGCAAGCCCTCCCAGATGCGAGGCGATATGTACATTGTACGCGTCTCTATACATGCGCAGGGTGTTCGGGCGCAGGTCGGCCTTGTACTTTTCCAACCATATTTTTGCCCACTCCCCCACCGTCGTGTTATCGCCAACAACAATACCTTGGCTTGCCTCATAGCGCATAGTGTCAGCAGCGGCAGCCAGTTCGGCGAGCGTGCGGCCATATACGATTTTCTGCCGTCCATCCGGAAGAGTTATTTTGCGTTGATAACGACCGTCTTTCCGCTTTTTCGGCATATCTGCCACCCCAATCTGCTATACCGCCCGGAGCAGGACGTTTTTAATCGCTTCGAATTCGAGGCGTTTAAAATCTGGACAAGCGTCCACCGCTATGCTATAATCCCGGTGTAAGGTGCTGTCGATAACGGTAGGCGGTTAGCCCTCTCAACCTTATGGGAGGGATGAAACCTTCTTTTCCCTCCCACGAAGGGAGGGGTGCCTATGTACATAACGCTGGCGGACTTGCTCCAATACAGCCTTGTGATACTTGGCATTATCGGCCTGTTTGCGGCCATAAAAAAGAAGTAACCGCCACGCCTCACAAGCTGCGGTTACTTCTGTAGCTACGAGGGGCTAACCGTCTTACCGGCAGCACCTTACACCTATAGTATAACCGCTTTGTTCGGTTTTGTCAACGGCCGCCGTCCGGAGGTTCCAGCTCTGGGCGGCTTTTTTATTTTGTGAATATCCTTCACGCCGTGAATATCTTTCACAAAGCCAGTAATCTCTCGCGCTAATACACGTACACGGTGCGGCGGAGTTGGCGCAGGAGCGGGGCGGTTTTTTATAATTCGGTGATTTCTTCCCCAAAACGAGAGCAGATTTCATTGATCGCTTTTTCGAATTTAGCCGCTCCGTAATGCTTGGTCTCCCCATCGTATGGCTTTGTAAGCGCCATCTGCAAAAAGCTGAGAGACTGGGTGGCACCTTCTTTGTCTTTATATGTAAGAACGGCGATCCATCGTTTTGACGTCTTGCTTTTTGCCGAGGCGGCCCCGACTACAGATCCTACTGTCCCAAACAATGCTCCACCTGCCAAAGCGCGCAGCCCAGCGTTCCCGCTGCTAGTTAGTTTGTCATCGCTATCCAATAGAAAACTGATAATGCGATTGTATGGCAATGTAATGTCGGTTTTATCATGGTGAATATTTAGGGCTTGGATATCTGGATTTAAAGATATGCCGACTGGCTGACCTGCAGCAATTTTCCCGACCGGCTGGAGCGTTTGCCCATAAAAGAAAACACTGGTCTCTTTTTTTCGTTCGCGTGCTGCTTTTTTGGCATCTTTATCTGTTTTTGAATGAAATAATCCCATATGTTTCCCTTTCCTTTTACAGATATTGACAGAGCGCCCTATATCTGTATAATATATTTGTGAGGGAAATTCACACACCCGTGATTTCTTTTCACACCCGCCGTTCAGGAGTACCAGTCCTGGGCGGCTTCTTTTTTATGGTGGCAGCAGTCCTTCGCACTGGTAAATATACACCGCCCGGCGCACAACCTCCTTGGTCATGTCGAAGCGTTCCGCCAGCTGCCACACCTCGGTGCAGCTGTCGTCCAGCGCCTCTTGCAGCTTGTCCGGCGGAAGCAGATAATGCACTGACCATTTATCGGCACGGTATTCGTGCTTTTCGCGCATGTCACATGTAGCCCATCGGTTGTAAAAGCTACCGGTCATACAATGCCCCAATTCATGGGCAAGCTTCAATTTTTCATCCTGTTCGGAAATCAATTTGAACGGATCTATCGCTATTAAATAATTTCCGTCGTCATCTATGATAGACAGGGCCTCTCTCTTGTTTAACTCAAAACAATCTACAGTAATGTTTTCATCTTGAGCAAGACGGTAGAGATTTATCAAGTCCATCATTTTTTCTTCTTCCTCTCACGGACAAAGGCAGCATACCTCTTTACATCGTCGAGGTCGTCTTCATCTACATCTGTTGTGTCTCCCCAGAGAGCAAACATAATATCTTCATCGCTTACTGTACGCTCGCCGGTCTCGGCGGGCGTTTTTTGCTTCTGGTCGGTTTTCCCAAGAAGAAAATCCGGGTCTACATCAAAATACTTTGATATTTTTACGATTTTGTCTGCGGACAAAGTTTTTGACCTGCCGCGACTTAATTCTGATAAAGAGCTGCGCGCAATATCGAGTTCTTTGCACATTGCCGTGACATTTGTTCCGCGTCCTTTGCATAGAGAATCAATTATTTCGTACATTGTAGACATAACCACGCCCCCTTAATTGGGCACAGCTCCAAATAACATAATTCTGTCATTTTTCCATTGACAATTACAGAACTATGTTATATCATTGATATGCAGATTACAGAGCCGTGTGATTTAGTTTGTGTGACAACTACACTATATTACATTATTCTGTAATTGTCAACACCTATTTTCAAAAGGGGGTGAAGTTATGCTTAAAAGAACGCCAACAGCGTTTGGGCTGGCTGTAAAAACCAAACTTTTAGAACTGGGCCAGCCACAAGAATGGCTCATAAGAGCTTGCCGCGAAAGAACAGGCATGTATGTGGACAGTTCCACTATGTATAAGCTTCTGACCGGGCAGCTCGATAGCCAGCGGCTGAAAGCTGCCATCCGCGAGATTTTGGAATTGCCGGAGGACGCCGGCAAGACGGCGTGAGTGTGCCTGGTAGAAAATGGAGAGGAGAATATTATGAAACTCACATTGGATCGCCACGATGTATGCCGACTTCTTCTTGCGACCACACACTGCAGTTCGGAAGGGGAGCATTGGGAAGAACTGCATGACAGGATTAAAGCGCAGCTTGTTGAGTGGGACGCTAAACACGAAGATGCCACACGAGCCGTCTGACCACCAGCTGGAATCACAGCATAGCAAAAGCACTGTCCCATAAAGC
>CABSLQ010000101.1 GCA_902478605.1 uncultured Oscillospiraceae bacterium
GGTATTCGTTGCCCACCGCCGTGTCCAGCGACACATCGATCTGGTAGTAGGCGGTGCTTTCCCCCGCGCCGCCCGCCGTCAGCAGGGTGCCGAACGCCTGATCCTTCACCTGGGAGAAGGGCCCGTCGCACAGCACCTCGTCCGTGCCGAGCTGGATGACCTTGATATGCAGCACGTCGCCGAGCGCTTTTACTTCCTCGGTCACCCGGGTGCGGAAATGCAGGGTCACGTCCGTATCGTGATACGCCTTTACGCAGAATTCTCGGCTCATTGAGTCCCCTGGCAGCATGTCCCGCACTGCGATTTTTTCATTTACCGCCGGCCGACCCTGATACAATTCCAGCGTCGTCTGGGTGTCCACTGCTCCACAGGGAACCGCCAGCAGCACCGCCGCCGTCAGCACCGCCAGCGTCCTCCGCACACGGTTTCTCCATCGCCCTTCTGACGCTTTCATCCCTTCTTCACCGCCTTTTATAAAATTAATCATTTAAAGATCCTATTTTTTCCTTTATAATACTCTAAATTACCTCTATAAGCAATAGATGCTATAATGAAATTTGAAAAATTGTGAAAAGATATAAAAGTATCGCGTAAGAAAATCCAATACTTGGCATCCATGCTTTTATCCATTTGCTTTTTTTATTATTATTGATCTTAATAAAGGCGCGCGACAAACAAAAAAATGCGGCACGATGTGCCGCATTTCAGGGTGTCAAAAAACTTTTTAGCGAATAGCAATATACACAAATGCAGAATTCTTATGCGTCGCATCGGGGAACCCCCGGCGAGGGTATGAGGACGGCTTAGCCGTCCTCAGGAAGTTCGTCGCTGGGCGACGAACGTTCCGCCTGGGGACGTTTGCCGCTTTGCGGCAAACTCCCGCAGGAAGCGCAGCTTCCTGCTCCCTCCTGCGCTCTTTGAAGGGAAAAATTTCGTCCTCTGCGGAGGACGACAGGGGCTTTGCCCCTTGACCCCACCGCCTTTTGAAAAATGGCGGAATGCATTCGCTTGGCGCGAATGCGAAAACTTTTTGTGTATTATTTTTTGCGAATGGACTTTTTCGACAGGCTGAAATGCGGCACGATGTGCCGCATTTTCAAGAGCTGCTGTATTTCTAAATAACATATCCCCCGTTGGGGCTCAGCACCTGTCCGGTGATGAACGCCGCTTCCTCTGAAGCGAGAAACGCGATGGCCGCCGCGACATCTTCCGGGGTGCCGAGACGGCCGACAGGCGTCTCCTCCGCCAAGGCCCGCCGTGCCGGCTCATCAAAGCCCGCCATCATGTCGGTGTCGATGACCCCCGGCGCGACACAGTTGACCGTAATACCCGACGGCCCGACCTCCTTAGCGAGCGCCCGGGTCAAGCCGATGACCGCCGCCTTGGCCGTGGAATAATGCACCTCGCACGACGCGCCCGTTATCCCCCACATAGAGGAAACGTTGACGATCCGCCCCTTCTTCTGCCGCAGCATGGCGGGCAAAACCGCCCGGCAGCAGTAAAAGGTGCCGTTCACATGCACCGCCATCATGCGGTTCCATTCCGCCGCCGTTATGTCGGTGAACAGCCGCTGGGCGGCGATGCCCGCATTGTTGACCAGCACGCTCACCCCGCCCAGCCGCTTTTCCACTGCCTGCAGCATATCCTGCACCTGCGTCTCTTCCGCGACGTCCGCCTGAAAAGCGGCGGCGTCCGCGCCGGCCGCGGTCAATTCCGCGGCCAAGGCCTCCGCTTCCCGCCGGGAGTGGAGATAGTTCACCGCCACGGCGTATCCGTCACGGGCAAAGCGCCGTGCCGCTGCCTTTCCGATCCCGCGCGACGCACCGGTAATCAAAACCACCCTGCGCATGGCCTTCTCCTTTTTGTAAAGCAAAATCACCTTACAGACTAAATTCTATATGCCGGCCCGTCGGCTCATACGGCCGATAGCGGATGCCGGTCATATCCATCATCTTTTTGGAAGCCAGTACGGCGTCGCTTTCGGCGTATTTATCGGATAAATACACCACTTCGCGGATCCCGGCCTGGATGATCGCCTTGGCGCACTCATTGCAGGGGAACAGCGTGGTGTAAAGGCATGCACCTTTCAGCTTGCCGCCGTAATTGAGAATGGCGTTAAGCTCGGCGTGGCACACGTACAGATACTTGGTTTCCATCGGTTCGCCTTCCCGCGCCCACGGCATCACGTCGTCGCTGCACCCGACCGGCATGCCGTTGTAGCCCACCGACAGTATCTTTTTATCCGGTCCGACGATGCAGGCGCCCACCTGGGTGCCCGGATCCTTGCTGCGCTGCGCCGAAAGCAGCGCGATCCCCATGAAATACGCGTCCCAGGAAAGATAGTCCTTTCGTTTCATAGCCTTTCAAGCCCTCTTTCTTTGTATAAAAGTGCCGGCAGCCGCGAGGAAAAAGCCCGGAAAGCGCTCGGCAGCGCATACAGGCCGGCCAGTTCCTCCCCGCTCACCCACCGGTAATCTCCGGTCAGTTCCACGCGCGGCGACCCAAGCAGGAAGCCGCGCATGTGCCATTCGATATGAGAAAAAATATGCTTTCCCTCGCCGAAGGGTTCGGCCGCCGACGCCGGCAGCCCCTGCCGCACGGCCCAGGCCGCGGCCTCCCCAGGGGAAAGCCACCCCTCCGTGTTGGGCAGCTCCCACAGCCCGGCGAGCAGCCCCTTGTCCGCCCGGCGGTGCAGCAGCACGCGCGGTTCCTTTTCCCGGGAAATACAGACGAAAACGGTCCGCTGTTCGACACGCCGTGCCTTTTTAGGCGAGCGAACCGGCAGCCGCCGGGCCGTCCCCTCCCGCCGGGCCAGACAAGCCTCGGCCAGCGGGCACGCGCTGCAGCGGGGTTCGGCATTGGGCAGGCAAACCGTCTCGCCCAGTTCCATGATGGCCTGGTTGAAGGCGCCGGGCGCATCGTGAGGCAGCATGGCCGCCGCCACGGCGGTGAACCAGCGCTTGGAAGCCGGCAGCAGCACATCCCGTTCGCTCGCCGTCAGGCGGGCGAGCACCCGCATCACGTTGCCGTCCACCGCCGGCACCGGCAGGCCGAAGGAGATGGAAGCCACCGCCCCGGCCGTGTATTCCCCGATACCCGGCAGCGACAGCAGCGCCTCATAATCCCGCGGTATTTCGCCGCCAAACTCCTGCACCAGCCGGCGGGCCGCCTTTTGCAGATTGCGCACCCGGCTGTAATAGCCGAGCCCCTCCCACAATTTCAGCAGCGTATCCTCCCCGCAGGCGGCGAGCGCCTCCACCGTGGGCAGCGCCAGCATGAAACGGTCAAAATAGGGCAGCGCGGCCTCGATACGCGTCTGCTGCAGCATGATTTCGGATACCCATACGCGATAGGGGCTGGCATCCAGCCGCCAGGGCAGCAGGCGGCGGTGGGTATCGTACCAGCTCAGCAGGGCCCTGGCATACCGGCCAAGCCGCGCGCCCTGTTCCGCGGCGTCGGGCGGCGTCCCGCGTTGTGCGTTCATTCCTGTCCGTTCTCCTCTTCCAGTATGCGGCGACCCGCGGCGGTCAGCCGCGCTTCGCCCCGCTTGAGAAAGGGGGTGTCAAACAAAAAGCCCGGCCGGCCCGCCCCCTCCCTCACCATATTGCAGAAGGAAGCGTATAAGGTGCTGCGCGCATACAGCGCATAGTCCCGCTGCCGCGTCACCGGCAGCGCGTAGCTGAGACGCAGCCAGCCCTGCTCCGCCGCCCGGGCGATGCAGGCGCTGCGCACTTTGACCGTTTCCATGTCGTCGTCCGCTGCGGTCATCCACACAGGATCCAGCGCCGTGGAGCGCAGGGAGCTTTCCTTTGCGCTGCGCAGCTCGAACCGCACGATGGGCAGCCCTTCCCGTGCCGCCTGCAGCAGCGGCTTCCTGTCGTCCCGCATGCATTCTCACCCTTTTCCAAAAGCGCCCGTCTGCCTTCCCGGCGGACGGGCGCACAAAGGCCGCTTTTATTTTGTCCCGAAAATGCGATCGCCCGCATCGCCGAGGCCGGGCACAATGTACCCGTGGTCGTTGAGGTGTGCATCGAGCGACGCGCAGTAAATCTGCACGTCGGGGTGGGCCTCGCCGAGAGCCTTAAGCCCTTCGGGCGCCGCGATGATGCACATGAATTTGATGCTCTTGGGATGGCGTTCCTTAATCTGGGTGATGGCATCCACGGCGGATCCCCCCGTGGCGAGCATCGGATCGAGCACGATGACCTCCCGCTCCTCGATATCGCCGGGCAGCTTGCAGTAATACTCCACCGGCTTGAGTGTTTCCGGGTCGCGGTACAGGCCGATATGCCCCACCCGCGCGGCGGGCACCAGCTCAATCGCGCCGTCCACCATGCCAAGGCCGGCCCGCAGAATCGGCACAAAGGCCAGCTTGCGTCCGGCGATCACCTTGGAGGTCGTTTTGGCGACAGGCGTTTCCACCTCCACCTCGCACAGAGGAAGATCGCGTGTGGCTTCGTACACCATCAGTTCGGTGATTTCCTGGATCAGCTCGCGGAACTGCTTGGAACCGGTTGCCTTGTCCCGCAGAAGGGTCACCTTATGCTGGATCAGGGGATGATCGGCGATGAACGGCTTGTTTGACATTGGAAAGCCTCCCATGTTGTTGATAGGTCAGTTCCCCTGCGCTGCCTGCCGCTGCCGCAGCTCGCGTTCCGCCTGCGGCAGACGCAGATAAGCCGGCAGCAGCGAGGCCGCCGCACACAGCTTGTCCGCCGCAGCCAGGCGCGCCGCCACGGCCGCGACGCCTGCCGCCTGCTGATATCGCAGCATAGGCGGCGCAATACGCAGCCCGGGAAACTGCCCGTTTAACACAGTATAGCACAACTTGGCCCCGTCTCCAACAAGAAAAACGGATTTTTTATAGGAAAGCAGTCGATTTTGGAGTTCTTCGATGGAAATCGCCTCATCCGGCGTCAGGCGGGAAAGCCGCCCGCCTTCGCTCGCAAAGCAGGCGGTGTATACCTGGCGGCAGCGGGCGTCCATCACGGCGCAGACCACCCCGTCAAAAGGAAGCCCCTGCGCATTTTCCGCAATGGCTTCCAGGGTGGAAACCGCCGCACAGGGCAAATCCCGCGGCGCGGCCAGCCCTTTGACCGCCGCCACGCCGATGCGCACCCCGGTGAAGGAGCCGGGCCCCGCCGACACGGCGAGGAGGTTCACATCCGCAAAGGCCAGGCCGCTGTTTTTGAGCATATCCTGCACCATGGGCAAAATGGTCTGGCTGTGGGTCAGCGGGGTGTTGGTCACGGCCGAAGCGAGGATCTCCCCCTCCCGCACCACGGCGCAGGAGGCCGGCCCCGCCGATGTATCAAGCGCCAGTATCGTATACGCCATATCGTTCACCGCCCTCAATCGTTATCCGACGCGTATCGTCGTCCAGCCGCTCGAACCGGACGCGCACCGCGTCCTCCGGCAGAGCGGCCTCGATATTTTCGCTCCATTCCACCGCCAGCAGGCAGCCCGCATCCAGGTAATCGAAAAAGCCGGTGGAATACAAATCGTCCCAGCCCGACACCCGGTACATATCGAAATGCACAAGCGGCGGCTGTCCCCCGTATTCATGCACGAGGGCGAAGGTGGGACTGGACACCTCGGCGGAAAGCCCGCGGCCCGCGGCCATCCCGCGCACGAAGGCGGTCTTGCCCATGCCCAGGCCGCCGAACAGCGCCACCACCCCCGCGGGCACGGCCGCGCCGACCCGCGCGCCCAGCGCCTCGGTCTGTTCCGGCGAGGCGGTAATGTGAACCGTTTGTCCCTGTCCGCTCATAGGCTTGTCCCTTCTTTCCAGCTGTAATTTCTTAATTATAGCATAAATTTGCATTTCCTGAAAGGAAAATCTTGATTAGCGCACGCGGAATCGGTATAATATTAGAGTTAGCGGGACAATCCGCGGAAAGGAGGCAGCACGGTGGCCGTATTTGAAAAAGCACGCCACTCCATATACTTCTACATTAAAAACACCGACCGCGTTCTGCTTCTGCTGTGCATGGCCGCCTCTTTTTACGGGCTGGCGCTGGTATATTCGGATGCCAAAGGCGCTCTCAGCGGCTATCTGATGCAGCTTATCTGCATTGGCCTTGGCATTATAGTTGCCATCGTCATCTCCCAGATTGATTATGAAACCATCGCCACGCTTTGGCCGGTATGGGCGGGGGTGGCGGCGCTGCTGGTGATTCTGACCTATACGCCGCTGGGCCTCAACGTGTCGGGCACCGACGACACCGCCTGGCTCGGCATCCGCTTCAGCGAAAACCTGCAGGTGACCTTCCAGCCCTCCGAGCTGCTGAAAATCGTCTTTATCATCACCTTTTCCAAGCACCTGTCCATGGTGCGGGATCGTATCAACCAGTTCAAAACCTTCCTGCTGCTGTGCGCCCACGGCATGGTGCCTATCGCGCTGATTTTTTCGCAGGGAGACGACGGCACCATGCTGATCTTTCTGCTCATCTTCGCCGCCATGATGTTTGCCGCCGGCCTCAAGCCGCTTTATTTCTTGGGTGCTGCCACGCTGGGCGGCCTGGCGGTTCCCTTCCTTTGGGATCGCCTGATGAAAGACGGGAAGCTCGGGCGTTTTCTGTGCCTGTTTTATGTGGACGATTATCTGGACAGCAGCGGGTTCCAGCAGTTTCACGGGCTTATCGCCATCGGTTCGGGCAAGCTGTGGGGCCGCGGCTTTATGCAGGGGGGCGACGATCCCAACCTGTATGCGCGCAACAACGACTTCGTTTTTACCATCGCCTGCGAAGAATTCGGCTTTATCGGTGCCCTCGTCGTGCTGGCGCTCATTGCGCTGATCATCTGGGAAATCTGGCGCTGCGCCGTGACGGCGCGTGACCGCATGGGCATGTTTATGTGCATTGGCGTCATGTCCATGATCGGGTTCCAGTCGCTCATCAATATCGGCATGACGCTGCGCCTGCTCCCCGTTATCGGCATCACCCTTCCCTTTTTCAGCGCGGGCGGCAGCTCGGTGGCCACCCTGTACCTGGGCATCGGCCTGGTGATGAGCGTTTACTACTCCAGCCGCGCCCGCGCCCACAACCATATCTTTACCAAAACGGCATAAAACGCCGCGAACCTTTGAAAAAACCGCCTGCAGGCCATCCGCGCGGCCCGCAGGCGGTTTTCCTCTATCCCGGGATAAGGTAGAATAAAGTTTAGCAAAAAGAAAAGTGGGTAAAAAGAGACATGGTTTGCAGAACTCTGGTAGAATGAAGTTGCGACACACCATT
>CABSLQ010000102.1 GCA_902478605.1 uncultured Oscillospiraceae bacterium
ACCTCATTCAGCCGGAGCCTGCAAATCAATTTTGCGCATAAATCTTGACAGTACCGTACTCCCTTCTCTAACAATAAGGATGAGTAAATATATTGGAAAGGAGAATTGTCCCATGCAGTATTTTGATAAGAACGGCAAGGAAATCAAGGCGGGCCTTGAGATATGTCCTTCTGAACAGGAAATCCGTACTGAGCTTGAAGAACTTGCACCGATCATTGAAGGGACAGAGGTTGCCTTGGACTATGGCGAGAAGGTCTCGAAGGAAGACTATGAAAAGTACGAAGCAGCCATTGCTCGAAGAACAACGCTCACATCGATGCTCGGTGAGGATAGCCCTGCCCCCGAAATTACCATGCAGTAGAAAGGAGTTGGTGATAAATATGGCTTTGTTATTCTCTGCGGTTAGAGCGACCGCAAACGACCAGGAAGTCGAATTCTTTGTGGGTGGTATCCCAAGGGAGTATGACGACCTCGAAGGCTGGACTGCCTTCGACAGATTTATGGGAGAAATTGATAAAGAAACCGAAGTGGCTGTTCATGCGGAATCATACCTTTACGGTGAAGAAGAAACATATCGCGCCACTCCCGAAGAAGTCGCATATTTTATGAAACGAATCGAAATGGACGATACATTCCTGTCCCGATGCGACAATATTGAAAGTGTGGATTTCACAATCGATTGGTCTCCCGAAGAATTATTCAATATGGAGGTACAACAATGAACGATTGGGAAAGACAGCATAGACAAGCACAACAGTACAAGGATGCATATCCCCCTGGCACTCGGCTCATGCTTCTGTGCATGAATGATCCTCACCATCCTGTAGAAAGCGGCACCCGTGGCACAGTCGAACATGTTGATGACATGGGTACTATTCATATGCGATGGGACAATGGTCGAGGACTTGGCATTGTCCCCGGTGAGGATGAATTCCGCAGACTGACTCAAGAGGAAATCGATCAGGAGCTGAGAGATCAGGCTCAAGAGCAGTCTATGCAGAATCAGATTATGTAGAGAGCGAGGTGAACTGGAAAACAGATAGGTCGGATGCCGTATGGCTATCCAATTTATTGATTTATGTTCGGGTATCGGAGGTTTCCATTCCGGCTTGATGGCGACAGGTCATTACGAGTGCGTTGGACACGCTGAAATTGATCCTAATGCTGCAAAGGCATATAAAGCTATCTACGGTGAAGAAGGAGGTTTGAACTATGGCGACCTGCGGGAAATTGACCCAAAACAACTGCCCGACTTTGAGTTGCTCTGTGCCGGATTTCCTTGTCAAAGTTTCTCTGTTGCAGGGCGAAGGCTCGGATTCCAAGATACAAGAGGTACTGTGTTCTTTGAAATTGCCCGAATCATTGCAGAGAAACGGCCTCCATTTCTACTCTTGGAGAATGTCCCCGGTTTGTTATCGCATGACAGCGGCAGGACGCTTACTACCATCTTCTCCTCGCTTGTTGAAATGGGGTATCATCTCGAATGGATGGTGCTTAACAGCAAATACTTCGGAGTCCCACAACAGCGAAGAAGGCTGTACATTGTCGGATATCTTGATGCACGATGTGCCGGAAAAGTATTTCCTCTCGGAAGCAGCTATGCGAAAAATCTTAAGCAGCTTATCCCCGGCGCACAGGGACAAAGAGTCTACGAAACAGACGGTGTAGCTTGTACCCAATGTGCAAGTGCCGGTGGTTGGGGCGGTAAGACAGGATTATACTTCATCGATATGAATGTAAATCCTAAGATTACCGAGGTAGCGCGCATGAAATGCCGGGGTGCGCAGATCCGCACTACCATAGGTGGGATATTCACACATCAGCTTGTCTGTGGAATCAAACAGGTTCTCCGGCAGATCCGTTGCGCTGAAAGATGTGCCATAACAACAGGGATATACAGCATCCAGCGATCCCGGATTCAAAACCTTTTTTCCCCAGTAAAGATGTGCGGGATATGCCCCCCGCATAAATCTCTATGACATAACTCGTATTCCGTGTGTGCATCAGCAATTGACGTGACGACTCGTTGTAGACAATTGGCACTTCGCTCACCTAACCTCTTTTCAGGTGTATATTGTTTCTAGGTCACCTGTAAACTTCCGTTTTTATTCACCAGTCAGACCGGTTCTTTCAATGCTTTCAATAAACTGTCTCTGAAGACAGATATACACAATGAGCAGCGTAAGAAAGCAAAAACGTGCCGTATCACTTGATGGGGATTGCCTGGGAGCCAGCGTCCCGGCCGCCTTCATCCAGAATGCCGGCCATGCGCCCCGCTGATATGGGAGCTTGGCGTACATTTCCACATACCCATACCGGAAGTTCATGGTGTCCTGGGTGCTGAGAACCGAGGGAACCGCATACTGAATGGAGCTGTCGGACGGGTCGCTGTACCGGACGGTGTTCAGCTTCAGGCTGCCGCCGGCCACCTGGAGAGTATTCGGGTCGCCGGTAGTCACGCAAAATTCCGGCGCTGTTCCCATATGGCCTCCCAGCGACCATTTTGAGAGATCCAGGCTGCTTGCGTCAAAGCCGTCGCCCCATACATACCGGTACCGTCCCAGTTTTACATCCTCTTTCGGATCCATAGGGATGATTTTCACCTCCTTGAACTGCGCCCATTTCCATTCGCCGTGCCCAAGGAGCACATACGCCGATCCCGCTATGGCCATGGGCTGCAAAATATTCACCGCTTCATCCGGCATCTGCATGATCCATCCGGCCATGGTCAGCCGGTAATCGCTGCCAATACGGATAAAGCCAAAGGTGTGCGCCGCCGTCCAGTCAAAGCCGTCCAGCACACAGACCGTCCGGCGGAAACGACGTTGCAAAAAGGGCGGAATTTGGATGTCGAGTTCCAAATTCCGCCCTCTGTTTCTATGCTGTAATCTCTTTTTTGTCGTTTTTTAATGAACCGCTTCGCCAGCGGCCGGCGGGAAATAAAACCGGGACTGAAACGCCCTTCCGGAGACTTCCAAACCCGGCCATTTTTCAGGAAAACAAGAGAGAGGACAACAGGGAGAAGGAGTTCATGTCGAAGACCGTGACGCCGGTGGGAGAGCAGACGTATAGCCCGTCGCCGCTGTATACACCTCGCAGCCAATGCCCGGTGAATTCTGGCACCAGTTCGGCCCGCTGGATAAAGCCGGCTTCATCGTCATAGCTGAACACCAGATACTCGCCTGCGGCCGGGAAGGCGATGAGGTTTTTCTCATCGCTGACGAGGATGGCCTTGTGGTTGGTGAGCGCCTCCGAATCGGCATAGCGCATCTCCAGCAGGGTGGTGTGCCGCTCGGCAACCTGCTGCGGATCGGACACGTCGAACATGCTGAGCTTAAGGCTGCCCTCGGCACCTGTCTGGGGATCGGCGTCCCGGCCAAGGCCCAGCAGCAGGCCGTCGGCGTAAGGGTGCAGATACTGGGAAAAGCCGGGGATTTTCAGCGCGCTGAGAATGACCGGCCGGGCCGGATCCGTGAGGTCCACCGTGAAGAGAGGATCGACCTGGCGGAAGGTGACGAAGTAACCGATATCCCCGTCGAAGCGGACGGAATACACCGATTCCTCCGGCGCCACGTTTTCCAGCTTGCCGCAGGTTTGCAGGTCCTTATCCAAAATATACAGATTGCTGCCCGCGCCGCTGACGGTGGTGACCAGCCGGAAATAGCCCTCATGCTCATCCATGGAAAACTGATTGAGAAGTGTGCCGGGCACCGACGCGGTGCCGGCATAGGCCACCTGTCCGTCCTGCAGAGTGAATTTCAGCAGCGTGGTGATGTCCAGATAGAGGCGGCTGTCCGCAATATAATCGGTTACCGCCACATACAGGGAAGAGGCGCTGGCGTACAGATTGGCGCCGCCGCCCATCACCGCGCGGGAAGCGGTATGAGCCGCCGGCTGCGCGGTATTCAGCCCGGTGACCACGACATACTGCGCTTCGGAGGGCTGTGGGCAAAGGGTGACGCTTTCCGCCGGCAGGGGAGAAGCCTGGCCGTCGGTGTACAGCAGCGGGACGTAGGTGGCGGGCTCCGCCCGGTTGATATCGTCCGTCACCCGGTGCTGCGTCACCAGATACAGATGGTCGCCCACCATGCGGGAAGACAGGTAGGATCCGCTCTGACCCTGGGTGTGGAGCAGAACGGGTTTCGTGCGGTCGGTGATGTCATAGACCGCAGCCTCTATGGCGGCGGCCGCTTCGTCATAGAAAGAGTAGGAACCGATATATTGATCGATGGTTTCACCATATCCCAGGGAATCGGCAGGAAACGCCTCCTGCAGAACGATCAAGCGGTTTTCCGTCACATACAGCTCAAAGGGGCGGTAAAGATTTTCGTCATCCTTTTCCGGCACCGTGATACAGGCAAGCTCGCGCGGCTGCTCCTTATCGGCGGTGACGATGCGCACCGTGGTGCCTGACACGATATAGAGATAACGGCCGTCCGTCTTGACCACGTCCGCCTCCTGTACGCCGGCCACCTGCAGATTGGTCTGCGAATGGTCGGGCGAAGAAGAGGTGTCTTCATCGGTGGTCGTGGTAACGATCGGCCCGCTTTCTCCTGCAAGACCGGCGCCGTCGGGGGCGGCGCTCAGCCGGCTGTTGCCGAACGCGCCGAACAGCTCGCTCAGCCAGGTGGCCGGCCCGTCGTATGCCCCTCTTTGCAGCCGCCGGATTTCCCGGACGGCTCCATAGATCTGATCATAGCTGTCGGCGGCGGGCACCGTTTCCTGGGGCAGAGCCAGCGAGCCGATCAACCGGGCGACGGGGAAGGCGGCAAACAGGAGCGCCACGCAGGCAGCGGCCGCCAGAACCACGCGCCAGGCCATTTTTCTTTTCTTCGGCTTTGCTTTGGCCACAGGGGTTGAGGAGGCCGCCAGCCGGCCGGCTTCCTGCCGCATGGCGGCGGCGGTTTTGTCCACGAGTGCAGGCGATGGGGTTATCGCGTCGTTATCGGCGCGGTATTGCTCTTCAAACATCGGCAATATCTCCTTTCAAGGCATCCCGGAGCTTCGTCCGGGCCCGGAACAGAAGGGATTTGACGGTGGATTCCTTCTGCCCGGTGAGTTCTCCGATCTCCCGCACCGACAGCCCCTCGTAATAATGCAGGTGCACGACGGTGCGGTATTTGGCCGGCAGCGCCGCCACCGCGTAGTATACCTCGCTTTTTTCGGGCATTTCGGTGCGGATATCGGTGGGCAGAGCCACCGTACGCCGGTACCAGGCCGAGGCCAGCAGTGTACGGCTGCAATGGATGGTGGTGCGGATAAGCCAGGCCTTGCGGTGCTCCTCGTCGATATAGTCCACCCGATAGCGAATGTAGCGCAGGAACACCTCCTGGAACACGTCGTCCGCATCCGCCCGGCATCCGGTATGGGAAAAAGCCAGGCGGTATACCATGGGGCCGTATTGCTGCAGAACCGTTTCCACCGCATCGTACGCATGCGGCGTCTCTTTGTTCATCCGTCTTCCCTCCTCCTCGCCCCTTCTGCCGCGGGACGTTTTGGCATGCCTCTGTATAGAAAACCAAATACCCCATGAAAAGGTTGCACCCGGAGAAAATATTTTAAAAAAAGGGCGCCGGGGGCTGTGACCTCCGGCGCCCTTGGGCGTCATGATTAGGCGGGTTATACGTTGAAGCGGAACAGCACGACGTCGCCGTCCTGCATGACATAGTCCTTACCCTCGCTGCGTACGAGGCCTTTCTCCCTGGCGGCGGTCATGGAACCGTTGGCGACCAGATCGTCATAGGCGATGACCTCGGCCCGGATAAAGCCGCGTTCAAAATCGGTGTGGATTTTGCCCGCCGCCTGGGGCGCTTTGGTGCCCCGGGTGATGGTCCAGGCACGCACCTCCTGCGGGCCGGCGGTCAGATAGGAAATCAGGCCAAGCAGGTGGTAGCTTTTCTGGATCAGCCGATCGAGCCCCGAATTGGTCAGCCCCAGCTCGGACAGGAACAGGGATTTTTCCTCCGGCTCCATATCGGCGATATCCGCCTCCAGCTGGGCACAGATGGGCAGCACCTCGGCGTTTTCCTGCGAGGCGAGCTGTTCCACCTTTTGAAAATGGGGGTTGCGTTCCGGGGTGCCGCCGGTAAAATCCGCTTCGCTCAGGTTGGCGGCGTAAATCACCGGTTTGGCGGTGAGCAGCGTCATGGAGGACAGCATCGCCTGTTCTTCCGGCGTGCATTCCACCGCACGGGCCGATTTGCCGCTTTCCAGTTCGGCGAGCAGACGGCGCAGAAAATCCACCTCCGCCTGCAGCGATTTGTCCCCTTTCAGCGCCTTCACGGTGCGGTCGAGGCGGCGCTCCACCATCTCCATGTCGGAAAAAATGAGCTCCAGATTGATGGTTTCGATATCGCGCAGCGGATCGATGCTCCCCTCCACGTGCACGATGTCGTCATCCTCAAAGCAGCGGACCACATGCACGATGGCGTCCACCTCGCGGATGTTGGCCAGGAATTTGTTGCCCAGTCCCTCGCCCTTGCTGGCCCCTTTGACGAGGCCGGCGATGTCCACAAATTCGATAACCGCCGGGGTGACCTTGGCGGGATGGTACATCTCGGTGAGCACGTCAAGGCGGCCGTCCGGCACCGAAACCACGCCCACATTGGGGTCGATGGTGCAGAAGGGGTAGTTGGCGCTCTGGGCGCCCGCATTGGTGATGGCGTTAAACAAGGTGGATTTACCCACATTGGGAAGCCCCACGATTCCTAATTTCATATGTCCTTACATCTCCTGATTTTCCCTTTATTTTCAAGGAATTTCTGGTTCTGGCGTTTTGGCTTTACGCCATTTTTACGCCATTTGTGCATGGAGTTTTATTATCAGAAAAACCTATTGGATTCAAATTGCCTTACAGCTTGATCCAGAGATTCAGTTGTTACATGAACATACCGATCCATGGTCGTCTGGATACTGGCGTGTCCCAGCAGCTTTTGCAGCACTTTCGGCTGCATCCCACTTTCGATGGCTCTTGTAGCGTAAGTATGGCGTAGAGCGTGCATACAAAAGCG
>CABSLQ010000103.1 GCA_902478605.1 uncultured Oscillospiraceae bacterium
TCTGTCTTGCGGCCGGTTCCTGTTCGCACTTTTAAAACAGGACGATTGTTCTCGTCATAAAGGGTAAGGTGATTGCATGGAGTCCGTCATTTTATACGGAATAGGCGCCAAACGGCGCAAAATAAAATCGCGGCAGTCGGGGTAACGATTGCCACGATTTCAGATGAAATCTGTAAAATAACAGGCAGGGATTGCCCGCCGGCGGCGCACTGAAAGTTTACCGGTTTGGCGCATAAGTTTTTTTCATATGGTACAGATGGGAGAGATTTTCTACGGAGGCCTCTCCCATTTGTTCGGATACCGCCACTACCAGTGCGTCCACCAATGCCGCAGGCGCCGTCATCGAGTGATACTCTTTTGCCTCTCCCCGATAGGCGAACAGCTGGATATCTGCCCGTTCCTCTTCCGGGACAAATGCACGGGAGATAAACGCAAGCGTCTGGTAACCAGCTTCTTTCCGGTATCCCAGGATCATCTTTCCCTCCTGCGAGAGCTTGGAAAAGCTGAACATAGCCACCAGATCGCCGGCCTTTGCCTGTGAGAGCCCTTCCAGTACCTCCGAGCCCCCTGATGGCAGCAGAACGGACTGAACCCCAAGCCGCCGCAGGCGGAACATCAGAAGCTGCCCCAATGAGGACGACGCGCTTTTCGCATGGATAAATACCCGATGTGCAGAGCAAAGCGCCGAAACTGCCTTCTGAAATTCCTCCTGTTCCAATCCCTCCAGCGTTTTCTGCAGGTACATCTGCTGACGCAGGAACCAATTGTCCACGGTGAATGCTTCTTCAGAATGCAGTGTCTGCATCAGTTTGACAGCCGGGCCTTCCGAAACGTTCTGATCCGCCACCAGCCGCCTGAGCTCCTTATAATCCCCACAGCCCAGACGGCGCACAAAGCGGGAAATTGTCGTACCCGAAACATCAAGCTTTTCTCCCACTTCCCCGATGGAGGAAAGCAAGAATTCTTCCGGGTTATTGGATATATAGTCCAGTATCCGGGATTCAGCTTTGGTGATCTGTTCCGGCATCTGGGGAAACTGTAAAGTCATCAGCTGCGACTCCTCCTATGATCTTTCTTTGCTCAAACCAGCTCTGTGCGGGGCGGTTACTCCCGCAGATCCGCATTCCAGTCAAAAATAATTCCGGTCTTTGGATCAATCTCAAACTCATATTTGATGCCGTCGTGGTATAATTCTCCCTCAAATCGGCCCCGGCCGTCGTCGCTTTCTTCCCACATCCGGATGTTTTCCGTGCTGGAGCCGGACACCTTGCTCTGGACGACCTGTTTGGCTTCCTCCAGCGTGACGGGGCTTCCGCCCAGCCGGTCAAGCCACTCTTCATCTACCTCGTAATCGGCGCCGATGATCTTTCCGCCTGTTATGGCGATTTCAAAGTCATAATTCCCGTACTCTGTTTCAAACTCCACCTGAAAAATCGGGATATCGTTTTCCCGATCCCGTTCCACTTTCACGTTATAAGCGTCTTTTTCCGGAACGCCGGCGTTTTCCATCGCCAGGGCAAGCGCGGCATCCTGATCGATTTCAGCATCTGCCGGCAGGCTGCCGCCGGATGGCTTTGAACTGCTCGGAATTTCATCATCCGGAAAGATTTCGGACTGCGCGGTACCGGAAGCTGTCTCCTGCGGAGCCTGATCTGCCGCAGAAGATCCTTGCGGGAGATCGGATGGTATCTGGCCGGTTGTTCTGCCGCAGCCGGACAGCAGCAGGCACAAAACAGAAAATAACAGTGCAATTCGTCTCATAAAGCGCTCACCTCTATCCTATAACAAGTATATCAAGAAGCCATGCTCTGTTCAAGAAAAAGGTCCATTACATACCTTTTCCCCGGAAAACCAGGATACCCTTTGCTGAGCCGGTGGTTGTTGCAGATACCAGTTCAAAACCCTTCCGGGACATTTCGTTGGCAGCCAGACGGATCCTGTCCGCCATTTCTCCGGCTTTTGGCGAATAATCGATCACCACCGTTTGGTAGGCTACGGCGAGCCTGTCTGAAAAAGAACAGGAATCCTGTTCTTTTCCACTGCCCAGCAGAACGCCGACATAGTCCCCGCCTAAAGCGTGAATCTCCTTCAGCGCCCGCTTCAGGATGCCGGCGGTTTTCACCTGAAACGCGGCCTGCTCCGAAACCATAATCTGATAGGCGCCCGCCGAGATTTGACGGCGCAGTTCGTCCAGTGTGGCGGGTTTCTCTGCAAATTCTGTCCAGATACAACCGTATTGCACCGCCTGATGGGTGTCACTCCCGCTGACTACCGGTTTGTGGAGCCGTTCTCCCAGAGAACGGGTGAGCCGTTCGGCGCGTTCCCGGTCCTCCGCCACATCCTTGCCGTTTAAGTCCAGGAAATCCAGCCGTTCCAGCTGTTCCCGGGGCAGCTCCGGAATATGTCCGCCTTCCCGGTAAGGGTGGGCGGCGCCTACCAGAACATCGTATTCCCTGAAGAGGTCCAGCAGCTTTTCAAAGGGGAGAAAATGCCCCGGCTGCTTATGTGCGGCCAGCCGCTGATTGAGTTCCAGAATCGTTTCTACAGTTCCCAGCGACAGGATGTGCCCGCCCTCGGCAATATCCGTCTCCATGCCCGGGAATATCCGCAGCCCGTTTTCCAGCAGAAGGGCATCTCCTTCCCGTTTGCTTTGATGCAAAAGATAGCCGTACAGCTCATCGAATTGCAGCGTATTGAAGTGCTCGGTCAGGCACAGGGCGTCCAGCCCGGCCGCCTTTGCTTCGCCGAACAGCCAGTCGGTATATTGGGTGGAAAACGGAAGCCGTTTGGCCAGTTTCCCGTGAGTATGAAAATCCAGTTTCAAGTTGTAGCCTCTTTTCTAAAATAATGTGGATAACAGAATGGAAACCGCGATCCAGAGGAAAGAAACCGCCAGGAACAGCAGGTCGTTATAGGTCACCTTCAAAGTAGCAAGCTTCATCTTTTTCACCGCCTTGTTGACCGCCGCATAACGGTAGCCTTTGATCTCCAGCGCCTCCACCGTTGTCCGGGAGCGCTTGGCGGTGTTGAGCATCAGCGGGTAAAAGGCGTGCATGACCACTTTGACCTGATAAAACAGGTACTTGACTTTTCCCCAGAACCTTTCGTGCGCCGGCGGATTCCCCCGCATCCGGAAGGAGAGCAGGATGTTCTGGAACTCCTCCATCAGCATGGGCAGGATCCGATAGGCGTAGGAGATGGAAAAGGAGAGCCGTTCCGGGCAACCGTACCACATCAGCCCGTTGGACAGACGGTCCGGATCCAATCCGGAGAACACGGTGACGGAGGCCAGAGAGCAGGTGGCGACCTTCAGGGTGAGGATCAGCAGCGGGACGATGGTGGAAGCGTCCCCACCGAAAAGGAAGGACACCACCAGCAGATATCCCGTCTGGGTAAAGACGCCGACCGCGAACAGCAGCAGCACCAGACCCGCCACACGTGCCAGTACGGTGGTGATGAGCACCAGTAAAAAGCAGGCCATCAAAAACCAGAGGTTATTCACAAACCAGGGCACCAATCCGAAGAACAAATACCACACCAGCAGAATCCGCGGATCCAGTCTGGCGATCACTGTGTCATCATTGCCGTAGGCGTTTTTGAGCACCTGATTGCGCAGAAAGTCAATGGAGAATTTATCCAGGATATTTTCGGAGAGTTTCTTTTTCATCTTCATTGCCGTCCTCACGCCTCCTCAAAGCCATGCAGGAATTCCTCTACCGTATAGCAGAGAGCCCTGCCGTCCAGCGCCTGCCCCATGGAAAAAATCTCCGGCGGCCGGATCCCTACGGTGTTCAGTATTTCCTGATTTCCAAAGATCTCGTCCCGCGAACCGTCCGCTATCACCCGGCCCCGGCAAAGCACCACGATCCGCTGTGCCCATTCACAGACCAGCTGCATATCGTGGGTGGCGATCATCACCGTTTCGGTGATATCCTTCATATCCGTCAGCGTCCGCATGATCTCCTTGCGGGTGGCGATATCCAGATTGGCGGTCGGCTCGTCCAGCAGCAAAATGCCGGGGTTCAGGGCAACGCCGATGGCGAGACTTGCCCGGCGCATCTGGCCGCCGGAGAGAAGCCGGCCGTCCCGGTCCTGCAATTCCGTCAGCCGGAAGCGAGCCAGCAGTTCGTCGGTGCGCGCCTGCCAGTTTTCAACATCCCGTACCTGCATGGCATAGGCGATATCGGCACGGATGGAATCCTTGATAAACATCTCCTCCGGATTCTGATAAACAAGGGAAATGCTTCGAGACAGCTGTTCCGTCTTTTTCTTCCGGGTACTTTCGCCGTTCAGGAGGATATCGCCCGTCCCCGGCTTGAGAAGGCCCACCATCAGTTTCATTAAGGTGGATTTCCCCGCACCGTTGGAACCGATCAGGGCGATCTTTTCTCCGCGGCGGATCTCCAGGTCCAGGCCGTCAAACACCAACCGGTCATCCCCTTTGACGCTGCGGTAAGCGATGGACACGTCCCGAAACTGCACATTCGGCTCACCGGCTTCTGCCGCTTTCTGTTCTGCAGAGGCACGGGGATGATACTGTAAGTTCCGAAAAGCGTTTTTCCCTTCTTCTACGGTGGTGGGCAGGAGCTGTCCCTCCGGCAGCTTGCCTTCCTGATTCATCCGATGAGCGGCAATGGTCACCTGGGGCGGGAAGATGTTGCATGCCTGCAGCTCGTCCACCCGGCGCAGCGCTTCGGCCGTGGGAAGCTTCCACGCAATGCCGCCGTCCCGCATCAGCATCACATGCTTGCAGTAATCGGCGATATATTCCGTATGATGCTCAATGACGATGATCGTCTTGCCGTGCTTTTCGTTCAGTTCCTTCAGCACACCGTAGATTTTATCCGCATGGCCGGGATCCAGCTGGGCGATCGGCTCGTCCAGGATCAGGATATCCGGCCGCAGGGAAACGGCGCCCGCCAGCGCCAGCAGATGTGTCTGCCCCCCGGAAAGCTGCCAGATATAATCGTCCTCCCGTCCCTCCAGCCCGCAGAGGGAGAGCGCTCGCCGCCCTCTTTCGATATAATCCGGCATGGCGTAGTTCAAGCAGGCATAGGAAGCGTCATCCAGCACGGTAGGGCGGACGATCTGGTTTTCAAAGTCCTGATAGACATATCCCGCCTTGCAGGCCAGCGTCCCCACATCCGATTCCAGGGTGTTGATTCCTCCCACCTTGACGGTCCCTTCAAAATCGCCGTCGATAAAGTGGGGGATCAGCCCGTTTAAGGTTTTACAAAAAGTGGACTTCCCGCAGCCGTTGTTCCCAACGACCGCCAGGAAGTCCCCTTCTTCAACCGTAAGCGATATGTTCTTCAGAATCGGACTTTTTGCGGCGGGATAGGAATAGGTCAAATTCTCTATCTCGATAATGTTCATTGTTCCTCCGCCTGTTTCTTTCCAGCCTTGACTTTTAGCGCAACGATCGCAGCAACAGCGATTACGGCGGCAACTACAAGACCGATCGCCAGCGCGGTCCCGCTTTCCGCCCACTCGGCTTCCCATTCGATCAGCGGAGTGCCGCTGGTAGCCAAAAGCTCGGCGCCGACCGCTGCGGCAAAGGCAACGATACAGCCGATGACAACTTTGGCGTTGATCCCGCCCAGCCAGGTCTTTTCATCCCGCGGGCGCATCCCCAGCAGCGGCTCGATCTTGCCGTACAGCTTCGGCACCAAAAACAGGGTGGGCAGCAGGCAGAACAGGATACCGGAGAACAGCAGGTCGTTGAGGAACGCAAAGCCTTCGGTGGCAAACACGCTCTCCGGCAGGCCGGCTACCGCTTCAAAATCCTCCACGGCAAACTGTACCTTCAGGATATCTACGACGGTTCCCATCAGCAGCTGAAGCCCTGTGCCAGTAATGGCCGCGATGCCGACCATTTTATAGTTCTTCGGGTTCTTTACCATCCGCCCGGCAATATACACACCAATGGTTACTGTCAGAAATTTTTCCAGCTCGCCCAAGCCGCCAAACTGGCCCAGCATGATCTCGCTGAACACCAGCTCGCCGGTAGCCGCGCCCAGCGCCGCCGAAAGCGGGTCAAACAGCATGGCCAGCGTCAGCGGGATAAACAGGAAGTATTCCACTGAAAATTCCACAATACCAGCCTGAAAGCTGGGAATCAATTCGGTAAACAGGGTTGCCAATCCATACAGCGCCATGGTCAATACAAAGACCATGAGTTTTTGCGACTGCGTCGCCGTCTGCTTTTTTGAGAGCTCCATATCCTTTCATCCTCCAAATCAGAAATGATTTCTTGCATTTGTCTGCGTCTACAATATACCATACGTTCTGTTAGCTCTCTATCATGGCTGCGTAAAAAGTAAATTAAATTTGCGTAATTTGATTTTATAAAAATTTCTTACCGTTTCAAAATCAGGGTTACTTTCTCCGGATGAAGGACAGCAGGACGGCGAGGATCCCGA
>CABSLQ010000104.1 GCA_902478605.1 uncultured Oscillospiraceae bacterium
TGTAGTTCTATTTTCCTACATAGGGGGCCTTTTGTCTATTGTACGGTTTTACTGGGGCGGTTCAAAATGCAGCGGCTTTTTTTGCAGAATTAAGCGTTTTTTAAGAAAATGAGGGAATTTTTAAAGAGATTTTCCTTGCCGCACCGTTCCTTCTTCGGTATACTGAAAGAGCAAAATGCAGCGGCGCCGATCGCCGGCAGAAAGGATGCGGCCTGAATGTGGAACTTCACTGTCCTCGGTATGGATTTTTATCGCATCGTCCATATCTTCATCCTCTTCAGCTTTCTTGGCTTTGTGATGGAATGCATCGTGCTGACCATTGAAACCCGGCACCTGGTTGTCAACCGCGGTTTCATGAAAGGGCCCTTCTGTATCATCTACGGATTTGCGGCCCTGTTCCTTCCCGCCCTGCTTCGTCCCTTTTCGCATAACCTGCTGCTTCTGTTCTTGGTCGGGGTGGTCATCGCCTCCCTTCTGGAATATCTGACAGGGCTCGCGATGATCCGCCTGTTCGGCAGCCTCTGGTGGGATTACAGCCATAAGCGGCTCAATTATAAAGGGATACTTTGCCTGGAAAGCTCGCTCGGCTGGGGACTGCTCGCCGTGCTGTATTTCCGGGTGTTGGAAAAACTCGTCATGGGGTACGTGCGGGCTATTCCGCTCCCCCTGGGCAATGTCATGGTCATGGCGGCGCTGATTTATTTCCCGCTGGATTTCGGGTATCATCTGTACAAGCGTCTGCGCGCCCGTCACGCCGATGTCGAGGAGCTGTCCGAAACGCCCTCCTGATGTTCTGGTGACGCGGCCCGGGTTTCTGGGCATACCTGTTGCGTTTACACAATGGGTATGCCCGATTTTTTTATTAATTTGTAAATTTTCCGGAAAGTAGTATACAAATTGAAGAAATTGCGCTATACTGTATGGGAGAAAACGGAAACCAACAGTATGCAGAAGGAGGCTTTTGCGTATGCATGAAAGAACCATCATTACCATCGGCCGGCAGTACGGCAGCGGCGGGCATGAGATCGGGAAAAAATTGTCGGAAAAACTGGGCATCCCCTTTTATGACAAGGAGCTGCTGGATCTGGCGGCAGGGCAGAGCGGTATTGCACGGGACATCATGGAAAATTATGACGAAGTGCCGACCAACAGCCTGCTGTATTCCCTGTCCATGGGTACATACGGCATGGGTGGAGGCGGTCCCTTCCAGCTGCCGCTGAACCACCAGGTTTTTCTCGCGCAGTTTGAGGCGATTCAAAAGCTGGCGGAAAAAGGCGGCTGCGTGATCGTGGGACGCTGTGCGGACTATGTGCTGCACCGCTATGAGCATCTGGTAAGCGTTTTTATCCACGCCGAACTGCAAAAACGGGTCGAACGGGTCTGTGCGCTGTATGATCTTTCGGAAAAGGAAGCGAACGACCGCATTCTGAAGGTGGATAAGAAGCGCGCCTCCTATCACAACTTTTACGCCACCAAAAAATGGGGCAGCTGTGACAGCTATCATCTGACGCTGGACAGCGGCGTGCTCGGTATTGACAATACGGTGGAGATGATCGGCGCGTTCGCAGAATATAAAAGCGCGATGGACGCACAGAGGCGGAAAAAATAAGGGAACGGGCGGCTGTCCGCCTGGCTCATAAGCTATATTTCACCTCGGCACCGCCACCTTTGCCTTGCGTAAACGGCGCAAACATGGTAGACTGGTAATGGCCATCTTCCGGGATAGGCAAAGTCATTTAAAGGCGGTAATACTACATGTCCAATTTTGACCCATTGGTGAGACCGTATCTGAAATGGGCCGGCGGCAAAAGACAGCTGATGTCGGAAATCCAGCGATATATTCCACGGAAGTACGCCACATATTATGAGCCGTTTGTGGGCGCGGGTGCGGTGCTGTTTTCCATTCAGCCGCCCCGCGCTGTCATCAACGACTACAACGAGCAGCTTATCGTCACCTATATGGCCATCCGGGATGACATCGACACCCTTATCGAGCTGCTGCGTCAGCATAAGCAGAACACCTGCGAAGCCTATTTTTACAAACTGCGCAGCCTGGACAGGGATACGGAGGCTTTTGCCAGCCTCCCAGCGGTGCAGAAGGCGGCGCGGCTTATCTACCTGAACAAGACCTGCTTCAACGGGTTATACCGCGTGAACATGCAGGGGCTGTTCAACGTCCCATATGGCCGCTATAAAAACCCGGCCATTTTCGACGAGGAAAGCCTGCGGGCGGTCAGCCGGTATCTGAACGAGAACGACATCACCATTCAGAACGGCGACTTCGCCCAATCGGTAGAAGATGCGGACAACCAGGCCTTTGTATACTTTGATCCGCCCTATCACAGCCCGGATAAAAGCAATTTCACCGGCTATCAGGCCGGCGGATTCGGAGAAGAGGAGCAGCTGCGTCTGCGCGATACCTTTGCCATGCTCAGCGGGCGCGGTACGAAATGCCTGCTCAGCAACGCGGACACGCCCTTTATCCGCAAGCTGTACAAGGGGTTTTCCATCAAACGCGTAAAGGCCAGCCGCGCCATCAACGCCAACGCGGGCGGCCGCGGTCCGGTTGACGAAGTGTTGATTAAGAACTGGTGATTCCGGCGGGCCGATTCTTTTTTCGGCCCGTTTTTTCCTATATAGAAGCCTTGGGGGGAATGATATGCAATTGAGCGACAAAACCATCAGCGTGGACAAAGCGTGGGACATCCTGTTCGATCGGCACAACATTGCCGATCGTGTGGCGCACAACGGCTCCTTCCGTCTATCAGCGGCCGAGATCAACACGGTGAAAGACGCCCGCGCCATGGTAAAATTCGATCAGTCGATTCAGCTGCCGCGCATTTTCCGGGAGAATGGCTTTTCCCTTCTTCCCATCACACGGGACGAATATGTCATCGGTTCCTTTACCACGCACGTTAAGATCCCCTATGAGCCTGTAAAGCCGAAGCCGGTGCCTACTCCCGACATGTCCGATATGCAGCAGGCGGATCTGTACAGCGAATCATCCGCTCTCCAGTTTGCCTACAAAAGCGGCATCATACAGGATATCATGCGCGATAAGGCGGTATACGCCATCGACGGACGCACCATGTCGGGCTCCTTTTCCTTCCGTATACTCAACCCGCGCCTGCCCGCCGGCGAACAGCGCATTAACGTCGTCAATGTGCAGACGGAAATCGACGCCGGGTATGAAAGCCGGGATCTGCTCTGCCTGTGCGAAGCCAAAAACGTGGCGTCGGAGGAGCTGTTTATCCGGCGGCTGTATTATCCGTACCGGCTCTGGAGTTCGCGGATTTCCAAGCCGGTGCTGCCAATTTATCTTGTCTATTCCAACGACGTTTTTCACGCTTTTCTCTACCGTTTCGACGATAAGGACTTTTATAATTCGATCCAGCTTGTCGAACACCGCGCCTACACCTTCGCGGCCGAAGACATTTCGCTCGACGACATTATCGAGGTCTGGCACGCCACCACGCCCCTGCCGGAGCCGAACGTGACCTTTCCGCAGGCGGATTCCTTCTCCCGCATTGTGGACATCCTGTCGGTGCTCTACGAGCGCCGTCTCGCCCCGGAGGACGTGACCCTCAAATACGATTTCGATGCGCGCCAGACCAGCTATTATGTCGCCGCGTGCGAATATCTCGATCTCATCGTCCGGGATGTCAACGGCTACGGCGAACGGCAGTACGCGCTGACAAAAGATGCCAAGCGCATTATGGAAATGCATCACAAGCAGAAGTATCTGGCCCTGATCGGCAAGGTGCTCCAGCGAAAGGTGTTTTATCACGCATTCGGCCTTGCCGTGCAGATCGGCGGCGTGCCCGATAAGGAATCGGTCTGCGCCATTATGCGGGAGATGGATCTGCCGCTGAGCGACTCCACCATCGGCCGCCGTTCTTCCACCGTGCGCAGCTGGCTCGACTGGATTTTTAAGCAGATCACGGTGCCGGGTTCTCAGGAAATCGGCGGCGCCTGATGCGGCTCCCGGTTTCACCTGCTTGCCGCGTATCCTCCGGCCCTGCGGCTTTGCCTGCCGCTTGACAGCGGCCTGCACACAGATTCATCCGCCCCCTGCGTACGGCGCAGGGGGCGGATTTTGTTTTACGTCTCCCCTGCCCTCTTCCGGCGTCCTTGCCCGCCGGCTTGCTCCCGCCACCCTTTCTGCCCCAAGGTATCCGCCCGCTCAGCGGCTCGGTTTTTGATGGATTTTACAGTTTCATATCCTCAAGTAAGCGGCATTTGTAAACGCCATTGACTTTTGGCCTTTAAGCTGTTATACTGAGTGCCAAACCTTGCGCAGCAGCGCAGCGGCGCTGACAACACAAAACGGAAGGGAGAACACGATATGGACACCATGCACTTTGCCCGTGAAGAGTTGGATCGGTACCTCCTGCAAATCACGGGAGAAAAAGGGACGAATATCCATCTGAACCTTGAGGAGCCGGCCGACGGCGCCTCCCCGTATGACGACGCTTTCCGCATCGACGTCAGCGCGGGGGCCGGAACCATTACGGGCGCAACCCCCCGCAGCATACTGCTGGGCGTGTACCGTTTCCTTTCTCTGATCGGCTGCCGGTTTTTTGCCCCCGGGAAAGGCGGGGAAGTCATCCCCACAAAGCCCCTGGCAGACTGCACCGTCAACTTTACGGGAAAGGCCTCCCTGCGGCACAGAGGGATCTGCATCGAAGGCGCGGCCTGCGTGGAAAATGTGCTGGATATGATCGACTGGCTGCCCAAGAACGGCTTTAACTCCTACTTTATGCAGTTCCGTGAAGGGCATACCTTCTTTGAACGCTGGTATACCCATGAGGGGAACACCTTTTTGCAGCCCGCTCCGTATACCATCGAAGAAAGCCGCCGGTATGTCGCCCAGGTAGAAGAGGAGATTCACAAGCGGGGGCTCCTGTACCATAAAATTGGGCACGGCTGGACCTGCGAGTGCCTGGGGTATCCCTCCACCGGCTGGCAAACCGTGGAGGACAGCGCCATCTCGCCGGAGATACGCCCGCTGCTGGCCGAGGTGAACGGAAAACGGGAATTTTTCGGCGGTGTGCCGCTGAATACCAACCTGTGCTATTCCAATCCGGAGGTGCGCCGGCGCTTTGTGGAGGAAGTCGTCCAGTATGCCCGCACCCATCGCGACATATCCGCTCTGCATATCTGGCTGGCCGATAACGCCAACAACATCTGCGAGTGCGAGGCCTGCCGGGCGCGTTCGCAGACGGATTGGTATGTCATGATGCTCAACGACATCGACGAAAAGCTGACGGCGCTGGGTCTGGATACGCGGCTGGTATTTCTGATATATTTCGAGCTGCTTTGGCCGCCGGTTTCCGAGCAGCTGCGCAACCCGGATCGGTTTATCATGATGTTCGCCCCCATCACCAGAACCTATACCAGTCCGTTTTACTCGCCGGAGGAGGCCGACGCCGTGGATCCGGACGAACCGCTTCCCCCGTACGTCCGCAACCAAATGAAGTTCCCCTCCGGTTTAAAGGAAAACCTGGCCTTCCTGCATCACTGGCAGCAGCATTTCAAAGGGGACAGCTTTGATTTCGACTATCATCTCATGTGGGACATCGACAGGGAAATCGGCGGCGTGCGGCTGGCCAAGGTCCTGTACGATGACTGCGTCTCTCTCAAGAAAATGGGCCTCAACGGCCTAATGAGCTGTCAGCTGACCCGGGCCGGGTTCCCCTCTGGTCTTGGACAGTATGTAATGGGCCGTGTGCTTTTCGACACGTCCGTTTCCTTCGACGAGCTGCTGGATGAGTATTTCGAAGCCGCCTTTGGCCCGCAGGCGGGGCTGGCTTTGGAATATCTGCAGGGGGTGTCCGACCTCTTCTCCCACGCTTACATGCGCGGGCAGGATGAAGGGCTTACGGCGGCGGACTACGTGCAGCGGTTCCGGCAGGCCGGCGCCTTTGTCCGGGACATGGCGCCCCGCATTGCGGCCGCGCAGGCTGCCGCCGAGGTTGCCGGGTGCGACCGCGCCTGGCGGGTGCTCCGGGTATCGACCGAAATCTATGAACCGCTGGCCTATGCCCTGGCCGAGAAAGCCGGCGGTGCTTCCGCCGAACGGCTGAAAGAGCTGGGCGAGCCGCTGCGGCTCCTGGTTTCCAAGGCCGAGGCCGATATTCAGCCGGATCTGGACGGCATGCATTTCAACTCGATTATGGTGGATTTCCTGGAACGTACATAAAAAATAGGCCCCCTGCCGTAAATGAACCGAACCAGTAAAAACGGACAGTGACAAAGTACCCCCTGATGTAGGAAAATAGAAGTACT
>CABSLQ010000105.1 GCA_902478605.1 uncultured Oscillospiraceae bacterium
GGCTTAACTGCCGTGTTCGGGATGGGAACGGGTGTACCCCCACCGCCATCGGCACTGACTTGAAGTAGTATACATCGTGCCCGCCTTTTTGTCAAGGCTTTTCCAAAAACTTTTTATCTTTTTATGCGTGCAACATGGCCCAAGCCGGGAGAGGCATCTTCCACCGGGACGGCCCGGCCCGCCATCCAGCACGGCAACGCCCTGCTGGATATCGGCGCCCGCCCCCCGCTCCGCTGCATGCCGGCCCATTTGCCTATCACTATGCCTTTATCGAACGGTATCAGAAACGCCAGCAGCACGGCAGGACAATTTTCTGCGGCGGTACGCCGGAAGGGAGCGGAACGGTCCATGAACAGCTGGATCCTGCCGGACCCATGTGAGCCACAAAGAAGAAAAAAACAGGTTGTCTCGGATAGACAACCTGTCCTTTTTGTGTCGGCACCTGCTTATTTTCCCGGGCCGCTTCCAGCCAAGTATTTTCAGCGCAAGTGGGCTTAACTGCCGTGTTCGGGATGGGAACGGGTGTACCCCCACCGCCATCGGCACCGACTATGGTGACCCGTACGAGATTCGAACTCGTGTTGCCGGCGTGAGAGGCCGGAGTCTTAGGCCACTTGACCAACGGGCCGTATGGTGCACCATCAGGGACTCGAACCCGGGACACCCTGATTAAGAGTCAGGTGCTCTACCAACTGAGCTAATGGCGCATATCCAAGCAGCAGGTCCGGCGAACCGAACCGCCTGACTATAATACAATATCCCCGTTCAATTGTCAAGGGGAAATTCGGCAATTTTTAAAACTTTTTGCTCGAAAAAAGGCCCATGCCGCTATCCCGCCGCACGATGCGGCCGGCGGCGGGTTCCGCACCGCGCGCCCGCGGTCTGGAGACCGGCCCGCGGGCCGTGTTCGCCGACCGCCGGATACCGTATCAACGGTGCGCGGCGGGCCGGCCCCTCCCCTTTAACCGCCGCTTTCCGCCGTGGCGGCGGAAACGTCCTCCCCGCCGCCGAACCAGCTGCGCAGCCAATGGGTCAGCCCTTCAAAAAGCTCCACCACCTTGAAGCGCACCTCATACTGGGCCGGCTGGGTGACGATGTCCGCCTGCTTTTCGTTCAGCACATCGGACAGCGTCTCGCTCTGGGTCGCCGCGGAAACGCACATCGGCGGGTATACCACGCACCACCAATTGTGCCCCGCGCCCTCCCCAATGGTGAAGCGGACGGCGTCGTACATGCCGGCGGGCAGGCTCACCGTTTCATACTGCCGCGTGGTGAAGTACATATGGCACAGGCACGCCTCCACCGTATAGGTATAGCCCTCGTCATATACCACCTGCTGTGCCGCCGCCACCAGCTGCGGCAGCTTTTCCTGCGCGGCGGCCAGCGCCTCGCCCGCATCGTGCTCCTTTTCGAAGAGATCGGCCGCTTCCGCCACCACCGCGTCGCGTACCTTGAGCTTGAGCTGCTGATCCGCCTGGCTGTCCGAGTTGGCCAATATATGCAGCCGCAGCACCTTATCCCGGATTTCGTTGCACTGCCCGCTGAACCCGCAAAGGGACAGCGCCAGACTGACAATCAGCGCACAGGCGATCGCTTTCATCCATCGTTTCATAGAAAAATCCCGTCCTTCTGCCTTTGTTACGCAGACAGTATGGACGGGATTTCCGCGGTTATACAAATTTTTCCATTTTATTCTGCGGCGGCGGTTTCCGCCTTCCAGCGCAGCGCTTCCGCCTCCACCGCTTTGACAAACGCCTCTTTCCCGTCGCCATATCCATCGATATCGTACGGATGGGCGGCGGCCAGCCGTTTTTTTAGTGCAGCATAGGCGTTTCGCACGTCTTCATGGGTGCGCAGATAATCCCGGAAGGCCAGATGCCGGCGGATCGCCTCCTGGTTATCCCGGGCGAAAATGTGGATCTGGTGGGTGCGTTCATCCCCACCCTTGCGCAGATACCGTCTGCCGGCAATGCCAAACTCGCCCAAATATTCGTAACCGATGTCTTGGAATGCCGGCGCCGCCCGGTCAACCGCCCCCAGATCGGTTACCACGGGCAGGATATCGATAATGGGCTTTGCCGCCAGGCCGAAAACCGCCGTGCTTCCGATGTGATGCACCGCCACGCAGTTGTACCCCAGTATGCGCTTAATCACGGCGGCCTCCGCCCGAAAAAGGCGCGGCCAGGCGGGATCGTATTCGGTTACCACAATGTGCTGCGGCATATCGTTTCCCTTCTTAACCTGTATTTTCCGCCGTGCCGGACGGAAAGGATGGCTTCCTGTCCACGCCAGGCCGTTTACGCGGCATAGGGCCCGCCGGGGCACGGGCGGCACAGCCGCACCGTGGGGCACAGCGGTGCGAGCGCCTGCGCGCAGCGGCGCGCCGCCCCCTCCTCTTCGAACAGGCCGAAAACCGCCGTGCCGCTCCCCGTCATCTGGCAGCCGAGCGTCCCGTACCGGCGCATCTCCTCCTTGATGACGCGCACGGCGGGGAGGTCGAGCGCCTCCTCAAAGACGTTGCACAGTTCGCGGCCCACCGCGGCCAGCTCGCCGGCGCACAGCGCGTCCGCCACGGCGGAGGTGTGCGGGCGGTGCAGAATGTCGGCCGCGTCGATGCGGCGGTACGCCTCCGGCGTGGAAACGCCCGCGGCCGGCTTGGCGATGACAAGCGGGCAGGCGGGCAGCGGCGGCAGCGGCGACAGGATGGTCCCCGTTCCGGTGGCCAGCGCCGCGCCCCCCACAATGCAGAAGGGGACGTCCGCCCCCACCGTTTCGCCCAGCGCGCACAGCTCCTCATCGGTCAGCCGGGCGTCGGTCAGCCGGTTCAGCGCCACCAGCACGGCGGCGGCGTCCGCACTGCCGCCGGCGAGGCCCGCCTGAATGGGAATATGCTTGTGAATGGCTATCTCCACCCCGACCGGTTCCATCTCCCGCTGCGCGAGCGCCGCGAGAAAGGCCGCCGCCGCCCGGTACGCCGTGTTGCGGGCGTCGGTGGGCAACGAAGCGTCCGACAGACGCAGCCGGATGCCGCCGGGCTCCCCTCCCAGGCGCACGGCAACGCGATCGGCAAAATCCACCGTCTGCATAATCGTCTCGATGAGATGATACCCGTCGTCCCGCCGCCCCGTCACGTCGAGGGTCAGGTTGATCTTCGCGGGCGCGAGGAGGACCAGCTCCTGCGCGCGGCCCGTCCTATCCGTCAAATTCATACCGCTGCTCCGTGTTCTTTCAGGAAGGCGCGCATGCGCTCCATCGCTTCGGTGATGTGCTTGAGGGAATAGCAGTAGGACACCCGGACAAACCCTTCGCCCGAGTCGCCGAAGGCCGTCCCCGGTACCACGGCCACGTGCTTTTCCTTGAGCAGCCGCTGGCAGAAATCCTCCGACGACATGCCGGCGGCCCGGATGGAGGGGAAGACATAAAACGCCCCCTCCGGCTCAAAGCAGGTCAGGCCCATCCGGTTGAGTTCGTCCACAATGAAGCGGCGGCGCACGTCGTATTCGGCGCGCATCGTCTCCACGTCCTCGTCCCCGTGTTCCATCGCCTCAATGGCGGCGTACTGCGCCGTGGTGGGCGCGCACATGAGGGCAAACTGGTGCAGCTTGATGATGGCGGCCATCAGCGGGGCGGGCCCGCAGACGTAGCCCAGGCGCCAGCCCGTCATGGCGAACGCCTTGGAAAACCCCTTGACGAGCAGCGTGCGCTCCCGCATGCCGGGGATTTCGGTGATGCTCACATGCTCCTGCCCGCCGTAGGTCAGCTCGCCGTAGATTTCGTCCGACAGAATCAGGATATTGGTCCCGCGCAGCACCGCGGCGATTTCCTCCAGATGTTCCCGGCGCATCACGCCGCCGGTGGGGTTGTTGGGGAAGGGCAGCACGAGCGCCTTGGTGCGCGGGGTGATGGCCGCGCGCAGCGCCTGGGCCGTCAGGCGGAAGGCGTCCTGTGCCCGGGTGACAATGGGCACGGGCACGCCGCCCGCCATCCGGGTCAGCGGATCGTAGCAGACAAAGCTCGGCTCGGGGATGAGCACCTCGTCCCCGGGATTGAGCAGGGCGCGCAGCGCCAGGTCAATCGCCTCGCTGCCGCCCACCGTCACGAGGATCTCCTCCTTGGGGGAATAGGTCACCCCGCCGTGCCGGTATGTATACGCCGCAATCGCCTCGCGCAGCTTCAGCAGCCCGGCGTTGGGCGTATACCAGGTTTTGCCCTCCTCCAGCGTGCGGATACCCTCCTGGCGGATATGCCAGGGGGTGGAAAAATCCGGTTCGCCCACCGACAGGGAGATGACGTCCTCCATTTCGTTGGCGATATCGAAGAACCGGCGGATGCCCGAGGGCTTGAGCACGCGCACCGTCTGATTAAGCAGCTCATCGTATTGCATGGGATCACTGGACTCCTCTCTCATCCTTTTCCTCCCCCAAAAAGAGCACGCCCTTTTCCTTATACCGGCGCAGCACAAAATGGGTGGCGGTGGAAATCACGGAATCCAGCGGCGAAAGCCGCCTGGCGACGAACATCGCCACCTCCTTAAAGGTGCGGCCGTTGACGATGACGGACAGATCATACCCGCCCGACATCAGATAGACGGTTTCCACCTCTTCAAAACGCATGATGGTTTCGGCGATGCCTTCAAAGCCCAGGTCCTTCTTGGGCGTGACGCGCAGCTCGATGACGGCCGTGACATATTCCCGATCGGTGCGGTCCCAATCGATCAGGGCCTTGTATGCACGAATAACACCGCTTTTCTCCCACGCCGCGATCTGCGCCGCGACGGCATCCTCCGTCGTATCCAGCATGACCGCCAGCTGCGCGTTGGTCAAACGGGCGTTGGTGTCCAGCAATTTCAGCAGCTTATCCATGAATACAGCCTCCCTTTTTAAATCCTATGGAATGGATTCCCGCCGGCGGCAGGAATTCCATTTATTATACTATACCCGGGCACAGAATACAATAGCCCTCACATGGTTCCGCCGCCCGGCTCTGCGCGCCGCAGCGGCGTCTGCCGGCCGTCCTCGTCGACAAGGACCACGGCCTCCAGCTGCGCACGCAGGTTTTCCCGGCAGGCCCGGATATACGCCTGGCGCAGCGCCTGCTGCTCCTCCTTCTCCTGCGGGGACAGCCCCTCTTCCCTGGCCTTGCGCGCCAATTCGTTGATACGAAGAATCTGCTGCCTGTCCATCCAATCCCTCCCCCGTGCCGTTGATAGCTTCAGTATACCGGAATTGGCCGTCCATTACAATCCCGCAGCGGATTTTTTATTTTCGGACGGCACTTTGTGGAAATTTTTTATCCTATCTGGAATTGGGATACAAAATATGCTATACTGGATCGGATTTTGCCGAAAGGGGGGAACGGCTTATGGACGAACTCTCTGATCAACAGATTCGTGAATTGTTGGAACGCGACTATCCGGATGTGCTCAAGTACTGCTACGTCATTACGGAATGCGACGAGATTTTGGCAAAGGACTGCTGCCAGGAAACCTTTCTGACATTTGTGAAGAAGCAGGCAGACGGCGACCTGCATTTTGCGGATCCCGACCGTGTCAAGGCCTGGCTGTTCCGTACAGCACGGCACATTGCCAGGAGGCAGCTGCGGATCGCCCAGAGGGAACAGCACTGTCTCCAATATTACGGCAGCACGGAGGAAATTGCCGACGAACCCCAGCTGTCGTATCAGCCGGATCTGGAGCTGGACCCGCGGCTGACCGAGCGGGAGGTACTGGATCGGCTGTACGCCCACCTGAAGGAATCGGAAATCCAGCTGTTTGAACAGTATTTTCTCCGGCGCATTCCCTGCCAAGATCTGGCGGACATCTATCACGTTTCGGAAAACACGCTGTACCAGCGCGTATACCGGCTGCGAACGCGGTTGGAAACGGTTATGCAGCAGCTTTTTCCCCAATAAATAAAAAAATCCCGCAAATTGCAAGTGCAAGTTGGACACCCGCATGAATAAAAATAGTTCGGCGTAAGCCGGACTTGACTGCCACACAGCAAGCACGGCTGGCGCTGTCAAGGATGCCGT
>CABSLQ010000106.1 GCA_902478605.1 uncultured Oscillospiraceae bacterium
CCTCTCCATTATACCAAAAAAGCCGCCTTTTGGCGACTTCTTTGACAAGCTGAAGCGGCCTCCCAGGAGGCCGCTTTTCTTATGGCTTCAACAGCGCATACATACAGGAATCCATCAGCTCGCCGTTTTTATACACACTGCGGCGCAGCACGCCTTCCAGGGTGAAGCCCGCCTTTTGCAGCACCCGCTGGGAAGCGGCATTGCGGGCAAAGATGGCCGCCTGAATGCGTTCCACATCGCCGCGGGCAAAGGCCAGAGCACAGACCTGCCGCACGGCGGCGGTCATGATCCCCCGCCCCCAAAAAGGTTCTCCCAGCCAATAGCCGATTTCCATAGTTTTGCTGTATACGTCGTCCAAACGCACCAGCGTGATGCCGCCCACGGCCCGGCCGTCCACCACAATGGCCCGGCGGCAGTCGTGGGCATCGTCCGCCCTGGCGCAGTCGTCCAGGAACCAGGCGGCGTCCGCCGCCGTGTACGGATGCGGGAAAGTATCACGCAGGTTGGCCGCCACACGGGAACTGGCGGCATACTGCAGCAGGCTGGCCGCATCGTCCGCCTGCCAGGGACGCAGAGAAAAGTCCAATGTAATGCCTCCATTCAGGCGTTTTTCATCATAACGCCTTCCACCACGTTGGCAACATGCTCGCAGGTGTCGCAGCATTTTTCCATCCGATCGAACAGTTCGCGCCAGACGCTCAGCTCAATGGGATCGTGGGATTCCAGGTACAATTTCCGTACCGCCTGGGTATACAGGGCGTCGCCCTCCTCTTCCAGCCGGTTGATTTCCACGATGGTTTCCTTGATGGAGGAGGATTTCCGGAAATGCCGGAATTCTTTAAGGGTTTCTTTGAGTGTGGCGCAGCAGCGTACGATGATATCCGTAAAATCCAGTGCCTCCGCCCGGACGGACAGAATATTGAACATGTACATGCGGATCAGCACGTCTTCAATGGCGTCGGTCAGGTTGTCGATCTCCTGCAGCAGCAGGATGAAATCCTCCCGCTCAATGGGGGTGATGAAAGCCCGGGCCAGCTCGCTCATCATGTCGTGCTTGGCCTCGTCCGCGTCGTGTTCGATCGTGTGCATTTCCTGCATACGATCCGGCAGCGTCACCGGATCATAAGCCTGCAGCGTGCTTTTCAGCATATCGGCCGCTTTACAGGCAAATTTGGCGCCCCGCACAAACATGTCGAAATAGTCGGTGTCATGTTTTTTCTTTCCCATACGAATGCATCCTCCCGCTTAAAATATCTGCATAAACAGACGTGACATCAGGTATCCGATAAGGCCGCAGCCGGGGAAGGTGAGCACCCAGGTGAGTACCATCTCCTTGACCACGCTCCATTTGACGGCGGAGAGCCGCTTGGCCGCGCCCACGCCCATCACCGCGGTGGTTTTGGTATGCGTTGTACTGACGGGCAAGCTGGCCAGTGAAGAGATAAGCAGGCATAAGGCACCGGCCGCGTCCGCCGCAAATCCCTGATAGGTTTCCAGCTTGACCATGTCCATGCCGACCGCCTTGATAATGCGATAGCCGCCGATGGAGGTGCCCACCGCCATGACCACCGAACAGAGGATCATCAGCCACAGCGGGATCTGAAATTCGGACACTTCGGCGTTGCCCCCTGCCAGGCAGACGCCCAGCATGAAGACGCCCATGAATTTTTGTCCGTCCTGGGCGCCGTGCATAAAGGCCATCGCCGCCCCGCCCCCAATCTGGGCGCCGCGGAAAAAGCGGGTGGTTTTGCGCCGATCCATATTGCGGCAGAAGAAGGCGGTCAGCTTGGCCATGGCCCAGCCGGTGCCAAATCCCAGCAAGGTGGACAGCACAAGGCCGTACAGCACCTTGAGCCATTCGCTTCCGTTGATGCCCTGCAGACCTCCCTGCAGGGCGATGGCGGCGCCCGAAATCCCCGCGATGAGGGCATGGCTTTCACTCGTGGGAATGCCGAATGCCCAGGCGGCCACCGCCCAAAGGACAATGGCAAACAAGGCGGCGCATAAGGCCACAATGGCCAGATGGCTGTCCCCGTGGAAATCCACCATGTTAAAAATGGTTTCGGCCACCGAGGCGTTGATGAGGCTCATCACGAGCACACCCAGAAAATTGAATACCGCGGCCATCAAAATAGCCGCACGGGGGCCCATGGCACGGGTGGATACACAGGTGGCAATGGCGTTGGGGGCATCGGTCCAGCCGTTGACGAATATCACCCCCAGCGTGAGCAGCACGGTGACGGCGAGCAGTGGGCTGCTCAGCAGCCCAGCCATGAATTCCTGCAGTGATAGTGTCATGTTGCAGTTCTCTCCTCCGGTAGCCGCAGGGAAATCAAGCGGACATGTCCGGCCGCGCAATTCCGCCTGGTACAGCGTGCATGTTGTTTGGAAAACGCCGACTTTTTCGGCGGCGTCACCTCCTGTTGCTCCACGTACTTGGTTACATTGGTGATTCCGCTGCCGCACTATAATCCAGAACAATCATAAGACCCAGTATACACGCTTTTTTACACTTTGAAAAGAGGATTTTCCCATTTTTTCGAGCGGAAATATGCCGAAGGGGGACTTGGCAGATGAAAGAAAAAACAGTATACTAAGCTATATGGCATACAACGGCAACGGGTTTTCTGCGCGTATGAAGGGATGGATGATTGTGATGAAGCGTGTTCTGCGCGGCATGCGGCACGGCCTGTTTCTCCTTCCGGCCCTGCTTGCGCTGCTGCTTTTTAAGCTGCTGCCGCATTTTCCGCATTTCACCGAAACGGTTTTTTCCCGCGGTATTTTCCGCGTGATTTCGGTGCCGGTGGGCGGGTTTCTGGCCGTTTTCCCCGTTTCCTTTACCGAGCTGCTGGTGATTCTGGCGCTGCCCCTCGCCGTACTGCTCATCGTGCTGCTCATACGCCGGCTGCGTGCGGCGGAGAGCCGCGGACGGGTGCTGGCCCGTGCCGGCAAGGGGATCGGCTGGGTGCTGTCCTTTGCGGCGCTTTCCTATATGCTGCTGCACGGGGCCAATTTTTATCGCCTGCCCGCCGCGGAACTGATGGGGCTGGATACCACGATCCAGTCACCGGAATATCTGCAGCAGGTGTGCATCGACTTGGCGCGGCGTGCCTCCGCCGAACGGGAGAACCTGTCCGAGGATGAAGAGGGCTGCACCGTGCTGTCGGTGTCCAAAACGGATATCCTGCGTCTGGCGGATGAGGGGTACCGCCGTATGGACGATACCTATCCTTTTCTATGGGGGGGCGTATGGCGGGCGAAGCCGGTGATGCTGTCCCACTGGTGGTCGTATACCGGCATCACAGGTATGTACTTTCCCATGCTGGTGGAGGCGAACGTCAACATCGATGTGCCGGACAGCGAGATTCCCGCCACGGCGGCGCATGAGCTGGCTCACACGCGCGGATTCGCCCGTGAGGATGAATGCAATTTCTTCGCGTATTTGACCGCCACCCACAGCGATTCGGCGGATTTTCGGTATTCCGGGTACCTGATGGCATATATCTATTGCTCCAATGCGCTGTATGATTATGACACCGATATGTGGGCCGTGACACGGGAATACTGCTCGGACGGCGTGAAGCGGGATTTGGGACAGCGCAACGCCTATTGGGATCAGTTTGAGGGAGAGGTGCAGGACGTCTCCTCCTCCATCAACAACGGCTTCATCGCCTCGCAGGGGGATGAGGCCGGGATTTTCAGCTACGATCGGGTGGTCCAGCTAATCGTGGGGTATTACCGTGCGGGCGAGATCACCTTCTTGCCGCAAGAATGATTTTGGCGCCCGGGGCCATACTATTTCCGAAAGCTGCCTGCCGGCAGATGGGAGGAAAAGGGTATGGACGCGCTGCTGCTGATCGGGTGTGTGCTGGGCCTGCTGCTTTGCCTGGGCGGGCAGGCGGTTGGCCGGCTTTGGTGTGCGAGCGGGGCCGTGCTGCTTACAGCGGCGCTGTGGGGGGCCGCCGGCCTGATGCGGCTGTCCGTGCCCTTCGCCGCTGCAGGTTGTGTGCTGCTGGGCGGCGGCTTGGCCGGTGTATGCTGGCGATTTCCGGCGGTGGGGCAGCCTGTCGCCGCGGGCGCGGCGGGGGGTTGGCTGGATTTGCTCGTCTTGTACTGCCTGGATGAAACGCTCTGGCGGTTTGCGCTTTTGGGCGCGCTGCCGGGTGTGTTGGCGTGGCCGTTTCCGCGTTGGGGAAGGCGTATCGGGCAGCCGGTCAGCGGGGCACTGTTGCTGGTGCTGTCCCTGTTTGGCCTGTTCACCGGGGAGGAATGGTTTCTCTTCCCTCCGGGTGAGCCCTTCGCCGCCGGGGAAACGGCCGCTTTTCTGCTGTTCAGCATCCTGCTGATAGCGGTCGCCGGCATAGCGGCCCGGGCGGGAACGGATTGCCGCGGTAGCGGGCAAACCAGGGGCGCCGATACGGCGCCCAAGGGGTTGAAAAAAGGGCGCGCCAAGTATTGACAACGTCAGGTAAAAATGCTATGATAATGACCGTCACTTGACACGGAGAGGTGTCCGAGCGGTTTATGGAGCTGGTCTTGAAAACCAGTGACTCGTCAGAGCCAAGGGTTCGAATCCCTTCCTCTCCGCCACATTTCTCCGGCCGAGAGGACGGGCAGCCTGCTTTTGAGGTGGTTCACCGTATGTTGCGTGCATGTATCGTTGGATATGGGAATATTGGCCGCGCGGTGCTGGAAGCGCTGCTGGCGAGCGGCGATTTTGCTGTCGCCGGCGTGGTCAGCCGCAGCTTGGCGGCCGGATCGCTGGATAATATCCCGGTTGTGCGCGATGTGGCGGAACTATCCGATGTGGATGTGGCCATCCTGTGCTCTCCCAGCCGGGCGGTCCCGGATCTGGCGGCTTCGCTGCTGCAAGAAGGGATCTGCACGGTGGACAGCTTTGATATCCATACGCAGGTCGTAGAGGTGCGCCGCCGCCTGGACGATGTGGCCAAGGCCCATGGAGCCGCGGCGATTATGTCCGCCGGCTGGGATCCCGGTACCGATTCCATGGTGCGCGCCCTGTTGGAAGCCATGGCGCCCCGCGGGCTGACGTATACCAACTTTGGTCCCGGCATGAGCATGGGGCACACCGTGGCGGTCAAGGCGATTGCCGGCGTGAAAAATGCCCTGTCCATGACCATTCCTCTTGGAACGGGAATCCATCGCCGGATGGTGTATGTCGAGCTTGAAAAGGGATACGATTTCGAAACGGTGGCGGCGGCCATCAAGGCGGATGACTATTTCCGGCACGACGAGACCCATGTGCTGCAGGTGGAAGACGTGGAGGCGCTCAAGGATATGGGCCACGGCGTGGATCTGACGCGCAAAGGCGTGTCGGGCGGAACGCACAGTCAGCGCATGCGCTTCACGATGGAAATCAATAATCCGGCCCTGACGGGACAGATCCTGGTAGCGGCTGCTCGCGCGGTGAAGAAACAGGCGCCCGGCTGCTATACGATGATCGAGATCCCTCCCATCCATCTGCTGGAAGGGGAGACGGAGGAGCTTGTCCACCGTCTGGTTTAAGCGCAACACAACAGAAGAGGAAAACCGGTTGCTCACCGCAACCGGCTGACCATATGGAGAAGTACTCAAGTTGGTGACGAGGCGCCCCTGCTAAGGGCGTAGGTCGGGTAA
>CABSLQ010000107.1 GCA_902478605.1 uncultured Oscillospiraceae bacterium
AAAATTTCGTCCTCTGCGGAGGACGACAGGGGCTTTGCCCCTTGACCCCACCGCCTTTTGAAAAAGGCGGGCGAAAACTTTTTGTATATTATTTTTTGCGAATGGACTTTTTCGACAGACTGAAAGGAGGCGCTGTCCGCAGCGCCTCCTTTTGGCCGATCGGGATCGGTTATCGTTTGACCCGCCATTCGCGGTTGGGGGAGAAAAGGCCAAGCAGATGGTTCTGCTGCCCCTGGTACTGCGCGAGCAGCAGCCGGCCGGCCGCCTCGGCATAGAGGATACCGTTGTCGCCGCAGCACAGGGCATAGGCCGTCTGGCTGCTGTCGGGCAGCCGGCCGATGACGGGCAGGCCGTCCGCCGTGCGCCCGTCGCGCGCCGCCCAGACGTATTCGGCGGTGATGCCCCGGATGGCGGGGAACATCTCGCGCAGGGTGTACGCCAGCGCATGGTAGCGCTTGTCCGCCAGACTCTGCAGGTGAATCAGGCGCGCCACCCGCCCCTTTTCGTCCAGCACGCCGCTGTCCAGCCCGCCGATGAGCAGCCGGCGATCGGGCGTGACGGTGATATACTGCCGGGTATCCCCTTCGCGGTGGATCAGGCAGGTGCCGCGCCAGCCCGCGAACCCTTCCACCGGCTCGGTCGCCAGCAGGTAGGTGGTACCCGCCTGGGCCAGCCCGCCGCAGAACCGCTGGGTGTCCATACCCGCCGCCACGATGACGTAACGGGCCTGCACCCGGTGATGGGTGGCGCAATCGAGGGTGGTAACGCCCTCCTCCGGCGGCCGCATGACGCTGACCGCCGTGTTTTCGTAGATGCGCGCGCCCTTCTGCTGGGCGGCGCGCACCAGCGCATGGGTCAGCTGATAGGGATCCACCTGCGCCGCTTCGTTTTTGGTGTAAACCCCCGCCGCCATGGGGAAGGTGAACTGCTGGCTCGCCGTGTCGGGATCGAGCCATTCCACCTCGATTCCGTTGTGCAGGCGCAGCGAATATTCCCGGCGCAGACGGGCCACCCCTTCGGCGCTGGCGGTATAGAGCAGGCTGTCCTTGCGGCGGAAGCCGCAGGCGGCGCCCGCCTCGCTGCAGAAGGTCTCGAGGTTTTTCAGCGATTCGCGCAGCAGGTCGGCGGCCTCCATGGCGCGCTCGGCCCCAATCGCATCCATCAAGCCGCACAGACAGTCGTCCCCCGCCACGGTCATCATCCCGCTCGAACCGGCGGAGGCGCCGAAGCCGATGGGCGAGGCGCTGACGAGAAGGGTATCGATGCCCGCCTCGGCGAAGCGCATGGCGCACATGGCAGCCGTCACGCCGCCGCCGATGACGGCCACCTCGCACCTTTCGTCTGCAGCCAGCCAGGGATACTGCGCCGGGGCGGCCGATATGGAAGGCCACAGCGGCGCTTCCACGGTATTTTTAATCATGAGATTTTCATCCTTTCTGCATGCGGATTGCACGGTTTAGGTTAGTGTGCGTTTTTGGTGTGCAATTATGTGCCAAAGCCCGCCGCCAGAATCTGGATGAAAAAAGCAGCGGAAGGGTTTGCTCCGCTGCTTGCATGCTGCTTATTCGTTTTTCTTTCCGTCGATGTATTCGACGTCCATGCGCACCACCAGCGTATCGGGCATATGGCGCTTGAAATAGGCCTCCCGCGCGGCCGGTTCCATGTCGGGGGCGTATTTGTCGCACAGCAGGCGCAGCCCCGCCGCCCGTTCATCCTCGCCGTATACGATGCGGGCGGTGCCGAACGCCATGGCGCTGCGATAGTGCATGGTCAGGCGCTCCGCCTGGTTCTCCGCGCCGAGCACCGCCGTGAAGCACACGCGGCTGTCGTGCATGAGGTTGTCCAGCTTCTGCCCCTCCGGCGCACAGTGGAAATAGATGGAATTTCCCGAAAGGGCAAAGCACAGCGGCACGCCGTAAGGCAGGCCGTCGTCGCATGTGGTGGATAAAATCCCATACGGTGCCTGCTTCAGAATTTCCCGTGCCTCGGTATAACTCGTTTTTCTGCGTATATTTCGCATGCCGCGCATCCTTTTCGCCGCCTTTCCCGTACTTTCCATGACTATCATACACGGAAATCCGAAAAAAAACAAGCAAGAATCGGATAAATATTGGCTGTGTCTACGAAAAAGTTATTTTTTTAACAATTCCGCCTTTCCGCTCTTGTATTTTGCAAAATATCTGGTATACTAAATCTGTCCCATATGGGACAGAAACGGCATATCCGATGGCGGGACACGGCAAACGGAACAGGCCAGGCGCCCGTTTCCGCACCCGGCTGACGCCCGCCGGTCCCGCGGTTTTGGAGGCGTGTATGAAGGAAACGGCGATGACGCCCGCGATGCGCCGGGTGGCAGAACGGTTGTTTCTGCTCGACGGCCTGACAGATGCGGAGCGGGAAGATCTCTGGCGCGATGCGCCGCAGCCCGTCCGCTTTGAAAAAGGGGAAAGCATCTATTCTTCCCACGCCTTCCGCCGGGCGCTCGGCCTGCTGCTGGAGGGCGAGGCGCAGGTTTACCGCCAGGATGGGGAGGGGCCCCGGGTGGTGATGAACCGGCTGCTGCCGGGCAATGTGTTCGGCGCGGCGGCGCTGTTCGGCGAGGGGGAGGCCTACGTCACCGAAATCGCCGCACGGAAGGCGGCCGTTGTGCTATTTCTCTCGCAGGAACAGGTGGTCGGCTGGATGCGCACGTATTTTTCCATTGCGGAAAATTACATTCGCTTTCTGACCGGGCGTATCCGGTTTCTCAACGAGAAGATCGCGGGCTTTACGGCCGGCCCGGCGGACGAGCGGCTGCAGCGGTATCTGCTCGATAACCGCGGGGAGGACGGCCGCGTCCGGCTGCCGGGGAGCATGAGCGAGCTGGCTCAGATGCTCAACATCGGCCGGTCAAGCTTATACCGTTCGCTCGATGCGCTGCGCGCCAGCGGGTTTATCCGCCGGGAGGGACGGTCTATTTTTATCGATAAGCCATAGCCCATATGGCTGTATCCAGAAAGGGAGTTGTAGTATGAAGAAAATCAAATCCATTGCCGCCCTGTGCGGGGCGGTGCTGCTCGCGGCATCTCTGTTCGGCGGGTGTGCTTCACCGGATGAACCGGCGCCTTCCTCGGCCGCATCGGAAGCGCCGGCGCCCGTCGAAATGAAGGTGGCGGGCATCAAGGGCCCCACCGGCATCGGCATGGTGGGTCTCATGCAGGCGAGCGACGATAAGACGACCAAAAACACCTATACCTTCACGGTTATGTCCGGCCCGGAGGAGGCGCAGGCCAAGCTGAGCACCGGCGAGGTGGACATTGCCGCGGTGCCCACCAACCTGGCCGCCGCGCTGTACAACAAGACGAACGGCGAGGTGCAGATGCTGGCGGTCAATACGCTGGGTGTGCTGTATATCATGGAGAACGGCGATTCCATCCAAAGCGTGGCCGATCTGAAGGGCAAGACCATCTATTCCACCGGCCAGGGTGCCAATCCGGAATACGTGCTGCGCTATGTGCTGGAGAAAAACGGACTGGATCCGGATAAGGACGTAACCATCGAATTCCGTTCGGAAAACGACGAGCTGGCGACCCTGCTCGCCACGGGCGAAGCGGAGGTGGCCCTCGTGCCGGAACCGGTGGTGACCACGGCCAAGCTGAATAATGCGGATTTGAACGTCGTGCTGAATATGACCGAGGAATGGGAAAAGGCCGCGGGCGGCGCGAGCGATCTGATGATGGGCTGCGTCGCGGTGCGCACCGATTTTGCCAAGGAAAACCCGCAGGCGGTGGCGGATTTCCTGACCGAATACGAGGCCTCGATCCAGCAGGCGATCGACGACGTGGACGGCACGGCGGCGCTGTGCGAGAAATACGGCATCATTCCCAAGGCGGCCGTCGCCAAGCAGGCGATTCCGCGCTGCAACCTCACCTTTGTTGCGGGTGACGAGATGAAAAACCGGATCGGGGGGTATCTGGAGGTGCTTTTCACCGCCAACCCCCAATCCATCGGAGGGAAGCTGCCCGATGACGCTTTCTACTATATGGGCTAAACTGCCGGCAAAGGGCCGCGGCGTGCTGAGAGCCGCCGCGGCCGCTCTTTTCTGGATCGCCGTGTGGCAGGCCGTCAGCATGGCCGTCGCGCAGGAGCTGCTTGTTCCCTCGCCGCTTTCCGCGGCGCGCACCCTCGTCCGCCTGGCGGGGGACGCGGCCTTCTGGAAGGCGGTGGGGGCGTCGCTGCTGCGGGTGGCGGCGGGATTCGCAGCGGCCGTGGCGGCGGGATCGCTGACCGCGGTGCTGACGGTGCGTTTCCCGCTGGCGGACACGCTGCTTTCCCCGCTGCTCAAGATCGTGCGCGCGGCACCGGTGGCCTCCTTTATCATCCTGGCCCTCGTGTGGATACGGACCAACACGCTGCCCGTCTTCATTGCGTTTTTGATGGTGGTGCCGGTGGTGTGGGGCAATGTGGAAAAGGGGATACGCCAAACGGATCCGGCCCTGCTCGAGATGGCAAGGGTGTACCGCTTCGGCTGGAAGCGCACCCTGCTGCGCGTGCGCGTGCCGGCGGTCATGCCGTATTTCCTCACCGCCTGTACCACGGGCCTCGGCTTCGCGTGGAAGTCGGGCATCGCGGCGGAGGTTATCTGCCGGCCGGCGATGTCCATCGGCCGGCGTCTGCAGGAGGCTAAGATTTATCTGGAGACGCCCGAGGTGTTCGCCTGGACGGCGGTGGTGGTGGTGCTGAGCCTTCTGCTGGAAAAGGGACTGGTGTTCGCCGTAAGGCGGTTTAAACGGATGAATGCGCAAAGCATGTAAAGGAGGGAACACGATGGCGGCCTTGGAAAAGGTATCCTTTTCCTATGGGGAAAAGGAGGTGCTCCGGGAGGTGACGCTGCGGCTGCCCGCGCAGGGCGTGGTCTGTCTGTACGGGGCGTCGGGCGGCGGGAAAACCACCCTGCTGCGGCTCCTCGCCGGGCTGGAGAAGCCGGCGGCGGGCCGGGTGACCGGGACGGCGGATAAAAAAATAGCCATGGTGTTTCAGGAGGACCGCCTGCTTCCCTGGCTGAGCGCGGCGGACAACGTCGCCGCCGCCCTGCGGGGAGAGGATGCCCGGGCCCGGGCCGTGCAGGCGCTGGAGGAGGTCGGCCTGGCGGCGTCGGCGGACGAGCGGCCGGCGGCGCTCAGCGGCGGCATGCGCCGGCGGGTGGCGATTGCCCGCGCGCTGGCATTTGAGGGGGATATCCTGCTGCTCGACGAGCCGTTCAACGGGCTGGACGAGAAGCTGTGGCGGCCGCTGGCACAGCATATTGCCGCGCGGTATGCCGACCGGCTCACGGTGCTGGTCACCCATGTGCAGGAGCATGCGCAGGCCATGGGGGCGGCTTTCGTGCCCATGCCGCCGCTGCCCGTTGCAGGGGAGCTGCGGATTGTCCAAAAAATTTGCGAATAGCTCTTGACAAAGGGCTGCGGATACGGTAATATATTACACGGACTTTTGGTCCGGACAATATATGGGGGCGTAGCTCAGCTGGGAGAGCGTACGGTTCGCATCCGTAAGGTCGAGA
>CABSLQ010000108.1 GCA_902478605.1 uncultured Oscillospiraceae bacterium
TCCAGGCCATGAAAGCCATGTTTGCCGGGTTCGGCTTTGAAACCGAGTCCCCGGCAGTGCTGGTGCTCCGCACAGCCCTGTTCGGCACCCTGCTCATTTTTTCACGGGACGTCTGCGACATCGGCCTCTCTATTGGGAAAAAGGTGATCGACCTGGTGGGGATTCCCACCAGTGTCGCCCTCACCTTCCCGGACGCCAGCTATTTCACCGGTGTGGGCGCCAGCTGGCTGCTGGTCATCATCATCGGTTTCATCCTGGGTTTCCAGGTTATCAAGCTGTTTTTCGAGGTGGCGGAACGGTAAAACAAAAAAAGACCGGCCTTCAACTCATCTCATGATGAGTGAAAGCCGGCCTTCTTTCGTTGTTACCGGTTGGATTTTCCTGGCTGTTGGTTTCCGCCCTTCGGGACAAAAACCGAAAAAGGCCGGATCAACCCCCGGGTGGGGATTCATCCGACCTTTTAACTCAAACCAAGGCTTGCAGAGAAGCCATTACCTCAAACCTAACAGCACATACACTATACCATATATTGTGTTTTCTGTCAATGGATTCTCTGTATTTTGCGCTCTGTTCTTAAAACTTTCCGAGGAAAAATATTGGCTTCTAAAATTTGACATAGGGAAAAACAGCCGATATACTGGTAGTGCGTCCTTTTTTGAGGGGCACGGCTTTAAGGGATTGGGCCGTGTCCCTCGCTTTTTAGTGCGGAAATTGCATCCATTAGGAGGGATTCTTATGGACAAAAACAAGCAGAAAAAAAGGACGGCATTGGGGAACCGGCTGCGGACACTGCGCCGGTGTAACGGGATGACACAGCGGGAAGTCGCCGCACGGCTTCATCTGGATCGTTCAAGCTACGCCTACTATGAAACCGGGAAAACGGAACCGGATCTGCATACCTTGAGCGAGATCGCGGGCATATTCCAGGTGTCCACGGACTATTTGCTGGGCAGAGGGGAGTACACTGTTCCGATACAGGGCATCCGGTGGCTGCCTATACCGGCCTCTCCTGCTGCCGGCGAACCGAATGAAAAAGCGCCGCCCGATCCATAAAGTCAGGCGACGCTTGGCGTTATGTGGATTTAGGGTACTGGGTAAGCAGATAGGCTTCGACGATCCGGACGAACTGCTGCGCATTGTGAAACTGTTCCTCGACTTCTTCTTTAGAAATCAGGTAAAAATCGTCGTAGTCGCTGCCCTGACGGATCTCCACCAGCGCCTCGATGATGGGCGACAGTTCTTTCGGCAGAAGGCCGGATTTGATGTATTCCCGGCGGAATTCCGCGATAATCCCGGAGTGCTTCTTGGAATCGAAGCCCTGCAAAGCCAGCACTGCCCGCATAGCGGCAAACACCGCATAATAGGAACGGTTCGCCACCGTCTTGTAATCACCCAGCTTCAGGATTTCCTCCGCAAAGGCCAGGCGTTCCTTGGCGATTTGCAGCCGCGTTTTGGACAGATCGATTTGCATATCAGACGGCAAGAGGAACACCCTCCTTCCGGACATTCTGATAGAACGGCACCGCGTCGAGATACTTTTCAAAGGTGTCGGTATCCTTGAGGGTTACGGTGACGACGACATCATACTCCAGCCCCAGATCGCTGGTGGCCTTCAGAAACGGCTTCTTGTACGCTGCGAGCTTTTCCCGCGGCACGTCGGCCAGCACCAGGATGTCCACGTCCGATTCCGCGTCATAATCCCCCCGGGCATAGGAGCCATAGAGGTAGGCGCCGCGAAGCCGGTCGCCCAAAGCCGTCCTGGCCGTGGCGGCTACTCTGTCCAAAATTGCCTTGAGTTGGTTTTCCGTACACATGGCGCACAGCCTCCTTTCTAATGATAGTATATACAATTTGGCAAAAAGATTCAAGGGAGTGTACGTCAAGATGTCTTGCGATCCAGAAGCTGTACGGCGATGTTATCCTCTGTCAGCTCCTTCGTCCGGAAAATCCGGTCGCAGAAGGGTTCCAGTGTTTTCCCGCAGGCATTGTCCTTGTCCAGCAGGATGCCGGTCATCGCCGCCCGCTGCCGGCGCAGCGTTTCCCGGAACTCTTTGGTAAATTCGTCCGTCAGTTCGGATTCCCCGTCGGTGATGATGGTGATGTCGGCGTTTTCAAAGCCGTTTTGCAGCAGCCGCATCGCTTCCTTCAGCGGCCTTTCAAAATTGGTGCCGCCATTGAAAAAATGTTCCGCGGCCCGGAGAATATCCGCCGTCTGGTAATGTCCCGGTTCAAACAGGTCGGTCTTTGTCGCTGTCGAAAAATGCACCAGGGCGAACTTCCGCCGTCCCCTGGCGGCCACGTCCAGCAGGGCCAGGGCGATGGCTTTCGCCCACCCTGCCATAAGACGGGTGGAGGAGCTTTCGTCGAGCAGGACAATCATGTCCCCCTCGCCTTTGGTAAGCGCCTCCCGTTTCCGGTATTGCATAAGCCCTTTCTGCTGGAACCGGCGCATAAACAAGAATTCCGTTTCAGGCGTACCCAGCAGCGCCAGCTCCGAGGCCAGGCAGGAATGGATGTCGCTGCCGAACCCGATGTCATATTTCTCACCCCGGCCGTAGGCAAAGCTGTTTTGGCGTTTGGCCGCCAGGATCTCCCGGTACCGGCCGAGATAGGCGGCGATCTTCTGAAGCATTTCGCTGTTTCGGACATAGTTCAGGAGTTCCCGGTTGGCCGGTGTGTTCTTCATCTCGCCGCTGCCGTCACCCCAGGCTTGCAGGATAGAGCCGGTCTGCCGCGCCGCTTCCAGCGCCGCATCGAGGGCGGAGCCGATGTACACAATCACCGCCCGGATATAGCGGACAGCCCCTTCCTCCACCTTTTTACGCAGGTCGGCGTTCTGGGAGGCTTTGCGGAAAATCCGGTTATACAGATAAAGGAGCTTGCGGGGCGGGACACCGGCCGCGCCCGAAAGGAGCCGGTCGAGCTCCACCGTCAGCGCCTGTTCCTGCTCCGTGAGCTTGTGGATAACCGGCTGGAACTGCCGTTGCGGGATCTCCAGGGTGATTTCAGCCATGGACTGCCGCAGGGAGCGGCAGAAGGCGGCCGCCGCGTTGTATGCGGGATATTCCCTGCTTTCACACAGGGATTTCAGCTCCGCATACCGGTCATCCCGCAGCACGCTGTCCAGGATCGGCTTGTTGTACAGCCGTTCCCGCTGGAAAACCGCGTCCTTGTCCCGCTGCCGCAGGGCAGGGGAATATAGCGCCGTGAACAAATCCGGGCAGAGCGTTTCAAAACGGGGACCGTTTTCCCCGGGAAGTTCTTGCGGCGTGCCTTCATCTTCGGCAGCAAAGCCCCGGTAAATCAAATCGGACAGGCGGGTGGATTCCAGCAGAAGGCCGGTGACGGGTTCCCGCTGGTTCAGCCGGTGTTCCGTCAGCCAGTCCGCTGCCTTGTCCAAATGGGCGGGAGAACGAAAAAAATCTCTCATGAGGTATTCCTCCATACAGTCGGTCGATACCATGTTGATAAAGGGGCGGTCTTCCCGGACAGGCGCGTACCTGCCCGGGAACCGCGGTCATTCGTCAGCCAGGGAAAGGCGGGAACCCGTCGAAATCGCTGTCGTCGATGATCTCCTCAAAATCGTTAGCCCCGCCAACCGCAGGCGTCGAAAAATCCGGTTCAAATCCCGGCGCGGCCGCCGCAGCGGTGGCCGGGGCGGCCTCCCGCTGCTCGTTTTTGCTGTCGCCGAAGAACACATTGTCCGCGATGATCTCCACCGCCTTGCGCTCGTTGCCCTGCTTGTCTGTGAATTTCCGGGTTTCCAGCCGCCCGTCCACCGTGACGAGGGAGCCTTTGGAAAAATATTTGGTGACAAACTCGGCGGTATTCCGCCAGGCGACCACATCAAAAAAATCGGTGTCCCGTTCTCCGTTGCCGTTTTTGTAGTTGCGCTGGTTGGCGATGGAGAAGCTGGTGACGGATATGTTGCTCTGGGTGGTACGCAGTTCAGGATCGCGGGTCATTCTTCCGGTGATCGTGATTCTGTTCAGCATAGTTTTGTACCTCTTTCGTTTTTATTTTGGATTTCTAAAAGTCAGGCGCTCATCTGCTTGTAGGCTTTCAGCTCCGGCAGCGGCAGATAGGTAAAGGTGGTCTTGGCGTGGGCCTCGCGGCTGATCCCCTCCAGCGTGGCGATCATGCCTTCCACCGTAGAACGGGCGGGATCTTCCTCCGCCAGACTGTCTTTTAGCTGCTCGGCTGCGTCGTAAACGGCCAGCAGGCCGCTGCGCAGGGCGATCAAGGCCAGCCCCGGGCTGTCGGCACTGTCGAATTCGTCCCGACACTGATAAGCCCGGGCCAGCAGCTCGTCCAGCTTGTCGCCCAGCGGGTTCTCGGTCAAACGGGTGATCGCCTCTTCAACAATTTCCCGGTCTTCCGGCTTATCCCATAGGTAGTTGACGAGGGCCTTCATGTCCTGCGGCTGGACGGTATCCCGGCCAGCCAGCCAGGCTTCCGCCTGCACGACAAGTCCAAAGTTGAAGTATTTGCGATCCGTAACGGAGATTTCTTTGCGGCGCAGTTCACACAGGATGTTGTCGGCAAACTCGTTGATGCTGCCCGGGATTTTTACCGCCCTGACCTCTTCCTGCATTTGGTATAATTCATCCAACGATATTTCCTTACCGGAAATCCGTTCAAAACCATCCGGGACGAAATTCGCCGGATCCTGTTTCATGGCAAGAATCCTCATGCGGTTAGCTTTGTCCTCCACATAGCGGGTGCAAACCTTGAAGTCGAAGCGGTCGTACAGCGCCCGCAGCGATTTTTCCTCCGGGTTGTGGAAGTTGGGAATTTCGTTGGAAGCGGCAAAGAAGCTGATGACGGGAATGGACACGGAAACGCCTTCGTTGGTATAGGCGCGCTCGTTCAGGGCTTTCAGCAGGCTGTTAAGCACCCCGTCGTTGGCCTTGAAGATTTCGTCAAGGAAACAGATATGGCTTTCCGGTATCTTGTTTGCTGTCACCATTTCCGGCATACCGCTGTGCAGTTCGATCAGGCATCTGCGATAGGATTCCATTCTCTTTTGCAGTTCGCCGGCCGCCACTAAAAAGTTTCCAGTGTCTGTGTCTTTTGCGGCATCCTCCAGCAGCCGCTTCAAATATCCCACCATTTTCTGATACCCTTCATCTTTTTCCAGGACAGAGCGGGAAACATGGCCGGGGATGATGCTGGCTAAATCCAGCCGCCCGAAAAGATGCTCCTGATCCGTCCCCTTGCTCATGAGGATGTCGAATTGTTTGGCGCCCGTGA
>CABSLQ010000109.1 GCA_902478605.1 uncultured Oscillospiraceae bacterium
CTGACCTCTTGAATGCCATTCAAGCGCTCTCCCAGCTGAGCTATACCCCCATGTGTGGAGAGCTGCTTTTCAACAAATTTGTTTCAATATTCAGTTATCAAAGGAGGGGTGTGTAACCGGATGAACCGGGCTCCCAGCTGAGCTATACCCCCAAACCGGCCGGCCGAACAGCTCCCTGTTTCACCGACGTGTTATAGAATAGCATACCCGCCCCGGCTTGTCAAGTCCCTTTTTGAGCCGGAAAAAAATTTTTCCGCCGCACCCAATGCTATTGGCCGCCCATGCTATACTATAGACAGAGGGGGGATTGTATGCACGAACCGATCAACGAATGGCTCGGCGCGCTGCGCCAGGACGGCGAAGCCGCCGAAGCGGCGCTGGAAAAGCTGTACGAAGCCTGCTACCAGCCGGTGTTCCTGCTGGCCGTCTCCATCACGGGCGAGGCAGGCGCCGCCGAAGACGTCGCACAGGAGGTGTTTATCACACTGAAAAAACAGGCCGCCCGCTACATTCCCGGCCGCAGCGGCCGTGCCTGGATCGCCGCCATCACGCGCAATATCTCCCGCTATGCTCTGCGCACCGCCCGGGCGGAACAGAAAAAATACCAGACCGAGGAGCCCGCGGCCGCCTTTGACAAGCAGGTGCTGGACGGTATCCTGATTTCCGACGCCATGGACAGGCTGAATTCCCGGGAATACCGGATCGTTCTCCTGCACGTATTCGGCGGGTATACGCTGCGGGAAATCGCCGTGTACACCGAAACGGCTTACGGCACCGTCCTGTGGCAATACCATGAAGCACGCAAAAAGCTCAGGCAATACTACGAAAGGAGTGCAGCCGATTGAAACGAAAAAACTGGAAACAACGGCTCCGCGAGGAGGCGCAGCTGCATCTGCCCGCCCCCAGGGAGCCCGACGGCGAATCCTATCTGCAGCCGGATTCCGCCCGGTTCCTGCCGGGCGGCTCGCCCGTAAAGACCGCCGTGCGGTATGGCCTGCCCGCCCTGGCCGCGGCCGCGGCGCTGGTCTGCGTCGCCCTGCTGGCGCGCGGCATGGCCTCCCTGCCGGCCGGTGATTCCGCCTCCTCGGCGTTCGCCGCCGCCACGGAGCACACCGGGGCCCCTTCCACGGCGACCGTCCCCTCCCCCGCCTCCTCAGCCGACACCACGGCCGCTTCCCACACCACCGCCATCTCGGAACCCGCTCCCCCGACCACCGCCGCGACCGGCTCGATCGGCCTGCCGCCGGCGGGCGAGCTGGTCTTCTCCACCGTGCTCGAGACGCCGGAATTCGACGGGAGCATCGGCACCTACACACAAATGGCGGACGGCGGCTTTGTCGTCGCGGGGATGGTCGAAGGCCAGATGGATAAGCGCACGGCCGGAGACGAGTACACCACCGCCTTTGTGGCCCGCTGCGACGCACAGGGAAAATGGCTGTTCACCCGCTTTTTTGGCGGCAATCTGGGTGAAAGCTTTGATAAAATCATCGTCACACAGGACGGCGGCTTTCTCGCCTGCGGCAATACCGGCAGCTCGACGGGCGGCGATTTCGACGTCTGGGGCCTGAAGGGATGGGAGAACAAAGGCGTGCTCTTCGTGAAATACAGCGCCGCCGGCGAGGTGCAGTGGGCGCGCGTGGTCAAAGCGCACAACATCACCGGCTATGCCGCCGGCAGCGTGCGCGAGGCCGCGGACGGCAGCCTGCTCGGCATGGTGGAGGAAAATAATGTCCTTGAAAAATCCACCACCTACTACCGTTTTCACTGGGACGCGCAGGGCAATCCCCTGACCGCCAATGTGCTCGAACCGGTCAACGTCGACATCGATCACATCGCCGATGTGGATTTTTCAGAAGACGGCAGTCTCACCATAGCGGGAAACGGCAGGCGAACCGGCGTCTATCTGCGCCTGAACCCGGACGGAAGCGAAGCCTTCCGGCGGGAATTCTCCGGCCTGGATTTTGACGGAATGATCCCCGACGGCCAGGGCGGTTATGCCATAAACGGCCTATTTTACCGCTACACCAAAGGAACGGATCTGCAGGCGGCGGGCATCACCCCGCCGGCGCACTATCGCAGCGGAAGCAGCACCGGCGTGTTCTTTTTGAAAATGACCGCCGACGACACGCTCGCCGGCGGGGATATGCTCGTCGGCGGAGATACGATGTGCACCTCCCGGTATCTGACCGTGCTGGACGGCGGGGACATTCTGTACCATGCGAACGATATGGGCGAGTTTATCGATCCGCTGTCCGGCAGTGCACCGCCCCAAAGCCGCCTGTACCTGTACCGGCTCGGTGCCGACGGAAAGCTGAAAGCGTTGTACACCACCAACTCCGATTTGCTCACCGGGGTATACGACGGGCTGGACGGCCTGTTTGTCCGGCCCGACGGCTCCGTGCTGGCGGTCTGTATGGAAAATACCGCGCCGAGCTTTATCCGCGTCCTGCGGCTGCAGAACGGCAGCATCAAATAAAAAACCGAGCCGCCGGACGATGTCCGGCGGCTTTCGGTTTTATTTGTACAGGGTTTTGTACGCACTGGCGAGCAGCGCGCCGCTGGTGTCGTGGGAAAGCTCCCACGCCCCCACGCCGCCCAGGCCCTGCGCCCTGGCGAAAGCCGCCTTGGCCGCAATGGAGGCTTCGTCCTCATAGGAGACGAACACGCCCCCGCCGTACAGATAGGGCACCTGCGCCGCCGCGTGGCGCAGCCGGGTGTAGGCCGACCCGCTCAGATACCCGCTGCGCAGCGCGTCGTAGCTTATCGACTTCGCCGAGGTGAAGGCGCTGTACAGCCCGTTGTTCTGGGCGCTCACCCCCTGGTACACGTAGCCGTAAAACGGCATGCCGAGCACCAGCTTGGAAGCGGCGGCGCCCGCGTTGCGCCAGGCGCTCACCGCGTCGGATACGCTGTTCTTATACTGCGGCGAGCTCTCGCCCGGCCTGTACAGCGGCGCGTTCAAATCGGCGTATTTGTCCCACGGGCCGTGCATGTCGTACGCCATGACGAAGATATAATCCACCGCCCCGGCCACCTTGGCCGGCTCGATCTTGGACAGGTAGCTCGTATTGGCCGCGCCCGCGATGGACAGGTAATATTGCCGCCCGTCCCGGCGCCCCTGCTCGTCCAGCCGGCGCCGCAGCGTCTGCAGCAGCAGGGTGAAATTCTGCTTGTCCGCGGGACGGTTGCCATTGCCCGCCTTGCCGCCCGACACCGGGTATTCCCAGTCGAGGTCCACCCCGTCCAGCCCGTGCTCCACGATAAAAGCCACCGCGCTGTCCGCGAAGGTTTCCCGCGCCGCCGCCGTGGCCGCCGCATCGGAGAAGTTCCCCGAATAATCCCAGCCGCCCACCGATATCATCGCCTTGAGATGGCGGTGCTTCTTTTTCAGCGCGCGGATCGCGGCCAGATTCTTCCGGTCGTTGGCGGGATCCGCCAGCACGATTTTTCCCTTTTCGATTTTCGCAAACGCATAATGCAGATGGGTCAGCCGGGAAGCCGGGATCTGCGCCGGCGTATACCCCTTGTAGGACGCCCAGCCCCCGTAATACCCCACCACCATCTTGCCCGCCGGCGTCGCCGTCGGCGCCGAATTCGTCGGCCGGGTGGCCGCCGTCCCCGCCGTGGTGGCCGTGGTCGTCTCCGAAGGCCGCGCTGTGGAGTGCGGCCGGGTGGTGGTCGTACCGGGGCGGGTGGTGGTCGTACCGGGGCGGGTGGTGGTGCCCCCCGTCTGCCCCGCGCTGCTCTGGCCGCCGCCCTGGACGCTGTTCTGGCCGGTCTGGCTGCCGGAGCCGCTCTGGCTGCTCTGGCTGCCGGAGCCGCTCTGGCTGCTCTGGCCGCCGGCTTCCGCTTCGCCCGTCTGGGAGAGGGAACCCGGTGTGCTTTCCCCCGCCGTTCCGGCGGAGGGGGCCGTCGAAACGGCGGAGGGGGCCGTGGAAACGGCCGCTCCCCCCGACGGCGCGGATGAAGCCGTCCCGCCCGAAACCGCATCGAGCGCCGCGGGCGTGCCCACGCCGACCGCCAGGCTCAGCAGCACCGCCGCGGCCGCGCTTATCCATTTTTTCATCGTGATTCTCACGGTGTCCTCCTTGTATGGCATGCTTGTCTTGTTGTCTGCCCTCTCATTCTACCGGACGGCGCCGGGCGGGCGCAATGCAAAATGGATGGAAGAAAAACCAATGCATTCCAATTTAATTTAAAAAAGGAAAACACCGTGTCATGGGGGGTGTCCCCGGCCCGCCGGGCGAACAGCGGGCAGTCCGCTGTGGGGACTGCCTGCGGTCCGCTGTGTGGACCGCCTGCCGTCTGCCGGGTGGACCGCCTGCCGTCTGCCGGGTGGACCGCCTGCCGTTATGGATGAATCGAATAGAAAAATAGAATGTATATTGAAAAAAGCAAGCGGATATGGTAAAATGATGAAAGAAAACCCACAGAGAGGAAGGATACCATGGTGTTTTTTCAAGACGTGGCGGTCACCGCCATCGGCTTTTTTCTGGCGATCGCCGGCGCCGCGGTCTTCTTTAACCTGCTGGGTCGGTGCCTCGCCCGCGGCGGCGCCTGGGAAGCCTTCCAGGATCTCGCCGCGGCCATTTCCCGCCGCTTTTCCGGGCGCCGGAAGGGAGAACACCGCTGACCGGCAGGAGCCGCCTTGCCGCACCGCGGCCGCGCGACGGGGGCCTGGATTCGGCGGTGAATCACGGGAAAACGGGGCCGCGGGACAGAGGAAAGGGGGCCGCCTGCAGCGGGCGCCGGCCATTGAGCCGTTGGTTGTCTGCGCCTGCCGCGCCGCGGTAAAGCCGCGTTCTTGTCTCCCGGGGCGTCCGCCTGCCCGGCTTCCCCCCTTCCTCTCCTTCAGTATACCGGTTAAACCGGACAGGTACTGTCCCCATAAGAAAAGGGCATTCAAAGCACCCGGTTCGCCGGGGAAGGGCGGCGAGCCCTGTCCCCCGCGGCCGCGGCGGGACGAATCCCTTCCGCAGACAACTCATCCAAACGGCGCCGGACGGGGTGATGCCCCGCCCGGCGTTTTGGTGCTTCACTGGCCGTTCTTCGCCTGCAGCCTGCCGACGATATCGCTGACGTAATTGGCGCCGCGGCTGGCGAACAGGCCGGTGAGCGCCGCGCCGATGCCGGGCACGCCGAAGTCCAGACCCAGCGCCGCGAACAGATCCGCCCCCGCGGCGAAGCACAGCCCGATGGCGACCGCAATCGCGCACAGCTGGGTGATGCCCGTCTTGACC
>CABSLQ010000110.1 GCA_902478605.1 uncultured Oscillospiraceae bacterium
GGTGGAGACGGTCAAACCGCAGGAGGTTCCGCCCGCCGCTCCCGCGTCGCAGCCCAACCCTCGTTTTGCCAATCTGAAGTTCGGCGACGAATACGATATTTCGGCGGATACCGAGGAAGTCGCAGGCGGCTTCTTCAAACGCAAAAAATAAGCGTTACGCCATAAATCGGGCCCGCGCGGCGGCGCCGCGTCCTATACGGCCTTTCACAAAGGAGTCAACCACCCATGCAACAACAAGACTATAACAAGACCATGAATCTGCCGGTGACCGATTTTCCCATGCGCGCCGGTCTTCCGCAGCGGGAACCGGAGATGCTGGCCCGCTGGGAAGCGGAACGGCTGTATGACAAGCTCATGGAAAAAAACGAGGGGAAACCGCTTTACGTGCTGCACGACGGTCCCCCGTATGCCAACGGCAACATCCATCTGGGGACGGCGATGAACAAGATCATCAAGGATATCATCGTCCGTTATCACAACATCGCCGGCTACAAGTCCCCCTATGTGCCGGGCTGGGATACCCATGGTCTGCCCATTGAGCTGAAGGCCCGCGCAAAGGCCGGCGTGGAAAATGCAGCGCATATGTCGCCCGTCGAACTGCGCGCCATCTGCCGGGAATTTGCCCTCAGCTACGTCGACGATCAGCGCAATCAATTCAAGCGGCTCGGCATTCTCGGTGAATGGGACAATCCCTATCTGACGCTGCGCCCCGAGTTTGAGGCCAAGCAGATCGAGATCTTCGGCGAAATGGCCATGAAGGGCTATATTTACAAGGGGCTTAAGCCGGTGTATTGGTGCCCCGAATGCCAGACGGCGCTCGCCGAGGCGGAAATCGAATACGCCGAGGATCCTTGTTATTCTGTTTATGTGAAATTCCAGGTGGTGGACGACAAGGGCTTGCTCACCGCGAAGGGTATCGACCCCGTCCACACCTATTTTGTCATCTGGACCACCACGACGTGGACCCTTCCCGCCAATGTGGCCATCTGCCTCGGCCCTGATTTTCCGTATGTGGTCGTCCGCTGCGGCGAAGAACAGTACATCATGGCCGAGGCCCTGTACGAAGCGGCGATGCAGCAGGCGGGCAAAACCGATTACGAGGTGATCGCCACCTTCACCGGTGCCGAACTGGAGCGCATGGTGACCCAGCATCCATTTTTGCCCGACCGCCGTCCTCTGGTTATTGTGGGGGACCACGTGACGCTGGAAAGCGGCACCGGCTGCGTGCATACGGCGCCCGGCCACGGTGTGGAAGACTTTGATGTGTGCAAAAATTATCCCGAGCTGCCCGTTGTCGTGCCGGTCAACAGCGAGGGCTATATGACCGAGGAAGCGGGCCCCATCTGCGCCGGCATGACCACGAACGATGCGAGCAAGGCCATTGCGAAGCATATGGATCAGACCGGCTCGCTCTTTGCCATGCAGAAGATTATCCACCAGTACCCGCATTGCTGGCGCTGCAAGGAGCCGGTGCTCTTCCGCGCGACTGAGCAGTGGTTCTGTTCGGTGGACAGCTTTAAGGATGAGGCAGTTAAGGCTATCCAGACGGTCAAGTGGATTCCCGCCTGGGGCGAGGACCGCATCACGTCCATGGTGCGCGAGCGCGCCGACTGGTGTATTTCGCGGCAGCGGCTGTGGGGCGTGCCGATCCCGATCTTCTACTGCGAGGACTGCGGCAAGCCGGTGATCGATGCCTCCTTTATTCGGGCGGTATCCGACCTGTTCCGCCGGGAAGGATCGGACGGCTGGTATGCGCATGAGGCGGACGAGATCCTGCCTGCCGGCGCGACCTGCCCCCATTGCGGCGGCCACCATTTCCGCAAGGAAAGCGACATTATGGACGTTTGGTTCGATTCGGGCACGTCGCATGCCGCCGTGCTGGCCGAGCGCGACTATCTCAAGTGGCCGGCGGATCTCTATATGGAGGGCGGAGACCAGTATCGTGGCTGGTTCCAGTCCTCGCTGCTGACGGCGGTAGCCTGGCGCGGGGAGGCCCCGTATAAATGCGTGCTGACCCACGGTTGGACGGTGGATGGCGAAGGCAAAAAGATGTCCAAGTCACTCGGCAATGTCATTCTGCCTGAAGAGGTGATCAAGGATTACGGCGCGGATATTCTGCGTTTGTGGGTAGCGTCGCTGGATTACCGGGTGGATGTGCGTATCTCCAAGGAGATCCTCAAGCAGTTGTCCGAATCCTATCGCAAAATCCGCAATACAGCCCGCTTTATCCTTGGCAACATCCACGATTTCAATCCGGACACGGACAGCGTGTCGGATGACGCGTTTGAGGATATCGATCGCTGGGCGCTGCTGCGGCTCGACGAGCTGATCGGGCAGGTGCGCGCCGCATATGAGGCGTTTGAATTCCACGATGCCCTGCACCGCATGCATAACTTCTGCGTGGTCGACATGTCCAACTTCTATCTCGACGTGCTCAAGGATCGCCTGTACGTGGAAAAAGCGGACAGCTGGACCCGCCGCGCCGCGCAGACGGCGATTTACCGGATCCTCAACGTGCTGACCCGGCTGCTGGCGCCGATTCTGGCTTTTACCTCGGAGGAGATCTGGTCCTTCCTGCCGCACAGCCGGGAGGAGGATGCCCGTTCGGTCCTCTTCAATGAGATCCCGCAGAGCACATCTGTAAAGGATACCGCCTTTATGGAGAAATGGGATCGCATTCACGCGATTCGCGACGACGTGCAGAAGGCGCTGGAGCTCGCCAGGACTTCCAAGCTGATTGGCGGCTCCCTTGATGCGAAGGTCACCCTTTACTGTAAAGGGGATACCCTTGCATTTGTGAAGTCGGTGGAGAACATTCTGCCGGCGGCGCTGATTGTCTCACAGTTTGCCGTTGCCGAAGGGGATGGCGGCACCTTCCGCGGCGATGTGGCGGATTTGTCCGTAACGGTGGAACATGCGGCGGGGGATAAATGCGCCCGCTGCTGGACCTTCAGCGATACGGTAGGAAAGGACGCCGGCCATCCGGATCTTTGTTCCCGGTGCGCCTCCATTGTCGGCGCAGGTGAATAAAGCATGGAAGAACAACGTCAGGAGCTGCGTTCTGTCCTGCGGCTTCCGCTGGTAAAGGGTGTGCTGTATCGGGCGCTGATTCTGTTGGCGGTGGCGGTGCTGACCGGTCTCGATCAGCTGTTCAAATATCTTGCGGTGGTTCATCTGAAAGGAGAACCGCCTGTTCCGATCATTGACGGGGTGTTCGAGCTGCATTACAGCGAGAATCCCGGTGCAGCCTTCGGCATTCTGCAGGATCATCGCTGGGTGTTCATCACGGTGACCATCGTGGTGATGATCGTTATGCTGGGGGTACTGATGTCAGGAAAATTCTCGCAGTATCCGCTCATGAATATCAGCGGGGCGCTGATTGTGGCGGGCGGCGTCGGCAATCTGATCGATCGCATTGCCAACGGCTATGTCGTGGACTTTCTGTATTTCAAGCTCATCAATTTTCCGATTTTTAATTTTGCCGACTGCTGTGTGGTCATCGGTGCCGTGCTTTTGCTGGTGTTCTTCTTCTTCTTTTATGAAGAGAAGCCCAAGCCGGGCGTTCCGGCGGACGCCGCAGAAGGCGCTGCCGAAGAAAGCGCATCCGGCGGGGCCGTGACCGAGGAACAGGGGGCGGAAGGCGACGATGGAGGAGAAAAGCTGGACGATTCCGCCGGACAGGACGGGGGAACGGCTTGATTGCTATCTGGCTGAAGCCTTGGAAATGACCCGTGCCGCTGCACAGAATCTGCTGGAAGACGGACGTGTGCTGGTTGCCGATAAAAGGGGCGCCAAAAATTACCGGCTGCGCGGGGGGGAGACTCTATACGTGCAGCTGCCGGAGCCTGTTGCCTATGAGGCATTGCCGCAGAATATTCCGCTAGACATCGTGTATGAGGATGCCGATCTGCTTGTGGTCAATAAGCCCAAGGGGATGGTGGTGCATCCTGCACCGGGAAATCCGGACGGTACGCTGGTCAACGCGCTGCTCGCCCATTGCGGCGACAGCCTTTCCGGCATCAACGGGGTGATGCGTCCCGGCATTGTGCACCGAATCGACAAGGATACCAGCGGGCTGCTGATTGTGGCCAAGAACGACAGAGCCCATCAGGGACTGGCCCTGCAAATCAAAGAGCATACCTTTACCCGGATATACGAGGCGGTGGTATGCGGCCGGCTGCGCGAGGAAACGGGCACCGTGGATGCGCCCATCGCCCGCCATCCGATCCAGCGCAAAAAGATGGCCGTCGTGCCGGGCGGCCGCCGCGCCGTCACCCATTATGAAACAATCGCCCCGTATGCGGGATACACTCATGTGCGCCTGCGTCTCGAAACGGGACGCACCCATCAGATTCGTGTCCACATGGCGTATCTCGGCCACCCGGTGGCGGGGGACACGGTCTATGGATCGGCCAAGCCGGTGAAAGGGCTGGACGGGCAATGCCTGCACGCCCGTACCATCGGGTTTATCCATCCGGTCACGGGCGCCTACCTGGAGTTCACCAGCGAGCTGCCGGCCTATTTTACCCGGTTTCTCAAAGGTCTGCATTCATAAACGGTCCGCCGGCGAAGCCGGATTAAGCCTTTGGAAAAGCGTATCATCGGCCAGCGTCTCAAGATGCTCCCGGAAACATCTCGCGCTTGCCCCGCCATTCTTAAACGGGCGAGCCGCTGTTCTAATAAAAGTTTGCCTCTCGCCGGAAGATTGCTTCAAGCAACGGGCTAAGCGCGCTGATTGAAGTTAAAGCTTTCTGCCGTTTCTCAGGCGGTGTAGGTTTCCTAATTAAATAGAAAAAAGTGAACTGCCCCAGTAAAAACGGACAGTGACAAAGTACCCCCTGATGTAGGAAAATAGAAGTACTACATCAGGGGGTATTGTCATGGAGAAACGGAAATATACACATGTGCAGATGCTGCTTCCGGAAATAGAGGGAATGATAGCAGAAGGGAAAACGCAGCGTGAAGTAGCGGATCATTTCGGATTTAAGGACAAAAACGTGGTAAAAAGACTGCTTCATCGGCAGCGGGAAAAGCAGCGAAAGTTGGAGGCAGGAATCGTACCGCGGCCCAAGGGAAGGCCGAGAAAAGACATAGGACCAGGAGATGTGGTCACTGAGCAGGCATACGAGCTCCGGCGATTACAGATGGAGAATAAGCTGCTGCGGGATTTTCTGCGGTCCACTGGAAGGAGGTGAAGCCCGCGGTAAAATAC
>CABSLQ010000111.1 GCA_902478605.1 uncultured Oscillospiraceae bacterium
CCATATCAGCAACGGCCTTTATGTCGATGCTGTGTCGCCGGACGGCGGTACGCTTCTGTACAGATGGTACAAAAGCGATACGGCCAGCAACGAAAACGGCACGCCTACCCTGTATGACGAGGCACGCCCCGCACTGCCCCTGTATGCCGTTGAAATCATGACGCGTTACCGGGGAGGAACGCCCGATTTGGTAGTGGATTTGGGTTGTGGGACCGGCCTGTCCACCGCCGCCTGGAAAACACATTGCGGCCGTGCCCTGGGCATCGAGCCGAGCGATGACATGCTCCGCGTTGCCTTTGCCAAGGCGGACGATACCGTTTCTTTCCGCAAAGCGTTCGCCCATGAAACGGGGCTGCCCACCGGTTCAGCCGATGTGGTGGTATGCTCCCAGTCGTTTCACTGGATGGAGCCGGAGAGGACCTTGGCGGAAGTGAACCGCCTACTCAAACCGGAGGGTATCTTTGCCACAGTGGACTGCGATTGGCCTCCCGTCTGCGACTGGCAGGCGGAACAGGCATATGCCGCCCTTTTTGAGAAGGTGCATGCCATCGAGTTTTCCCATCCGGATATCCGGAACACCTTTGTGCGGTGGGACAAGGATCGCCATCTGTCCAATATCCGCGGCTGCGGCTATTTTCAATATACGCGGGAGATCGTCTTTGCTAACCGCGAGCTGTGTGACGCGCACCGGTTTATCGCCCTTGCCATGAGCCAGGGCGGCCTGCAGACAATTCTGAAAAAACAGCCTGCCCTTATCGCCAAAGAGGCGGAGGCTTTCATCCGCGCTATCCACAATCGGTTTGGGGATAAACGTTTCCCCCTTGATTTTTGTTACCGTATGCGTCTGGGCATTAAATGAATGGGGGACCACCCCGCAAAACAGATCAAAAAGGGAGAGGCAGCCGGCCTCTCCCTTTTTATGTAATCGTGTCATGCGTGTGCAGATACTCCCCGACGTCTGCCTTAAGCTGTTCCCAGGCGTCCTCATGCTGTACATAATACAACGGGCATTGCTTGCCCGTGACATCATAATGCCGAATGAGCCGTGTCTCATCCAGGCGCAGCTCCTGACAAAGCCAGGCGCACAGCTTTATCAGAGAAGCATAGGTTTTTTCATTGAACTGCCCGCTCTCATCGGGATGGCAGACCTCGATGGAAACGGTATCGACATTCCGGCTGTTGGTAGCGACCGACTGCTCGCTGAGGGGAACGCACTGCACGATCTCCCCCTCCAGCCCCACGATGAAATGGGAACTGACGCCGGTGGTGGGCTGATTGAAATAGTTGCGGTTGGCCATTGCCGTCGTGTTGGGGTTGCCGACGTAATGGATCGCCAGATCGCGCACCTTTTTAAGCGGTGTTCCCGGCCGGGCGTTGCCGTCCAGATCGATAAACTGCTGATCCACCCAAGCGGGGCATACAATTGTATCCAGATCTACCCGCCGCCGGACGATCAGCGCATGGATTCCCACCCCGATTAGGGTGACCAGCAGCACGGCGGCCGCGGCGCCCACACCGACAACCGCGAGCAGACGGCGGCGGCGACGGCGCAGGCGGCGGCGCGAAACCGGGGCGGCAGGCCGCGGCGGTTCCGTATCGGTCAGCGGCGGTTGCGGCTGATATTTGGTCCAGCCGCCCGCCATCTGCATTTGGTATTCCTTTTCTTCGTGTTCCATCCCGGTCCCTCCTATTGCTTGTATTGTACCACATCGATGCGTCGAATTGTTAAGGGAATTCTGCCGAATTTCTTAAGATTCTCTAATAAATCCCCTATCTTTTTACCGCTTAATATGGTATAGTACCCCTTGTAAAAATATAACTGGGAGGGTTCACAATGGAGTTTCCACTGCACTTTATTCGCGCAACCGAAGAGTACACGACCCTGGAGCGGCCGGTTGCCGCCCCCTATCTGCGCCGGGCCTTTTTAGTGGAGAAAACCGTGAAGGCACATCTTCTTATCTGCGGTCTGGGCTTCTATGAGCTCTATCTCAACGGCTGCCGCCTGACCAAAGGCCGGCTGGCCCCGTATATCAGCAATCCCGACGATTTCCTCTACTACGACGCCTACGATGTGGAACTGGCGGCGGGAGAAAACGTCATCGGCGTGTGGCTGGGCAACGGCTTCCAAAACAACCCAGGGGGCCACATCTGGAATTTTGACAAGGCCGCCTTCCGCGGTGCGCCTCAGATGGCCCTCCGCCTGGAATATGCGGACGCGGCGGGCGCTCCCTGCGTTCTGGAAAGCGATGAGCAGTGGCGCACTGCCCCTTCTCCCCTGCTTTTCGACGACTATCGTTTCGGCGAGCGTTACGATGCCCGGCTGGAGATCCCGGACTGGAACCGGCCCGGCTTTGATGACAGCGGCTGGTCCCCCGCTCTGCGCGCGCCGCTGCCGCGCGGGGAGCGGCGGCTTTGCCCTGTCGAGCCGATCGACGTCGTGCGCGAAATCCGTCCCCTTTCTGTCACCAAAGCGGAAGACGGTTTCCTGTATGATTTCGGCGTCAACACGGCGGGCGTCTGCTGCCTGCGCCTGCGCGGCACGCCCGGGCAGTGTGTCACCCTCGTCCACAGCGAGCGGGTCGTCGACGGCCGGCCGGATATCGGAAGCATCTTGTGCGGCAGCGAGCACTGGGACAGGGATATATCTCTCATACATAGGGACGTCTACATCTGCAAAGGGACAGGGGAGGAATCCTATACCCCCACCTTCACCTATCACGGGTTCCGCTATGTGCTGGTCAGCGGCATCACCGAAGACCAGGCGGTACCCGAACTGCTGACCTATCTGGAAATACACTCCCTTCTGGAGGAGCGGGGCGGCTTCACCTGCTCGGACGATACGGCAAACAAGCTACAGGAGATGACCCGCCGTTCCGATCTGTCCAATTTCTACTATTTCCCCACCGACTGTCCTCAGCGGGAGAAAAACGGCTGGACGGCGGATGCCGCCCTGTCCTCGGAGCATGTGCTGCTCAACCTGTCGGCTGAAAACAGCTACCGCGAGTGGCTGCGGAATATCTGCAAGGCGCAGGACGATCGGGGCGCCCTGCCCGGTATCGTGCCCACCAGCGGCTGGGGCTTCGAGTGGGGCAACGGCCCCGCCTGGGACAGCGTGCTGGTTTATCTGCCCTATTATATGTATCTGTACCGCGGGGATAAGGCCGTTCTGGAAGAATGCGCCGTTTCCATTCTGCGGTATCTGCACTATCTCACCACCCAGGTGAATCCGGAGGGGCTCATCCGGATCGGTCTGGGCGACTGGTGTCCCGTGGACCGCGGCGCGGATCAATACAAAGCGCCGCTGGAATTTACCGACACGGTGATTTCCATGGATATCGCGGAGAAGGCCGCCTTCCTCTTCGGCGAGCTGGGCATGGCGGAGCAACAGGCCTTCGCCCTTTCCATCGCCTCCCGCCTGCGGGCGGCGGTGCGGGAACGTCTGATCGATACCGCTACCATGACCGCCGCCGGCAACTGCCAAACCTCCCAGGCCATGGCCCTCTTCTACCATGTTTTTGAGCCGGGCGAGCAACCCGCTGCCTTTGCCCGGCTGCTCGCGCTGATCGAGGAGCAGGACGGACATTTCGATGTCGGCGTGCTCGGCGGGCGGGTGCTGTTCCATGTGCTCACCGCCTTCGGACGCAGCGATCTCGCCTTTGATATGATTGTCCGTCCCGACTTTCCCTCCTACGGCAATTGGGTGGCCCGGGGCGCCACCACCCTGTGGGAAGATTTTCAGCGGGAAGGCGGTCCCGTCTGTTCCCGCAACCACCATTTCTGGGGAGATATCAGCAGCTGGTTCATCCAGTCGCTGGCGGGTATCCGTTTCAATCCCCATCACCGCAATCTTTCCGAGGTGGATTTCCGTCCGTCCTTCATCCCCCAACTGACCCACGCGGAAGGCTTCCATCTCGCGCCCGCCGGCCGCATCGCCTCCTCCTGGCAGCGGGGGGACGACGGCCATATCCGCCTGACGGTGGAACTGCCCGCCGGCATGACGGGGCGTATCTGGCTGGAAAACGGGTTTGTATTCGACGACGGTCTCGCCGTCAAGCCGGCCGCCAGCGGCACATACACAATCCGCCGCACCCACTGATGCAGGAGAAGCCGCATGGAAACGATTCGCGCCGTCCTCCTCGATGTGGACAACACCCTGCTGGATTTCGACAAATGCGCCGCCGCGGTGATCCGGACGCTTTTCGTCGAAGAGGGCCTTCCCTTTTCCGACGGGACGCTTGCCGTTTTCCACCGGATAAACAACGCTTTATGGAAGGAGATCGAACAGGGGACCCTCACCAGGGATCGGCTGCACCAAATCCGCTGGGTTCGGATTTTTGAGCAGCTGGGGCTGCAGCAGGATGGGCACGCCTTTGAAAAGCGTTTCGTACAGGGCCTTGCGGAGAGTCATGAGCCGGTGGAAGGCGCGCCGGCGCTTCTGCGGTATCTCGCCGGACGCTATACCCTCTGCATTGCGAGCAACTCCACCTATGCGCAGCAGCACCGGCGGCTGGAGCTGGCGGGCATGCTGCCTTTCGTGCAGCATCTGTTTGTTTCCGAAACCATCGGTGCCCCCAAGCCAAGCCGCGCCTTCTTTACCCATTGTCTTGATCAGCTGTCACTTCCCGCCGGGGAGGTTTTTCTCATCGGCGATTCGCTCACCGCGGATATTCAGGGCGGCACCGCCTGCGGAATTCCGACCTGCTGGTTCAATCCCCGGTGCGCGGAACTACCGCCGGCTTTTCATCCCGATTTCGTGGTGAACAGCCTGCAGGAAATTGAACGGATTCTATAGGCGTATAACGGCCTAATGGCATTTCCGCCGTATGCTCTCCTCTGAGGAAACGTTCGGTATAATATATTATGTACACAGCTGGCCCGCGGGGAACACCGCCAGTCAACCAAAAAGCCGTGACGGCATGCCGTCACGGCTTCAGATTGTCAAAAAACTTTTTAGCGAATAGCAATATGCACAAACGTAGAATTCTTATGCGTCGCATCGGGGAACCCCCGGCGAGGGTTCCCCGCCGTAAAA
>CABSLQ010000112.1 GCA_902478605.1 uncultured Oscillospiraceae bacterium
TGGCCCCGCCGTAATGCAGCCGCGCCGATGGCGTGCCGGTCCCAAGCCCGGGAAAATGCAGAGGGCGGCGAAGGAGGTGGACATAACGCTGAGTGAACAGGATAAATCTGAAATCCGGGCGTCATACAGAAACGCGATCGACCCGCGCCAGCATGTGAAAATCCTGATGGAACTGTATCTTGCAAGCCGCGAGGAGATCGAGGAGGCGCTGGGCTTTACACATAAGGAAGCACGGCGGCCAATACGGCGGCACACGGATGCAGGCAGGCCCAACACATACGCCAAGCATCCAATAGAGGTCAAGCAACGTATCGTGGGACTTGTGCTGAGCGGGATGACCTACGAGGAAGCCGGCGCAATGTATGACGTTTCAAAAAACACTGTGGCAACCTGGGTCATGAAGTACAGGCGCGGCGAGCTGCCACCCATCCTGCCGAAGGAGGAAGAAGTTAATGCCAAACTGTAAGTTTTGCGGTAAGCCCGTAATATCCGCGCGCGCGATGCACGCGTACTGCTGGGAGCAGAAAGTCATGGAGCTGACGGAAACTGTCTGCGACAGCTATTGCCGCTGGCCGCTTGAGTGCCGGAGCTCTGAAGAACTGGAAGAAAATCACTGTAACGACTGCGTGCTGATCCAAGCGCTCAACCTCGGGCTCTAACGTCCGAGGTTCATGCGGAGCCGCGGCCCAGGAGGGCCGGCGTGGCTGGTCGTAACGGCAGCTCCGCACCAAAAGCCCCGCCCGGGACGAGAAAACCGGGCGGGGGTCTTTAAAGGAATATGGCACGGCATGGCTTACCGTACCACATGTACAGGATACCACGGCCCGGCGGCCGTTTCAACTCTGTTTTTTTAGGAGCGTGATCGGATTGACCATTCATCAATGGCGCAGCCTGCGCCGGAACCGAAGATGCAGGTACTGCGCACATTCTCGTGTCTTTCATGGCCGAGATGGAGACCTCTATTTCTGCGAGGCAAAAGGAAAGCTCGTGTATGAGGGCCTGCCCCGCTGGTTCTGCCAAGTATACACGGTGGAGGAGGATTTCTGATGACGAAAGAAGATTGGAAAAAAGCGAAAGAGCAGCTGGAGCGGCCCTGGCCATACGGCCGTGTGGATCTGGAAGCTGACGGTTACGATGTGACACTGGAGATGCAGTCCGTGAACGATATGTTTCACAAAGGCATTCTGGTGTATGTAAACGGACACTTTAAAGGCAGCTGGCTTGTACAGGACTGCGAAGAGCGGCGGCGCTTCATGCCGCAGCGGCAAAGGCCGTGCATGAGCCCGCAGCAGATCGCGCGTTACAACAAGCTGCCGAAACGTATGCAGAAAGAACTGAAGTATCTGCGGGACGAGACATACACGGAGTATTCCACGCACTGGATGAGCTGGGGTCCGCTGGTGAAGCACTTTGAAGCCAACAACAAGGACATTCGGCTGAAGGAGGTGGAGAAGGATGCGGAAATTCATCCGTGAAAACTGGCTAACCATCGTATTATCAGCGGCCACAACTATTGTAGTACGCTTACTGTTAGGTTTGTGACAATAGACACCAGAAAACGTGGGCGCTTTGGTACGGCGGCGGTCGTGCGGCGAAAAGTACGCACCAGTGGAAGAGGCCAAAGTAAAACAGAAAATGCCGCATCCGGGGCTGTGCCCCGGCCGTAATGCAGCCCCCTGCCTGATTGGGCCGGGGCCGGTCCCAAGCCCGGAAAATGCAGAGGGCGGATTTTTTGAGAAAGGATGTGGATACATATGGCAAGAACGAAAGTTGAAAAAATCCCTGTGCTTCGGGATTGGTCGGCCGTGGACGCTGCGCTGCAGGAGATGCGGGAATGCAGGTTCTCGCTGACAGAGTTGGATGTGGAGCAAAAACGGCGGATCGACGACCTGAAGGGACAGTACAAAGAGAGGGAGACGGCTCTGCAGAACCGGTACAAACGGCTGGCCGCTGAAGTAGAGGAATATGTGAGCGCACACCGGGCCGAGCTCACAGGTAAAAGCCGCCGCCTGAAATTTGGTGTAGTTGGATACAGGCTTTCCAGTTCTCTGGTGACAAATCTCAGCGAAGCGGACACCATCGCACTTCTGGAGGGCATGGGACACACGGAGCTCATCAAGGTGACGAAAAAGCTGGACCGTGCGGCGCTGATGCGTCAGCCTGCTGAGCTGCTGGACCGGGTAGATGCATGGATCAAAACACGGGATACGTTCGGGATCGACATCGACGACCCTGAGCCGGAAGCGTAACGCAAGAAAGGGGGAGCAGCCATGGGCGCTCAAAGACAGGAAAAAGACGGGATAAAATACATCTATGCGCTGGGCCGTGAGCTTGGCTTGTCTGATCCGGCGCTCGGGCATGACGACGACCTGCATGTCCTCGTGGAAGGCGTCACAGGCTGTTCCTCCATCAAAGAGCTGTCGGCGGCGGAGCTGGACGCCGTTATCCATGAGCTGCTCCGCCGCAAGGCTGCGGCCGCACCGGAGACGCTGCACAAGAGCAAAAAGCCGCGTCATTACGATGAAACGCCGGGCCGCATGACTGTAAAGCAGCAAAAATACGCCTGGTTCCTCATGAGCGAGATCGACAAATACGACCCGCCGCTGAACGATGCCGCGCTGCGCTACCGCCTGAGCGGCCTCATCACTAAGCAGTTCCGCGTGACCAGCTTCCCGGAAGACCCCTTCCGCTTCCTGACGCGTGCCCAGGGCGTTGCCCTGATCAACTGCCTCAAGAATATGGCTAAGGAAGCAGAATTAAAGTATCTGAGCAGCGGAAAAGGCTGGAAGGCCGCGGGGGCGTCCGAAAAATGAGGAATGAGCTGCTGAAGGAGCTGCGGCTAGAGGACCTGAGCGGCAGCTCCCTGGAACTGGCGGAGGCGATCGGCATGGAAGGCTTCATCCGGCTCGTCGACAACTATGAAGGGACCAGTAACCTGTACGTCCCCAAAGCCTCGGAACTGATCCGCCCTGTCCGCGACGAACTGATCCGGCGGGAGTATAACGGAAAAAACGTCATCGCACTGGCCCGCAAGTACAGTCTCACGGACCGCTCCATCCGTGAGATCGTCAAGGATAAGGCTGCCCAGCTCCGGGAGGAAGAACGAAAAGAGCGCCTGGCCCCGCCGACCGGCCAAATCTCATTTTGGGGATAAGGCGGAAATATTTTCGAGGAAGCACTTCATATAGAATGCTTCCTAAAAGATAAGGTATGATACCCTCAGACCCGAGGGGATCATGCCTTTTTCTTTTCCCCTCAAAAGATTGGAGGAAAAGGGCGATGACATTCGATCCGGGTACATGGTGGCTGGTGGTGGGCCTGCTGGGCCTTGGCGGCACGGCGCTGGCGTTCCTGCTCAAGCGCAACATGACGGAAAGCGACCGGACAAAGGACCGCGTCACGGAACTGGAGGCGCGCAGCGCCCAAAAGTCCGATGTGGACAAAGCGCTTGAAAAGGTGAACAAGACTGTGGCCGAACAGGGCAAAGCCATTTCCCACATCGAAAAAACATATGTGGAAAAGGATGAGCTGCAGGCAGTGCGCAAGGAGCTGCGGGAAGAGACCCGTAAGCTTCAGGCGGATATCGAGGATATTAAAGAGAACTGCCTGCGCAAAGATGACTTCCTGCGCCAGATGATGCGTCTGGAGACGATGGTGACAGATATCAATAAGTATTTACGGGAGGGACGGTAAAATGAGCGACAACAACCAGAGAATACAGGCCAATCAGCTGGCGGCGGATACGGGAGCAATCGTGCGCACCATGATGCTCGCCAGCGCGGAATATGAGTTCCTGCGGCTGACGGCCATCCGGTCGGTCATGGCCGGCGGCATGAGCAATGGCGCGATTTGCAGCGCAGTGGACTACCTGGCAGACGGCGGATACATCGAGGTGCGCACGGCAGCGGAGCGGCGCCCCGCGCGCGTGGCGGACGTCCCGATGGAAAGCCTGGAGATTAAACTGACGCACAAGGGCAAACAGCTGGCCTACGGCAAGCTGGATGACCCTCTGGTGGATATGTAGGAGGGCTTGCGGATGGGACGGCGGAAAAACAGGAGCCGGAGCAAGATCAGCCAGCTGCCGCCGGAGGTCCGCAGCACAGTGGACGCAATGGTGCAGTCCCCGGCGGAATTCACGTATAACGATATACGGGAGTACCTCGCCAGTCTTAACGTGCAGATCAGCAAGTCGGCCATCGGGAACTATGCACGCGACCTCATGGCCAGCCTGGAGGCGCTGGCAGTGTCCCAGGAAAGCATAAAGGCCATGATGGAGACGGCGGCGAAAGTGCCTGAGGTGGACGCCGTGGAGATCATCAACCGCATCGCCGGCCAGAAGATCGTGCAGGCGATCATCAATAAACCGGACGAAGAGTGGACGGACGTTGCGCTGGACAAGCTGCTGAGAGAAGCCAACGCCATGACGAAAGCCGTGGCGTATAAGCAGCGGATCGATGTACAGAACAAGGAGGACGTGGCGGCGGCCGCCGATGAGCTGAAGGCGGAGTTCTTCAGCGCCCTGGGCGCAGAGCATCCGGATCTTTACCGCCAACTGGTCCAGATTCTGGACCGGCGGACAAAGGAGGGGCGGCGGTGATGGGCTGGTATGTGCTGCAGGTCATGACCGGAACCGAGCGTGATGCATGCACAGCGCTGCGGCGCAAAGGCGTGCAGGCTCGAGCCCCGGCCCAGCGGATGAATATCCGGCGGCGGGGGCAGTGGCACGAGGAAGAATGCCTGCTGCTGCCCGGCTACATCTTCGTGGGCGCGGAATACACGGCGGCGCTCTTCCATGTTGTTTCCCCTGTCCCCGGCGTCATTCGGTGGCTGGGACTGGAGCGCGGGGAGCCGCAGGCGCTGGACACGCGGGAGGCGCTGCGGTGGCGGCTGGACAGTGACGAGATGCTGGAGCCCAGCCGGGTGCTGTTTCACACAGACGGTACGTGGCACGTGCTGGACGGGCCTTTGGCGGCGTTTGCAGGCTGCCCGGTGCGGATGGAGCGGCGGCAGCGCCGGGCGTA
>CABSLQ010000113.1 GCA_902478605.1 uncultured Oscillospiraceae bacterium
ACTGCCTGACCTGTCCCGCCGGGACGGTTCTCTTAAAAACACCATATAGATTTTTGTACGCCGCCGCCCGCCATCGAGCAGAATTTTACACCTAATTGGGGATAAAACAGCTCATGGCAGGCGGCGGTGTGATCCTGCTGGGCATGACCCTTGTACCCCTGCTGGCAACGCTGTTTTAAGGTAGCCGCCTATGGGGATTCTCACCGACTGGATTACGGAATGGCTGAGGGGCCTGCTCATTGACGGGATCATGGGCAACCTGGAGGGCCTTTTTACCAACCTGAACAATCGGGTCGGAGAGATCGCAGTAGAGGTGGGGACATCCCCGGCGACATGGAACGCCGGGGTGTTCTCCCTGATACGACAGCTTTCCGAAACGGTTGTATTGCCAATAGCCGGGATCGTCCTCACCTTTGTCATGTGCTATGAGCTGATCCAAATGCTCATAGACCGGAACAACCTGCATGACATCGACACCTGGCTGTTTTTCAAGTGGATCATCAAGACCTTTATCGCCGTGACGATCCTCTCCAACACATTCAATATCGTCATGGCGGTGTTCGATGTGGCCCAAAGCGTGGTAGCACAGTCTGCGGGGCTGGTACAGGGCACCACCGACATCTCCCCGAACTTGGTGGCGAATATGCAGGCGACGATAGAGCAAATGGAGCTGGGCCCGCTGCTTGGCCTGTGGCTGCAATCCTTTGTGGTCCATCACACCATGACGGCCCTGAACATCTTTATCTTCGTGGTCGTGTACGGAAGGATGATCGAGATTTACATGCTGACGAGCCTTGCCCCGCTGCCCTTTGCCACGGTGGTAAACCGAGACCTGGGGCACATGGGGCACAACTATTTCCGTTCCCTGCTGGCAATCGGCTTTCAAGGGCTGCTTATCATCGTATGCCTTGCCATCTACGCGGTGCTGATTCGGAGCATCGCCGCAGCCGGCGGCACGGACATCTTTGAAACCATCTGGACGGCCATCGGCTGTACGGTGCTACTGTGCTTTACGCTGCTGAAAACCGGGTCGCTGGCCAAGGCCGTGTTCGGCGCACATTAAAATATTGAAAGGAGAACTGCATGAGCAACGAACTGGAGAAAACTGCACAAGCGGCGGATATGAAACTGGATGTGGATGTACGCCTGATTGAGCCCAGAGGCAACCTCATGGGCTTTGCCAACGTGACCGTCAATGACTGCCTGCGCATCGACGATTTCAAGGTATTGCAGGGCGAAAAGGGCCTTTTCGTGGGGATGCCCAGCAAGGCGACCCAAGGCCGGGACGGCAAGACGGCCTACTATGACACGGTGCGGCCCGTCACGAAGGAGTTTCGGGCGGCGCTGACGGAGGCCGTGGTGACGGCCTATTCCGCGGAGGTGGAGAAATTGCAGAGCCGGGCGGCCAGTCTTGCCAAGCCCTCCATCTCCCAGCAGCTCGCGGAGGGGACGAAGCAGGCGGCGAAGGAGAACGCAGAGCGTCCCGCCCCTGCGAAGTCCTCCAAGGCGAGGACTGAACGCTGACTTCGGGCCAAGTTGGCCCGAAGTGGAAAAGGAGGCAAAGCAAATGGCACGAAAAAGCTCCGGCTACGGAGCCGCCTGCTACTATGCCGGGAAGCTGGTGGGACGCTGCACCCCGGCGGACGCGCAGGGCTATGAGCAGCTTATGAAATCCTGCGGCGGCAACGCCGAGCGCGTGTTGCGGGAGTATGCCTATTTCTCCCCGGAGCTCCGGGGCATTTTGGAGAAGGTGGCGGCGGTGCAGGCCAAGGAGAGCCGTACCGCCGGGATCTTCCAATCGCCCAGGCTTTCCCCGTGGGGAGATGTTCAGACCAGCGACACCCTCTGCCCGGGAGTGTTCATGGTCAGCACGGCCAGTCACGGCGGGACGATGGTAGCCCTGGACATGGCGGCGATCCTCTCACCCGCCGCCCGGAAATGCGGCCTGAAAATGGGCGACTATCTCTGCTTTGAGGAGGACTGCGACGAGAACATTGTGCTGCGGGAGCTGCTGGACAAGAAGCTGTGGCAAATCCCGGACCGCATCCGGGACAGAGCCGCCTTTGAGGAAAACATCAACCGCGCCCTGCGGGAGCATCACCCGGAATACTGGCGCTCGCGGCAGCAGGGGCTGGAACGGGAGCATGCCCGATCCGGCCCTTCCCGGGGCGCGGAACGCTGATACACTTCGGGCCAAGTTGGCCCGAAGTCAGGAAGGAGGTATCTCTATTTGGCCTATGTAAACGTACCCAACGACCTGTCCCGTATCAAGACAAAACTTGCCTTTAATCTGACGAAACGGCAGCTTGTGTGCTTCGGCACGGCGGCTGTCATCGGCATCCCTGCCTATCTGCTGGCCCGTTCCTCCGTCGGAGGCACCGGGGCCATGCTCCTGATGATCGCCCTGATGCTGCCTTTCTTCTTCCTTGCCATGTACGAGCGGGACGGCCTGCCCGCGGAAAAGGTGCTGCGGAACATCCTGCGGGCCACGATCCTGACGCCCCGCGTCAGGCCATACAGGACGGAGAATATTTATTACTATCTGCACAAACAGGGAAAGGAGGCGTCGAAGATTGCCCAAGGGAAAAACAGCACAGCCCGAAAGAAAAAGTAAGCTCCGCAAGCGCGGACCGCAGACGGCACAGCAGACCATCCCCTATCGGGAAATGCACCGGGACGGCATTTGCCGCATATCGGAGGACTACTACACCAAGACCATTGAATACGAGGACATCAACTATGCCGTGGCCTCTACGGAGGACCAGGGTATTATTTTTGACGGCTACTGCGGCTTTCTCAACTACTTTGACGCCACGCTTCCGTACCAGCTTTCCTTTATCAACCACCGTTCCCGTCCGGAGAGCCGGTACAGCGTCAATATCCCGCCCCAGGACGACCAGTACAACAGCGTCCGGGACGAGTACACAGGGATGCTGAAAGGCCAGATCGCCAAGAGCAACAACGGCATCGTCCGCTCCAAGTACATCACCTTCGGCATCCACGCCGCCGGTATCCAGACCGCCCGGCCACGGCTGGAGCGTGTAGAGGCCAATATCCTCAGCAACTACGGAAAGCTGGGCGTACAGGCCCGTCCCCTCAGCGGCAAGGAGCGCCTTGCGCTGCTCCACAGCCAGCTTCGGCCCGGCAGCCGGGAGCCCTTCCGCTTTTCGTGGGACATGATACCCCGTACCGGCATGGGGACAAAGGACTTTATCGCCCCGGACAGCTTTGACTTCCGGCAGGCCCGCCTGTTCCGGGTGGGGACGACCTGGGGAGCCGCCTCCTACATGCAGATCATGGCGTCGGAGCTTTCCGACAAGCTCCTTGCGGAGCTGTTGGAGCTGGACATGGAAATGACCATCACCATGCACATCCAGACCGTTGACCAGTCCAAGGCCATCAAGCAGATCAAGGCCAAGATTTCCGACATTGACAAGATGAAGGTGGAGGAACAGAAAAAGGCCGTGCGTGCGGGCTACGACATGGACATCCTACCGCCGGACCTTGTAACGTACAGCAAGGACGCGGCGGCTATGCTGGCCGACCTGCAAAGCCGGAACGAGCGCCTTTTCCTGCTCACCTTCCTTGTGGTGAACACGGCCAACACCCGGCAGCAGCTTGAAAACGATCTGTTCACCGTGGCGGGTATCATGCAGACCTACAACTGCTTTCTGCGGCGGCTGGACTTCCAGCAGGAGCAGGGCTATATGTCCTCCCTGGCCCTCGGGTATAACGGTATCGAGATACACCGGGGCATGACGACAAGCTCCACGGCGATATTCGTTCCCTTTATGACCCGGGAGCTGCGCATGGGCGGCGAGGCCGTCTACTACGGCCAAAACGCCCTGTCCCATAACGTCATCATGGCGGACCGGAAAAAGCTGAAAGCCCCCAACGGCCTGTACCTCGGCTCCACCGGCAGCGGCAAGAGCTTCGCCGCCAAGCGGGAGCTTATCAATGTGTTCCTTGTGACAAAGGACCGGATCATCGTCGTTGACCCCATGGGAGAATATGCGCCCCTTGTGCGCAGGCTGGGCGGGCAAGTCATAGATATATCCCCGGACAGCCAATGCCATATCAACCCCATGGACATCCAAATGAATATGGCCGGGGATGAAAGCCCGCTTTCGCTGAAAGCGGACTTTTTGCTTTCCCTCTGCGAGCTCATTGTAGGCGGGAAGGACGGCTTGCAGCCCGTAGAAAAAACGGTCATTGACCGCTGTGTGCGGCTGGTGTACCGGGAACTGGCCCTGGGCCTGGAAACGGCGAAAACGCCCATCCTTCAAGACCTGTACGACCTGCTTTGCCAGCAGCCGGAGCCGGAGGCCCGGCGGATCGCCACGGCGCTGGAGCTCTACTGTACCGGCTCGCTCAATATGTTCAACTTCCCGACCAACGTGGATTTGAACAGCCGCGTTACCTGCTTCGTGCTGAAAAACCTTGGAGAAAACCTGCGGAAGATCGCCATGCACGTTACCAACGAGCTTGTTACCTCGGCGGTCAACAACAACTTTCAGAACGGCGTGGCGACCTGGTGCTACTTTGACGAGTTTCATGTACTGCTGCGGGACGCACTCACCGCCAGCTACTTTGTGGCCGTGTGGAAGATGCTCCGCAAAAAGGGCTGCGTGCCCTCTGCCCTGACTCAGAACGTGAAGGTGCGCCCAGATAGGGCGTTGTGCAAAGCAGTTTGAGGTACTG
>CABSLQ010000114.1 GCA_902478605.1 uncultured Oscillospiraceae bacterium
CCCGCAAGCTGGACGCCGCGATCCTCTCCACCCTGTCCGGCATCGCCCAGAGCGCCGCGAAATTCTCCAACGATATCCGCCTGCTGCAGCATCTCAAGGAGATAGAGGAACCGTTTGAAAAGCATCAGATCGGATCCTCCGCCATGGCGTATAAGCGCAACCCCATGCGCAGCGAGCGCATCGCCTCCCTCGCCCGCTATGTGGTGGCCGACGCGCTCAATCCGGCCATGACCGCTTCCACCCAGTGGTTCGAGCGTACGCTGGACGACAGTGCCAACAAACGCATCAGCGTGGCGGAAGGCTTCCTGGCGGTGGATGCCATCCTCTCCCTCGTGGTCAATGTGGTGGATGGCCTGGTGGTCAACACGGCGGTCATCGATCGGGATCTGCGCCGCGAGCTGCCCTTCATGGCGACCGAAAACATCATGATGGACTGCGTCAAGCGCGGCGGGGATCGGCAGGAGCTGCATGAGGCGATCCGCACCCATTCGATGGAAGCCGCCCGCCGCGTCAAGCAGGGCGACGGCGTCAACGATCTGCTGGAGCGCATCGCGGGAGACGCGGCCTTCGGCGTTACCCTGGAAGAACTGCAGAGCGTGCTCGAACCGCGCCGCTACGTCGGCCGCGCTCCCGAACAGACCAGGGAATTTCTGGCTGAGGAGGTCGCGCCGGTGCTTGAAAAGTACCGGGATGACCTGGGATATCGCGCCGAAATCAACGTGTAAGGAGGGAGCGGCCGTGCAGGCGAGCCTCGATCTCTACCGGGTGTTTTATCAGGTGGCCATCAGCCGCAGCTTTACGCTCGCCGCCCAGGCGCTCTTCATCTCCCAGCCTGCCGTCAGCCGCAGCATCCGGCAGCTGGAGGAGGAACTGCACTGTTCCCTTTTTGTGCGTACGCCGCGCGGCGTCGTACTCACCCGCGAGGGCGAGACCCTTCTGCGCCATGTGGCCGCCGGCCTCGATCAAATCGCGCAGGGGGAGAAAAAACTTGCCGCCCAGGTCAACCTCGACAGCGGGGAAATCTGCGTAGGCGCCAGCGACATGACGCTGCAGTTTTTTCTTCTCCCCTATCTTGAACGGTTTCATTCGCTCTATCCCGGGGTGAAAATTCACGTAACCAACGGCCCGACGCCCGAAACCCTCCGCTTTCTCGAACAAGGGCGCATCGATTTCGGCGTGGTGAGCGAGCCGGCGGGCGATCTTGCCGCCCTTTCGCCCATACCGGTGGGGCAGGTGCAGGACATTTTCATTGCCGGGGAACGGTTTGCTCATCTGGCGGACAAGCCGCTGCCGCTGGCCGCATTCGAGATGCTGCCCGTGATTTGTCTGGAGAAAAATACCAGCACCCGCGGCTATCTTGACCGCTTCTTTGCGGACAACGGCGCCGTTTTCAACCCGGAATTTGAGCTGGCGACCAGCAGCCTCATCGTGCAGTTCGCCTGCCGCAACCTTGGCATCGGCTGCGTGGTGGAGGATTTTGCCCGGGAGGCACTGGCGGACGGCCGAATCGTGCGGCTGATGACGGAAAAGGATATACCGCCGCGGCGCCTGTGCCTTGTGCGGGGCACGGCACCCTCATCCAAAGCCGCGGAGCGGCTGCTGGAATTGATATTGTCATAATTGTATTGCATGACAAGTATAATAAATATGAATTTTACTTATGCATAGCGATGTGCTATGCTGAAGATGCCGGCATTCCGGTAATGAAAAGCATTTTTAGGAGGGATTTCCTCATGGTTCGTGCCATTGTGGGCGCTAACTGGGGCGACGAAGGCAAAGGCAAGATCACCGACGTGCTCGCCGCGCAATCCGATGTGGTCATCCGGTTCCAGGGCGGAAGCAACGCCGGCCACACCATCATCAACGATTACGGCAAATTTGCCCTGCACCAGCTGCCGTCCGGCGTATTCTACCAGCATATTACCAACGTCATCGGCAACGGCGTGGCGCTGGATATCGGCAAATTTCTTAAAGAGGTTGGGGCGCTGGCCGAAAAAGGGGTGCATCCCAATCTGCTGGTCTCCGACAGGACCCAGGTGGTCATGCCCTATCACGTGCTGTTCGATCAGTACGAGGAGGAGCGCCTGGGCGGCAAATCCTTCGGCTCGACCAAATCGGGCATTGCCCCCTTCTATTCGGACAAGTATGCGAAAATCGGCTTTGAGCTGTGCGAGCTGTTCGACGAGGCGTATGCCTATGAAAAGCTCAAGGGCGTGCTCGAGGTCAAGAATGTGCTGCTCGACAAGCTGTATCACAAGCCGGCTCTGCATGCGGACGAGCTGTTTGCCGAGCTCATGCGGCAGCGGGACGCCATCGCCCCGTATGTCGGCGACACCTTCCATTTTCTGCGCGATGCGGTGAAGGAAGGCAAGAACATCCTGCTCGAAGGGCAGCTTGGTGCGCTCAAAGATCCGGATTACGGCATTTATCCGATGGTGACCTCCTCCTCCACGCTGGCCGGTTACGGCGCGGTGGGCGCCGGCCTGCCCCCGTATGCAATCGAGGATATCCTCGTGGTGGTCAAGGCGTATTCGAGCGCCGTGGGCGCGGGCGCTTTCGTCAGCGAAATTTTCGGCGATGAGGCGCAGGAAATGCGCATGCGCGGCGGCGATGCCGGGGAATTCGGCGCGACAACGGGCCGGCCCCGCCGCATGGGCTGGTTCGACTGCGTTGCCTCCCGTTACGGCGTAGAGGTGCAGGGCGCCACCCAGGCGGTGCTCACCGTGGTGGATGCCCTTGGCTATCTGGACGAGATCCCGGTCTGTGTCGGTTACGAGGTGGACGGCAAGGTGCTGAGGAACTTCCCCACCACGCCCACGCTGAACCGCTGCAAGCCGGTGCTCGAGGTGCTGCCCGGCTGGAAGCAGGATATACGCGGCATCAAGCACTATGCCGATCTGCCGGAGAACTGCAGAAAATACGTGGAATTTATTGAAGCGCAGCTGGGTGTCCCGGTGACCATGGTGTCCAACGGCCCCGGCCGCGACGAAATCATCATGCGATGAAGGTCGGCGAGGGGGCGGATTCCGTCCCCTCGCACAGTGTATAAGGAAGGAAAACGTGTATGGCAAAAGAAACGGTTCTGGTTCTCGATTTCGGCGGGCAGTATAACCAGCTGATTGCCCGGCGGGTGCGCGAGGCGGGCGTCTACTCGGAAATCAAATCCTATAAGACGCCGCTGGAGGAAATCCGCGCCGCAGGCTATAAGGGTATTATTTTTACCGGCGGACCGCACAGCGTGTACCGTGAGGACGCGCCGCACTATACGGCGGAGATTCTGTCGCTTGGTATCCCGGTGCTCGGCATCTGCTATGGCGCGCAGCTGATGGCCTGGATGGGCGGCGGCGTGGTGGAAAGCGCCGAGCGCGAATACGGCAGTACCGCCGTCACCGTGGATACCGGCAGCCGGCTGTTTCACGGGCTGGAAGCGGAACAGATCTGCTGGATGAGCCATACCGATTATATCAACGCCCTGCCCGACGGCTTCCGGGTGAACGCCTCGACGCCGCACTGCCCCTGCGCCGGCATGGAAGACGCCGCCCGCGGCCTGTACGCCGTGCAGTTCCATCCCGAAGTGATGCATACGGTGCATGGCCGGGAGATGCTGCGCAACTTTCTGTTTGCGATATGCGGCTGCGCCGGCGACTGGAAGATGTCCTCCTTTGTGGAGGCGACCGTTGCGGCCGTAAGGGAACAGATTGGCGATGCCCGTGTGCTGTGCGGCCTGTCGGGCGGGGTGGACAGCGCAGTGGCCGCCGTGCTGCTCGCCAAGGCGGTGGGCCGTCAGCTCACCTGTATCTTTGTGGACAACGGCCTGCTGCGCAAGGGCGAGGGCGATATGGTGGAAACCATGTTCCGGGATCACTACGATATCCAGTTTGTGCGGGTAGACGCGGCGCAGCGGTTCCTTTCCCGCCTGGACAAAGTGGCCGAACCCGAGGCCAAGCGCAAAATCATCGGCGAGGAATTTATCCGCGTATTCGAGGAGGAAGCCAAGAAAATCGGCAAGGTCGATTTTCTTGTCCAGGGCACGATTTACCCCGACGTCATCGAAAGCGGCAGCGATAAAGCCGCCGTGATCAAAAGCCACCACAACGTGGGCGGTCTGCCCGAACGCATGAATCTCAAGCTGTGCGAGCCGCTGCGCGATCTGTTTAAGGACGAGGTGCGGCAGGCGGGCCTGGAGCTGGGACTGCCCCCTGAAATGGTATGGCGGCAGCCCTTCCCCGGCCCGGGCCTGGCGGTGCGCTGCATCGGCGCGGTCACGGCCGACCGGCTGGATATCCTGCGGGAGGCGGACGCCATTTTCCGCGAGGAGATCGAACGCGCGGGCCTTGGCCGGGAATACAACCAGTATTTTGCGGTTATCACCGACATGCGTTCGGTGGGCGTGATGGGAGACAGCCGGACCTATGAGTATACCATTGCCCTGCGTGCCGTGACCACGACCGATTTCATGACGGCGGACTGGGCGCGAATCCCCTACGATGTGCTGGCTGCCGCTTCGAACCGCATCGTCAACGAGGTGAAGGGCGTCAACCGCGTCGTCTACGACGTCACGAGCAAGCCCCCGGCCACCATTGAGTGGGAATAACTGACAAAACCCGCAAAGCCTTGAAAACACTGGGTTTTTGAAGCGGAAACGGGGCATTTGATAGCAAATTGATAGCAGATACCAAAACCGGATTT
>CABSLQ010000115.1 GCA_902478605.1 uncultured Oscillospiraceae bacterium
TTTGGCTGTTCACCATCAGATTGGTGAACGCCCCGTTGCTCGCGTTGATTGTGTTTGCGAACACCGTCTGCCAGCGTCCCGCCGCTGATCCGAGGTTGATGCTCGTCCCGTAGGGCACCAGATTGCCCTTCAGTGTACCGCCGCTGACAGATATAAACCCATCCTCTATATTTTCCTGCAATTGATTTAATTCCAAAGCCCGGACAGGTGTCCCTTCGTTTGTTACGGAACCTCTGACGGGGACAACGTCAAACTGGTCCGTTGTTCCAGGCACAGGTACAAGTTGATACCGGTTAATATGTTCCGCCTGTATGTCCTGAAAATTGATTTTATCCAAATACGCCACCTCCAAGCGTTGCTCCGGCGCCAAAATATAAACCGGCGCCATACCGTTGCCCTTTGTGGTATGCCGTTTCCGCCTGCATGCAGACATGCTCGATGCGGTTCAGTTCCGCATAACTGAACCAGCGCGGCTTCTCCGGAACCAGAGGATCGCCGCCATACATATCCGATAACCGGTTATAGGCTTCCGAAATTTTCCGGCGGTCGTCTTGCTGCAGGATCGCGCCGACTGTCAGCGTCCGGAACGACGGAGGAGAAAGGCCGGTAAGGGAAAAAGCCTCCGCCAGATTTCCGGTGATCCGGGTATAATCCGTAAGATTGAAGAAATCCGTCGATTTCCAGTCGGTTTTACACGCCACCATATAACCGCCTCACTTTCGTCGTCCCGCTTAAAACGCCGTTGCGCATCGTCAGGGTGTTTTCCAAAACCCGCGCCCTGGTGTTCCCGTTTGTGCTGTCGTCGATCCGGATAATATCGCCGGCGTCTATCTCCGGATATCCTCGGTGCGAAAGCGTGCCGATAATGTTGTTTTGCATCTCATCGTACAGGCGCCCTGCAAAGCTGCTGGCCGACAGGGCCGCCGTGGAGGATACAAAGTGATTGGAGAAGGTTTCTTCCTTGCCGTCCCCGTAAACCCACCGCCCAGCATTCACCGCCTTTTTAAAATGGGCTTCGGCTTGGATGGACACCCCCGGCAGGTTATCCACCTTATATCCGACGCCCGCATAAATGGTATGCACAAACGTGTCGGCCACATACGGCGTATCCTCCGCGCTCGGGTCATAATCGAACACAATGGAATTCGCTATAATTTCGCCCTGGGTATAATACAGGGACAAATCCTGACTGCTCAGTATCGCGTTTTCGGCCAGGGTTTCGGTACGCGGTGAGCCGTCGCGCCACATGTAATTGACCGTTACCGTCCCGATGCGCTCCGGAGCCGTCCAGTTCAGACCATCAAAGCACCGATCCTCCCGCAGCGTCCTGACCGGCGCCGTGTCCGTCGGGATACCGATAAGCTCCATATCCTCTCCAACCCTCTTGGGGCGTATCAGGTTGCCGGTTACATTGGCAAGCAGCTGCAAAAAAGCGGCGCTGCTCACCAGCGGGCCGCTGTTAAAGGTAGATTCATTCATATGGAGCGCCGCCGTCTTGTCGATGGTCAGCGCGAACGCCTCCGCCGTCGTTTTGGGCTTCGTGCCGTTGCTTACCATATCCGTGTCCAGATAAAACACGTCGTCGATTTTTTGCGAAACGGAAAAGATGTTTCTTTCCCAGAAATACGTGAAATCGTTGAGAAGCCCCAGGGCGCTTTGGAACACAAAGGTTACCGTTTCCTCTGTCACCGTGTAGGATTCCATGAAAAAGCGGCCGAGCGGAATCCATTCCACATCGCCTTCGCCCAAATCCTGCCCAATCCGCAAGGTGGCCTGCGTATACCACTTTTTAAAGGATGGGTTCTCGTTTTCGGTAATGGGGTTATATTTCCCGTCTGCGTTGCTGACTGCAAGGGTGGCCTTGCGCTGCGGGAGTTCCAGCATCATGCCGTCGCTGGTATCGGTGTAGGCTAGACTGCGTATATCGTCGTTTTCCAGCACCTGAATCGTCCCAAAATACACCTTGCGGATATGCGCCCGCCATTGCGGCTTCCGTAAAGCCGAAACGGTGATTTTTACGCTGCGGTACAACTCCTGATCCGGCAAATCGGTCAGTGTAACCGTATCGGCGTCCACATCATACGTTTTGGAGAAGGTGCGGATATTCCCGATGTATCCGTAGGATATTTCCACCGAAATCCGCGCCGCGGCCGGGATCACGAGCGTCAGCGGGCAGGCGATGTACAGCCCTTCCGCAAAGGACAGCGTCACCGACACGTTGCTTATCGCATACCCTCCGTTAGAATCCTGGGAAGAGGCGGACAAGGCACTCGACACGTAAAACGGCGGCACGAATCCGTAACTTCCGTCTGCGGTCATCCTGTCCGGCTCCAGCGTGGCAAAATTATCCACATGCTCGGCCGATACCTTGACGATATTACCCGTCTGACAGCCGGTGAGCGCCCCCGTATAGGTGCTGATGCTGACCTGTGCCTGCGCTGCCGCGTCCAGATTCAGCAGCTCAGCCTCCGCAAACGCCGGCAGGATGAACGGCTCATTCATCTCGTCCAGGTATTCCTGGCTTACGGCATACACAGTCATTCCCCCGTATCAATCAGACTTAGCTTGCAGTTTTTTGCTTCCAGCCATACCCCTGTGTGCGGATTGATTCTTTTCGGCATTGCCGTGCGATCGCTCACATACATGTGCCGGGTGATCACCTTCCCCTCGGTCATGTCATAATACTCGACCGGGTTGACAAAGTTTGTCTTAAAGAGCTGCAGCAGGCTGGCCCAGAGCGCCGCGTCCATTGAGGCCCATTCCAACTCCACCTTGGACTGATCGCGGCCAACCTTCCGGCCGATAAAAACGCCCTGGGCATTGCGCCCCTCGCTGACCATGGTCGATTGGGTCTGCAGCCCGCTTTCTTTGTTTGGGTACGGGAACCGCACCCCTGCCACGGTGATAAACGCGTCCTGCATATCAATAACTCCTTACCGGATAGCCAAGATTGTGTTCGCCTCGCCGGGCGGCCTGCGCCACGTCCCGGTCGTCAAATCCAACCGTCACCGACAGATCCTTGCTTTGCACCACCTGTATAAGCCGTTCGAGCAGGTCCTCCACCTGTGCCAGACTGCCGCCGCTCTCTTCCCGGACAATCTGCCGGATAAGGCCTTCGGGCGCTTCCAGGTTGCGCCCGTGGGTCTGGTCGCCCAGGATGGCGGCAAACTGCGCGTTGGGCGGGATTACGGCCCCGGTCGCCAGCCGCGGAATCTTCACGGGGGGCAGCTTGGTATAGGAAATCCGCCCGTCCGGTGAAAGGCGCACGCTGTTGGTGGCGTCCTTGATACCGGCCAGCATGTCGTTGATGGCGCCGCGCATGCGGGAACAGAACAGGTCGGTTTTGTCCAGCGCCGCGTTGAACAGGTTGCCGAACGCGGCGGATACCGATGCCTTCTGCGAGTTGGCGCCGGAAACCAGCGCGTTTGCCGTGTCGATGGCGGCGCTTTTGGCAGCCGCGGCGGCCAGGCTGGCGTTGTCGAGGATCCCGTTGCGGTAGCCCTCCATGTTGTCCCGGCCAAAGCCGTAGTATTTGCGGGAGGGGGAATGGCTGTCGTCCTCGGCTTTCACGGCCTCCTGCGCACCTTTGGCGGCAGAGGAAGCCGCATCGGCGACCTGACCGGCATTGTCTCTTATGCCGTCCGCCATGCCGTCCATGGTGTTTTTCCCGGCCTCTTCCGCGCTCGGCGTCGCCTCCTTCCCGATCGCCTCCAACGCCTCCGAAATGGCTTCGCTGGCCGGTTTAACAAACTCGTGCTTCATCGTAGCGTTATATTTGTTGCCAACCGACACGGGCTGAAACATGGCATCGATAACATTTTGCATGGTATCAGTCGCCCACTGTGTGCCCTGCAGCTCCAAATCATCAAAGCTTGTTTCCAGGAAATCGGCGATCGGTCCAATGGTTTCCTCTTTGAAGGTTTTCAGTCCGTCCTTAACATAGCGATCTTCGTCATTGCCAAAGAGCCATTTGGTAAAAGGGCTCTCATTGCCCCATTTTTCCCGGAGCTTGGCTTCAGCGCCCTCGATCCCCGAAACCATCTGCTCCTGGATCTTATCGTAAATACCGGTGATGGACGCCTTGATATCCGCTTCCTTGTCGTTGTAGGACTGTTCGATGACGGTTGCTGTATTGTTAAACAGCTTCATGCGCTCGTCGAACTCTTTCTGGTCGATCACACCAGCCTCAAGATAGCCATTGATAGTATTCTTGAGATCGTCAATCGAATTTATCGCTTGGATTTTGGCTTCGTTATTGTCGTCAATCAGCTGCTTTGCCGTATCGTGGATACCTTGCAGGGCTTCAAGTGCTTTTTCTTCGTTCCCAAAATTGATTTCGCCGATCTTTTTTACCTGCTGATCCAACCGGGTCTGCGTTTCCGACACACCGGAGGCAATGTCCGCAATCAGAACGGAGAGCTTGTTGTATTCCTCCTGTTC
>CABSLQ010000116.1 GCA_902478605.1 uncultured Oscillospiraceae bacterium
GCAGGCGCTGCCCCTTGACCCCACCGCCTTTTGAAAAATGGCGGAATGCATTCGCTTGACGCGAATGCGAAAACTTTTAGTGTATTATTTTTTGCGAATGGACTTTTTCGACAGACTGAGCGCAGCTGTAACGCCTGTTGCAGCTGCGCTTTCAGTTTTAATATTAACGTTTATTAACATTAACAATAGATTGCATATTAAATTCCGCCGATATCTGAACGGTACAGGGAACTGCCGATGATATGGGCCTTTTCCTCCGTCCCCACGATATAATCGACGATATAGATCATACCGTCGTCAAACTGCACCCACCCGGTGTATCCCAAATCCGCGCGGGGACTGGGATCGTAATGCAGCGGCATGATGCGCACCCATTGCTCCCGCCGGTCATCCGTCAAAACGGTTTTCCGGTCGGTGACGGCCAAAAAGGTGTTCTGCGTCCACAGGCCGAGCCACCCCTTCTGCGCCCCCTGCCGGTAACGGTAGGTGATCAGAATCTCCCCGGTATCCAGGAACCCGGCCACGGGACGGTGGCAGCACGCCAGCGGAATGGGGTACACATTCCCCCAGGTCAAGCCGCCGTCCTCCGAGCAGGCGGCCAGGCATTCGATCCCCTCCGACGAATTTTCCCGCATGAAGCAGACCAGCACCTGCGGCTCCACCTCCAGGATGGAACCCTCGCACAGGTTATAGCGGGCATCCTTGGCGACGTTAATCGGGCCCGTCCAGCTCTTCCCCTGATCGTCCGAATACCAGAGCCGCTGATGCAGCTTGGAGAATCCCGGCTTATGCCCGATATGGCAGGACAGAATCCAGCGGCCGCCCGTGATTTCCAGCAGCTTGTCCGGGACAATCCCCTCCGCGCCGGTATCGACGGCCGGGCCCCAATTTTCGCCCTCCGCATCCCCGATCCACATGAAAATGCGGTCCTTTTCGGGGGAGACGTAATTGCAGAGCACGGCCAGCCGCCCGTCGGACAACCTGGAGATGCGCGGGCAATCCCAGCAGGTGTCGCCGTTCGAATGGCACGCTTCGGTCAGGAAACGCTTTTCCGACCACGTCCGCCCTCTGTCCGCACTGGTTTTGTAGACGATTCTGGAATAGGATCGGTCGCTATGGTGCGTGCATTCGCAGAAAATGCAGATCAGCCTGCCGCTTTGGGTCAGCACGAGATCCGGCCAGGATTCATAGACATCCCGGTCGTTGCTGATATCATACCGTTCAATAGCCATGTCCTACCCCTTTTTTATCACAATGGTGCCGCATGGCGCACCGGCCGCCAAGCCTGCCGTTCCCCGCTGCCAAACGGAGGACGGCACAGCGCATGCATCTACGGGTTCCGGCGTTTTAGCCGCTGTGCACGCCGGCCGGGTTACGCAATCAGCGCCTTGGTGTCGCGGGCGATGACCAGTTCCTCGTTGGTCGGGATGACAAAGGCGCGCACCGCCGAATCGGGGGTGGTGATTTCCACCTCTTGGCCGCGGCAGTTGTTGGCCTGCTCGTCCACCTTCAAGCCCAGATACCCGAACGCGCTGAGAATTTCGGCGCGCAGCTCTATCTGGTTCTCGCCGATGCCGGCGGTGAACACCAGCGCGTCCACGCCGCCGAGCGCCGCCACATACCCGCCGATGTATTTGATGATTTCATAGGTGCGCATATCCCAAGCCAGCCGCGCACGGACGTTGCCCTCTTCCACCGCCTTGGCGATGTCGCGGTCGTCGCTGGACACGCCCGAAATACCAAGCATACCCGATTTCTTGTTGAGCACGGCGTCCATTTCGACCGGGGTCAGATGCTCCTTTTCCATCAGGAAGGTGACCACCGACGGATCCAGCGTCCCCGAGCGGGTGCCCATCAGAAAGCCGTCAAGCGGGGTCAGGCCCATCGAGGTGTCGATGACCTTGCCGTCGCGGATCGCCGCAATGGAGGAACCATTGCCCAGATGGCAGGTGATGATGCGGGTCCCCTGTCCGTCCGGCTTGCCCAGCAGCTCCTGGCAGCGGCCGCTGACGAACCGGTGAGAGGTGCCGTGGAACCCGTACCGCCGCACGCCGTATTTCTCATAATACTCATACGGCACGCCGAACATATACGCCTTGGGGGGCATGGTCTGATGAAAGGCGGTGTCAAACACGGCCACCTGCGGGATCGCCTTGCCGAAGGCGGCGGTGGCGGCGTTGATGCCCTGCACGTGGGCGGGATTATGCAGCGGGGCGAGAGAAGAATAGTTGGCAATGTCGAGCAGCACCTGCTCGTTGATGAGCACCGAGCGATCGTATTTGGATCCGCCCTGCACCACGCGGTGGCCGATGGCGGCCACCTCATGCAGATCGCCGAGCACCTTGCCCTCGCCCGAAACGAGCGCCTGCTTGACCTGCTCAAAGGCGGCGGTGTGATCGGGCATGGCCACCTCCCGGCTGACCACCCGGCCGTCCCCCGTTTTGTGGGTAAACTTGCCGTCGATGCCGATGCGCTCGCACACGCCCTTGGCGAGCATCTGCTCGCCCTCCATATCGATGAGCTGATACTTAAGGGAAGAGCTGCCTGCGTTGATGACTAGAATTTTCATGCTACGACTCCTTTAATGCGGCTTTTCTGGGAAATGCTTTTCTTGCCTTTGGGGGCAAAATCACGTATACTATCATAGTACGGTTTTCCCTCTTTTTCAAGCTTTTAAACGTTTTTTAGCAGAAGGGCGGGATTTTTTTGAAGGTTGCCGGCATCGTCGCGGAATACAACCCCTTTCACAACGGCCATGCCCATCATATCGAGCGCACCCGCGCCGCGGACGGCGGGTGCGGCGCGACCCATATCGTCGCCGTCATGAGCGGCCACTTTGTCCAGCGGGGGGAACCCGCCCTGCTGCCCAAGGCGGACCGGGCCAGGGCTGCCCTCGCGTGCGGGGCGGATCTGGTGCTGGAGCTGCCGACGCCGTGGGCGCTGTCCTCGGCGGAAGGATTCGCCTTCGGCGCGGTATCGCTGCTCGATGCGCTGGGCTGCGTGCAGGTGCTGAGCTTCGGCAGCGAATGCGGCGATATGGCCGCCCTCGAAACGGCAGCCGATACCCTCGCGGATCCCCGCTTTGCCAAGCTGCTCGCGTATCATCTCGAAGGGGGAATCCCCTTTCCCGAGGCACGGCAGAAGGCGGCGGCCGAGCTGCGCGGCGGGGTCGCCCCCCTCTTTGCCGAGGCGAACAACACGCTGGGCATCGAATACATCAAAGCGCTGCGCCGGCTCGGCTCCTCCATGAAGCCCTTCACGGTCAAGCGGTTCGGCGCCGGGCACGACGCCCCCCTGCCCACCGGCGACATGGCGAGCGCCACCTTTCTGCGCACCCTGCTGCTCGCCGACCGGACGGCCAACGCGGCCGCCTATATGCCGCCCGCCGCGGCGGAAGCCGCCCTGCAGGCCATGCGGGACGGCCGCGGCCCCGCGCGAACGGACCATATCGAGCGGGCGGTGCTCGCCCGGCTGCGCACCATGGAGAAGGAAGACTTCGCCCGCCTGCCGGGGATAAGCGAAGGGCTGGACAACCGGCTGTACACCGCGGCGCGCCGGGCGCCCTCGCTTGACGCATTCATCGACGAGGTGAAAACCCGCCGGTACACCCGCACTCGGATCCAGCGGCTGGTATGGGCGGCCTTTCTCGGCCTGCGCGGGGAGACGACCGCTTCGCCCGGGCCGGACGGCCTGCCCGTGTGGAAGCGGCCGCCCTATATCCGGGCCATCGCCGCCAATACGCGGGGCCGGGAAATCCTCGCCGCGGCCAGACCCACATTGCCGCTGCTCTCCCGGCCGACCCATATCGAGCGGCTGGACAACGAAGCGCGCCGGGTGTTCGAAACCGAATGCCGCGCCGCCGACCTGTATGCCCTCGCCCTGCCGGTTCCGCCCCCCTGCGGCGCGGAATACACCACCGGCATGATCCGGTGAGGCAGCCCGCTTTCCTCTGCCGCGTATCCGCATGCCCCGGTCGGCGGCTTCACGGCAGCCGGCAGGGGCGGCATCCTTTTCTGCGCTTTATACGGGTGGATCCTCCATGCGCCTTTTCCGATACTTCCCAAAACCGAGCGGGCGGCCCCGGAAACGGAGCCGCCCGCTGCAGAGTGTCAAAAAACTTTTTAGCGAATAGCCATATGCACAAACGTAGAATTCTTATGCGTCGCATCGGGGAACCCCATGCACAACGCACCGCGTTGTGCTGCGAGGGTATGAGGACGGCTTAGCCGTCCTCAGGAAGTTCGTCGC
>CABSLQ010000117.1 GCA_902478605.1 uncultured Oscillospiraceae bacterium
AGAACTCTGGTAGAATGAAGTTGCAACACACCATTCTGAAAGGAGAGAGCAAACCATGTCTGAAAAGATTGTACAGCTTAACGAGGAAGTAATCAAGGGACAGCACAAAGAGCTGGTACGGAGCAGCGTAGAGGAAACCCTCAACGAGCTGCTGGAAGCCGAGGCGGAGAAGCTGACTCAGGCTGGCCGGTACGAGCGTAATGAGCAGCGCCAGGGTTACCGGAGCGGCCACTACAGCCGGAATTTCACCACCATTTCTTCGTCTTACTTGATCGTACAAATCCTTAAGCTGGGTAAAAACGGTACCCTTACAAAGAGGCAGTGCGCTTTACATATCGTTATGCAGTTGTTGTTCTGTGTCGATGTGATAGATTCTGTCTATTTGTTTTTCAAAAGCAGAAAGCGCATGTTGAATGATTAGGCTTACTTTCGTAATCGACTCTCTCTCGGTTTAACAGGAAGAGAAGCATTCGTCGTCAAAGGTCGTTGAACTTTTTATCTGCCTGCGGTGAGCCAAAACTCGTCGCAGGCTTTTTATCCGCAGAATTGACGCAGGCGGAAACATCGGGTATAATGAGATATATTAGAGTTTACGACAAAAAGCGAGGGCGCGGCGTGAGATACATCGGTTCCAAGCAGCGGATCATCCCATTTATCCGCGACACCATTCAGCAGACCTACGGTGACTTTTCCGAGGCCGTGGTGGGCGATCTGTTCGCCGGCACCGCCTGCGTGGCGGAGATGTTCAAACATGAAGGCGCCCGCGTTCTGTCCAACGATTACATGCATTTTTCCCACGCCCTGCAGGTGGAAAAAATCCAGCTCAACCGTGAGCCGGACGGCCCTCTTCCCTATCGGGAGCTGTTGGAACGTCTAAACGCCCTGCCCGGTCAGAAAGGCTTTTTTTATCGGGAATACACCCAGGAGGGCACCCAAAACGCGGAATTTGTTCGCAATTATTTTTCAGCTGATAACGCCATGCGCATCGACGCCATACGCCGGCAGATACAGCTCTGGCTGGACGAAGGAACCATCTCGGCCGACATGTTCTATCTCCTGGCGGCCAACCTGGTGGAAGCCGTCACCCGCGTATCCAATACGTCAGGAACTTACGGGGCTTTTTTAAAGGGGGACGATGCGCGCAAGACGCTTCCCATCCGTCTGCAGGCCTCTACATTCTTCGACAATCAGAAGGAGAACCGCTGTTACTGCCGGGATATTTTCTCCCTTCTGGATGAAGTGGAGGGGGACATTCTATACCTGGATCCCCCCTATAACAGCCGGCAGTATCCCCCGTATTATCACATTCTCGAAACGACGGTGCTGTACGACGACCCGCCCATCTACGGCAAAACCGGCCGGCGTCCCTATCAGGACAAGCTGTCGCCCCTGTGCATGGCGGACAAAGCCGCGCCCGCCATGACCGACATCGTGCGCCGCGCGCGCTTCCCGCACATCTATATCAGCTACAGCACCGACGGCATCATCGACTATTCCCGCTGGATGGAGGAGTTGCGCGCCTTTGCCGATGTCCAGTGCTATTTCCGGGTCCATCGGCGCTACAAATCCAACTCCGGCAACGGCGGCGGCCCGCAAAACAAACTCAAGGAGATTTTGATTCATGTCCAAAAATAAGGAAAAGCCATTGGGTCCCAACGGAATCGATATGGGAGAGCGCGGCGTGTACGATCGGCGCAACACGCTCAACAACCTGACCGGCAAGGAGTGGGTATATTTCACCAACTCGGTCTGGATCACCGGTTTCAGTCCCACAGCCAAAGACAACGTGGGTATCAAAACGCGCAAAATCCATCCTTCTCCCAAGCCGCCCGCTCTTATGAAAGAGATCATCGAGTTTTTCACCAAAGAGGACGGCAAAATCCTGGACCCCTTTGCCGGCGTGGGCGGCACGCTGCTTGGCGCCGCACTGGCGGGCGGCCGCCGGCAGGCCGTGGGCATCGAGCTGGAAGCCCGCTATGTCGAAGCCTATAACCGGGTGTGTGAGGACGAAGGTATGGTCCGGTATCCGATGCTTTGCGACGACGCGCGGCACATGCTCGATCACCCGGAGGTCGCCGAAGAGATATTCGATCTCGTCCTGACCGATCCTCCCTATTCAGACATGATGGGAAAGGCGCGCACCGGTCAGCGCAAAAAACTGTACAAGGACGACAGTCCCAAGCCGTATTCCGATTCCGAAGCGGATATCGGCAATATCCCGATCGACGATTTTCTCGTTGAGCTGCGCAAAATTCTCGCGCTGGCCTTCAGCCGGCTGAAAAACAAGGGGTATATGGTCGTGTTCTGCAAGGATTTCCAGCCGCAGCCCGGCCAGCCCAACCTGCTCCACGCCGAGGTGGTCAATGAACTGTGTAAAATTCACGGCCTGGTATACCGAGGGATGCGCATCTGGCACGATCAGGCCATGTCCCTCTATCCGTTCGGCTACCCCTATTCCTTTGTCATGAACCAGATTCACCAGTACATTCTGATTTTCAGAAAAGAGGTGTGAATATGCCCCGGGATGCCGTAGGCTATACTGGCCCGAGCCGGCTGATGAGCAATTACGGCTGGGTCCAGAATACTTCCAATCTCTCCACCGTGCGGGATACGGTGGAGCTGCTGCCCGCCGAGGGGATTTCCCACAACGACCTGATGCGCCGCATCTATGCCTTCCGCGCGGACCGCGGGGAAATCCGCCAAAAATGGACCTGGGACGCCCGCTGCCGCATCAAAGCGATTTGCGCGTGCGGTATGGCGGAGCTGGATCGGGACAATGCCGGCTATCGCCTGACCGCGTGCGGCCGCGAACTGCAGCAGGCGCCGCGTAGCACCAAAATGTACCGCGGAAACCGGGTGCTTTCCCCCGAAGAAGTGCGTATCTTTCAAAAAGGGCTTCTCACCAGTCCGCCGGTCATCCGCGTACTGACTTTGCTGCAGGACGCCCTGCGCAGCGGCAGTCTTCCCCTGCACAAATACGACGTGGGCGGCAGGCTCGGTTTTGTCGGCGACATCGGGTTCACCCATTTCGAGCCGGAGTATGTGGTGCTGATGGGCCGATCCTTCAACGATATGGAGGGGGATGCCGACAAGTGGGCGCGCACCATCCTCAGCTGGCTGACCCAGGTGGGCTGGGCCATACGGTCCGAGCCTGTCGTCATCGGCGGACAGAGCCTGGCCCGTTTCACCGCCGCGCCCGAGGTGGATCGCGTGCTCCGCTATGCGGCCAAATCCACCGTCAAGTACGTGCCGCAGGAAATGCTGTGTTCCGACCATCATCCTTTTCCCAATGTGATCCAGCAGCGGCGCGCCGCCATCCTGCAGGTGCTGAGCAAAACGTCCGCCATACAACTGGAAGATCTGCTGCACGCGCTGCATCAGGACGGCATGGCATGCGACGAAGAAACGCTGCGCTTTGATTTGCTCAATCTGGCGCAGGCCGGGCTGCACATTGTGCACGAAGGAACACTGTACGCTCTGCGAGACAAGATTCAACTCGATCGCCTTCCGGATAAGCCCGCCGGCACGATCGATATGGATTTCGTGGAGAAGGAGATCCAGCATTACGTCACCCTCTATGCGGACACGCTTTCCTCTCGCCTGGTGGACAACCTGATCCGTTATGGATACGGCGGCCAGAAAACCGCGGCGCTGTTTGAATCTGCGATCGACAAGTTCTGCCGGCTGATCGGCTACGACTCGGTTTGTCTGGGCCAGGGACATGGGCGCGTGGCGGACGTCCTGGCCAAATACCGCACGACCCCCTATCCCCGCTCCTATGCTCTGATTCTTGATGCCAAGGCCACCTCCCGGTATGCGTTTCCCGCTGCCGACGTACGCAAAATGAAGGAGTACATCGGCCGGCATGGCCCGGATCTGCTTGCTGAAGGCATTCCGCAGCACGCTTTTGCCTTTGTCAGTATGGATTTTGAGCGTCCGGATGCCCACCTGCTGGAGATTGCCGGGGAAACAGGGGTCAACGGTACGGCCATTACCGTTTACGATCTGCTCGCCCTCGGCGACGCCGTATTGCAGAAAAAAGCGGAGATCGGCTCGCTGTTTTCCTCTTTTACCACCAATACCCGTTATCACGGATAGAAACGGCCGTTAACACGGCCGTTCAGAGTGTCAAAAAACTTTTTAGCGAATAGCCATATGCACAAATACAGAATTCTTATGCGTCGCATCGGGGAACCCCCGGCGAGGGTTCCCCGCCGTAAAACGTCCCACCGGGACGTTTTACGCCC
>CABSLQ010000118.1 GCA_902478605.1 uncultured Oscillospiraceae bacterium
ATGAATACTGACAAAAATGGGGTAGACATCTAAAGTGTCTACCCCAGATGGTGGGAGAGGATGGATTCGAACCATCGAAGTCAGTGACAACAGATTTACAGTCTGCCCCCTTTGGCCACTCGGGAACTCTCCCATATTCTATGAAATTGTGTGCACCTCTCAAGTGCAAGTGATACTATAGCATGGACGCGCCCGGCTTGTCAAGTCCTTCTTTGCATTTTTTGACACAGAATGCAGGAAACTGCAAAACTCGCCTGAAAAAATGAAACTTGCCCGTTTAAAACCGTCTGCAGATCTGGTATACTAACATATCGGAGACTTTCTTCTGCCACAGGACGACGGCGAAAAACAAGGATAGGCGGCGAAAACTATGTGCGGATTTTGCGGATTCACCGGCGAGCTGCTCGACCGGGATGCCTGTATACGGGAAATGGCGGGGCTCATCACGCACCGCGGTCCCGACTCGGAAGGCTATTATCTTGACGACGGCGTGGCCATGGGCTTCCGCCGCCTGAGCATCATCGATCTCGAAACGGGAAGCCAGCCTCTTTACAACGAGGACCGGACGCTGGTGCTGATGTTCAACGGGGAAATTTACAATTACCGCCAGCTGCGCGAGGAACTGCGCGCCGCCGGCCATGTCTTTGCCACCGAAACGGACAGCGAGGTGCTGGTACACGGCTTCGAACAATGGCGGGAGGAACTGCTGCCCCGTCTGCGCGGCATGTTCGCCTTTGTCATCTGGAACACCGTGGATCGCTCCCTCTTCATCGCGCGGGACTATTTCGGCATCAAGCCGATGCATTACACCCGCCTGCCCGACGGCAGTCTGGTTTACGGCTCCGAGATCAAATCGCTGCTTGCGCATCCCGGCGTGGTCAGGGAATTCAATCCCGCGGCGCTCGATCAGTATCTCTCCTTCCAATACGCCGTGCCGCGCGAAACCTTCTTCCAAAACATCTTCTGCCTGCCGCCCGCCCACTATGTATGGTACCGGGACGGGGCGGTGTCCGAGCACCGGTATTGGGAGCCGGTATTTGAACCGGACGAGTCCATGACGCTTGAAGAGGCGGTGGACAGCATCGACAGGGTGTTCACCGATTCGGTGGAGGCGCACCGCATCAGCGACGTGGAAGTCGGCTGCTTCCTGTCCAGCGGGGTGGACTCCAGTTATGTCGCCTCGTATTTCGCCGGGCAAAAGGCGTTTACCGTCGGCTTTGACAATGGGCAGCACTACAACGAAAGCAGCTTCGCCGCCGAGCTGGCGCAGCAAGTCGGCATCCACCATTTTACCCATATCATCACCGAAGAGGAATACTGGGACGCCCTGCCCAGGGTACAGTATCACCTGGATCAGCCGCTGGCCGATCCCTCCTGCATCGCCCTGTATTTTGTGTCCAAGCTCGCTGCCGAGCACGTCAAGGTGGTGCTCTCGGGCGAAGGAGCGGACGAGCTGTTTGGCGGCTACCGCATTTATCACGAGCCCTTTTCCCTCGCCGGCTATCAAAAGCTGCCCCGCTGGCTGCGCCGGGCCGCGGCCGCCGTCGCGGCGGCTCTTCCCTTCGACTTTAAAGGAAAATCCTTTCTGCAGCGCGGCGCCAAGACACTCGAGAAACGGTTCATTGGCAACGCCAATATGTTTACGAAAAAAGAAAAAGCCCGCCTGCTCCGCGACATTCCCGCGACCGATCCCGCCGACCAGACCGCGGCGTATTACGCGCGGTGCACCGGGCTCGACGACGTGTCCCGCATGCAGTATCTCGACATCAACCGCTGGATGGTGGGCGACATTCTGCTCAAGGCGGACCGCATGAGCATGGCGCACTCCCTTGAATTGCGTGTTCCCTTTCTGGATCGGGAGGTGTTCCGCGTGGCCTCGTGCATTCCGGTGAAGCACCGCATCGCCCACGGCACCACCAAATACGCCATGCGTCTGGCCGCACAGCGCCATATCCCCGCGGAATCGGCCAGCAAGCCCAAGCTGGGCTTTCCTGTACCCATCCGCATCTGGCTGCGGCAGGCGGACCATTACGAACAGGTGCGCGGCGCCTTCACCTCACCGGCCGCCGAGCAGTTCTTTCACACCGACGAGCTGGTGCGCCTGCTCGACCAGCACTACCGCGGCAAAAAAGACAACAGCCGCAAGATTTGGACGGTTTACATGTTCCTCGTGTGGTACGGCGTCTATTTCGGCGATCAGGCTGCCTGATGCACGCTCGGCATTTCGCCCGTAAAAGCAGGCGGAACGCCGGGCGTTTGCGCATATCCCTTCCCCGCCGCGCATATAGATACAGTACATGAATGGCCGCGGTTTTCGCGGCGGCGGAGGGTGGAGCGCAGTATGTTTGTCTATTCCTTTAAAACATCGAAGAAGCAATTGGTTTCCATGCTGCTGTGCGTGGTCTTTCTCGTGGCCATCCTGCTCGTGGTGGTGTTCTGGCCGGGCGGTGAATCGGCGGCCGAAACCTTCCAGCCGGTGGAAGCCGCAGACGACGGCGGGCGCGTGAGTTTTCTTGGTTCTCTCGGCTATGTGGTGACCCCGGAGAGCGTCGAGGTGCGCGAAATCCTGATCCCCGATGAATTTGACGAGACCTTTGCCTCCTACAACGAGCTGCAGAAAACCGCCGGCATGGATCTGGAACCCTATCACGGCAAGCGGGTCAAATGCTGGACATACGAGGTGGAGAATTATCCCGGGCAGACGGGCGTGCTGGCGCACCTCTATGTATATAAGGATAAAATCATCGGCGGCGACATCGCCTCCACGGCGCTCGACGGCTTCATGCATGCGCTGACGCCGCTGAACAGTCAGACAAGCGGCACCACCGCCCCGACAACAGCTGCCAGCCAGTGACTCCCGTCTCCCAGTCTCTGTCGCGGCAGCTTCCCTTTTTTCGTATTCTGTGGTATACTGATTGGGGCCCCGGGTTTTGCGGGAGTATCGCGGGAGCGTCTGTGCCCCGGGCTGGGAGGAATGGCGTTGGAACGACTGGATAAGCTGCTGTCGTCGCAGGGTGCCGGCACCCGCAGTGAAGTGCAGCGCCTCATCCGTGGCGGGCATGTGTGCGTGGACGGCCTTGTCGTGCGTTCCCCCGCCGAGAAGGTGGATCCCGCCCGCTGCGCCGTCGCGGTAAAGGGACGCGAGCTGGTCTATAAGGAGCATCTGTATATCATGCTCAACAAGCCGGCCGGCATCCTTTGTGTTTCCCGCGATCCCAAGGCTCCCACCGTGACCGATCTGCTGCCGGAGGAGTGGCGCCGCCGCGGCATGTTTCCGGCCGGCCGGCTGGATAAGGATACCCACGGGCTGGTGCTTTTAACCGACGACGGCGACTACGCCCACCGTATCCTTTCGCCCAAAAAGGCGGTCTTTAAACGGTACCGCGCGGTGCTCGACGGATCGGTGACCGAACACCACATACAGCTGTTCCGGGACGGGACAAGCCTGCCCGACGGTACCCCCTGCTTACCGGCAAAGTTACAGGTGGTGGAGCCCGGGGATACGCCGCTGGTGGAGATCGAAATCCAGGAAGGCAAGTACCACCAGATAAAGCGGATGTTTTCCGCGGTAGATCGCAAGGTGTTGTGGTTAAAGCGGTATGCCATTGGCGGGCTGACGCTCGATCCATCCCTGGCGGAAGGGGAATGCCGGGAGCTGACCGATGAGGAACGGGCTTCTGCCCTGGTATAGCGGCCTGTTTTTTTGTTTATATTGACGGTTAATTGTAAAATGAAGTTGGACACATAAAAGAAAAATCCATAGTGATATACTCGCATGATAAAATGTAGTTACCAGACAACATTTATCGAGGGAGGGCAATCACTAT
>CABSLQ010000119.1 GCA_902478605.1 uncultured Oscillospiraceae bacterium
GCAGTATAATATGGATTATCAGAATAATACGAAAACTACATCACACGGTTTATAAGCAAAAAGCGTTAAGTTGTGGCTTTCGGCAACGAGTGGGAATGAGTTGAAAACCCCGAACCCCCGTATGTGGGGTCCGGGGTTTCTTTCTGCCCCGGGGTACACGAAAGGTACACGGAGGTATTTCAGGCGTCTCTCTTATCTCACGCACAGAGCCTGTCCAGGCGCCCTGCGACCTCTTCATCCTTGTGCGGATACAGGTGCCCGCAGATGTCTAAAGTGGTCTGCACATCTTCGTGCCCAAGCCGTTCGCTGACGAGCAGAATGTTCGTGCCAAGCTCGATCAGCAGGCTGGCGTGGCTGTGGCGGATGTCGTGGATCCGGATTTTTTTGACGCCGCTTTTTTCGCTGATGCGCTTCATCTCGTGATACAGAAATCCTTTGGTCACCTCAAACAGCCGGTCGCCCTCCTCGTAATCCACCAGCCGGGAGGCGTAATCCCGTACAGGAACTGCTTATCCCAGCTTCCAGTTGGAGCTCTGCCGCTGCAGCTCCACCATCCGGCGGAACAGGCCGCCCTTTTCCATCAGCTCCGAGGGGGAGCCCTGCTCCGCTACTTTGCCGTCGGCCAGGACAACGATTTTGTCCGCCGCCTCCACGGTTCGCATCCGATGGGCGATGACCAGCACCGTCTTTCCCGCCAGCAGGCGGGAGAGAGCACCCTGTACCTTGGTTTCGTTCTCCACGTCTAGGCTTGCGGTGGCCTCGTCCAGCAGCACAATGGGCGCGTCTTTCAGCAGTGCCCGGGCGATGGAGATGCGCTGGCGCTCCCCGCCGGAGAGCTTGGCGCCGTTTTCCCCGATGGGGGTACCGTAGCCTTTGGGCAGCCTGCGGACAAACTCGTCGCAGTTGGCGGCTTTGGCGGCGGCAAGCACTTCCTCGTCGGTGGCTCCGTGTTTGCCGAGACGGATGTTTTCCATCACCGTGTCGTCAAACAGCACCACGTCTTGAAACACCATCGAGTAATCACTGAGCAGCACTTCCGGGTCCACGGTGGAAATATCCACGCCGCCCACCTTAATAGAACCCCTGGTGACATCCCACAATCTGGCGGCAAGCCGGGCGCAGGTGCTCTTGCCGGAGCCGGAGGGACCGACCAGCGCCGTGATTTCCCCCTCTTTGGCGGTAAAGCTGACGTCTTGCAGGACGTCTTTTTTGTCATAGGCAAAGCCCACATGGTCGAATACGATATCGTGGCCTTTCGGCTTAAAGGATTCCGACCCCTCCGCCGCAGGCGTGTCGTAGATCTCATTCATGCGGTCGGCCGACACCTGGGATATGAACATCTCCGCGATCAGCGCCAAGCTCTGGTCAAAGGGGGCGTAGACCCGGGTGATGACCAGCAGAAACAGGAACAGCAGCATAAAATCGATCTGCCCGGAAAGGATCAGGTTTGCTCCTACCAGGATGGTGGTTGCCACACCCAGGCGCATGATCACGCTGGCGGCGTTGACAAACAAGCCGGTGGAAAGCTCGCCTTTGATCATGACCTTTTCATGGTCGTCAATTTTCTTGTTGAGTCCTTCCAAATACCGTTCCTCCTGATTGGTGGCGCGGATTTCCCGCACATTCTCCAGCGCCTCCTGAATACCGTCAGAGACCCGGACAGCGGCTTTTTTCGTCCGCTCGGAGGCGCGGGCAGCCATCCTTCGGCTGCCGAACAGCAGCCCAAAGGCCACCGGCACGCCCCACAGGCAGGCAATCGCCAGCCGCCAGTCATAGATAAGCAGGCAGACGGCGATGAGCGCCGTGGAAATATAGGCGCCGTACAGATACCCCAGCACATGGCTCCAGACGTGCTCCATGCGGTTGACGTCCCCCATGAGGGTCTCGGTCAGGTCGGCCAGATCCCGCTTGCCGAAGTAGCCCAGGGGCAGCTTGCGCAGCCGTTCCGCCAGACGCAGGCGGGTCGTTTTGACCTCGCCGTACACCAGCCCGTAGGTGGCCTTGTACTGCTGCAAATGGGTAATAAAGGACAGCAGGACAAATAAAACGGTCAGGCCGATGGGAAGCCAGACGCCGGGCAGCGGGCTGCCGCCGGTCAGCGTCCCCATAAACCCGGACATCATCAGGTACAAAACGCCGATGCCGACCATGACGACCAGATTGACGATCACCGTCCAGAAGGCGCCTTTTTTGGTGTTTTTCAGGCCCTGATCGGTCAGGGCATATTTACGCTGAAACTTTTTGCTGAACATTTACTCCGCCTCCTTTTCGCCGGTGGGACCGCCTGTCAGCTTCCACTGCACCGCCCGGTTGTAATCCGCCCACATCCGGGCATACAGACCGCCCGCGGCGGTGAGCTCTTTGTGCGTCCCCTGCTCGGCAACGCGGCCTTCCTCCAGAACGATGATCTTATCCGCCCCGACCACGGTAGACAGGCGATGGGCGATCATGATGACGGTGCGGCCTTTGGTCAGCACGGCGAAGGCCTTCTGAATTAAGACCTCGTTTTCCGGGTCGGCAAAGGCGGTAGCCTCGTCCAGCACCACGATGGACGCGTCCTTCAGGATCGCCCGGGCTAAAGCAATACGCTGCTGCTCGCCGCCGGAGAGGTAGGTGCCCTCCGTGCCGATCTGCGTGTCGACGCCGTCCGGCAGCTTCTCGAGGATATCCTGGCACTGGGCGGCTTGCAGCGCCTCCAGCACCTGCTCCCTTGTGGCGTCCGGACGGGAAGCCCGGACATTTTCCAGAATGGAAGCCTTAAACAGCCGGCTGTTCTGAAAGACGAAAGCCACCTGATCCATCAGCACATGGGGATCGATCTGCTTTACGTCCACGCCGCCGACTTCCACCGTTCCGGAGGTGGCGTCCCAGAACCGGGGGATGAGGCTGGCAGCGGTGGTCTTGCCGCCGCCGGAGGGGCCGACCAGCGCCACCGTCTGCCCCGGCTCCGCTGTGAAGGAAACGTGGGAGAGGGCGGGGACGTCTGAACCGTCATAGGTAAAGCTTACATTCCTGAACTCCACCCGGTTGTCACGGGGCTTCTGCGGGTGGGCAGGCGCTTTTAAAACCGGGGCGTCCATCACCTGATCGATGCGCCCCAAAGCGGTATGCGCCAGCATCGTCCCGGCGGAAGCAAACATGATGCGGGCCAGTGCCGTGGAGATGATGGCGGAGAATACCGCGTAGAAAACAAAATTTGTGATGAACCCGGCAAAATCCCCGCCGGCCAGCGCGCCGGGAGCAAGGAACAAAACGACCGGCACCAGAAAGACAAAAGCCCCCTCCGTAAAGGTCAGATTGACAGACTGCGGCACCCGGCACACCTTGTCCTGATAGTATCCGGCCTTGCTGCTGTAATCCTCAATGGCTTCTTTGAACGCCTTGAAGGAATAGACCGTCTGCTGGAAAATCTTCACCACCGGGATGCCCCGGACATACTCGGTGCCCGCCTTGGTCATCCGGTCCTGGGCCGCCTGGTATTCCGCCATCAGCTTGGCGTTCTTGCCGCCCATCATG
>CABSLQ010000120.1 GCA_902478605.1 uncultured Oscillospiraceae bacterium
AGGGAAAAATTTCGTCCTCTGCGGAGGACGACAGGGGCTTTGCCCCTCGACCCCACCGCCTTTTGAAAAAGGCGGGCGAAAACTTTTTGTGTATTATTTTTTGCGAATGGACTTTTTCGACAGACTGAACGGCCGTTAACACGGCCGTTTTTCTTTGCATAGATCCGAATATTATACAAGATCTTGTCCCGCCATCCGTGTTAGACTACAAACAAATTTGCGGATATGGAAGGTCGATAGGATGAAACTGGGGCTTGGGATCGATACGGGCGGTACCTATACCGACGCGGTCGTGTATGATTTTGACAGCGGGCAGATACAGGCCAGCGCCAAGGCTTTGACAACCCGGGAAGATTTGTCTGTGGGGATTCTCGGGGCCATGGATGCTCTTCCTCCGGAGCTGCTGCAGCAGGCGCAAGTGATCGCGCTGTCCACCACGCTGGCAACCAACGCCTGCGTGGAAGAAAAGGGCGGAAAGGCGGAGCTTATCTTCTTTGGCGGAGACAAGCGGGTGATCGATCGCTACGGCCAAGCGTACGGCCTCCCACCGGCCGACGACATCTATATACAGGAATGCCGCACCACCTTCGACGGCACGGTGGAGCAGGAGCCCGACTGGGATCGCTTCTGCCGGCATATCGAGGAAAGCGGCGGCCATTTGGACGGCGTGGGAATTCTGGAGATGAACGCCATGAAAAACGGCGCCGTCATCGAAAAGAAAGCCAAAGCCCTGTTTGAGCAGCGGTGCGATATCCCGGTTGTCTGCGGGCACGAGCTGTTTTCCGAGCTGAACTGCCTGCAACGGGGGGCCAGCACGCTGCTCAACGCCGGCTTGTTCCCCATCATCCGGGAGTTTCTGGAGGCCATCAAGCTGGCCTTGGCTCAGCGGCATATACAGGCCCCGCTTGTCATCGTGCGCAGCGACGGCAGCCTGATGTCGGAGGAATTCGCTTCTCTGCGTCCGGTGGAAACGCTGCTGTGCGGTCCGGCGGCCAGCACCCTTGGCGGCACCCATCTGGCGGACAGCCCCAACTGTATCGTGGTGGATATGGGTGGTACCACCACCGACATCGCCCTGGTCAAAGATGGCAAGCCGGTGACAGTGGTGGACGGTGTATCCATCGGAAAATGGAAAACCTATGTCGACGGCCTGTATATCAAAACCGTCGGCCTCGGCGGGGACAGCGCCGTCCATATCCGCGACGGCAAACTGATCCTAGAGGAGTACCGCATCGTCCCCTTGTGCGTCGCGGCACAGCAGCATCCTGCCATGCTCGAGGATCTCCGTGAGATTGCCGCGGCCAAGCGGGTGCACTCGCGGCCTTTGTACGAGCATTATATCCTTGTGCGGGATATCGCGGAGGATTCCCGGTATACACAGGAAGAGAAAGCACTCTGCTCCGCACTGCGGGATCGCCCGCTTTCGCTTGCCAAGGCGGCGCAGGCGGTGGGACGGGATATTTACACCCTGCGGGTCAGCCGCCTGCTCAAAGACGGAGTGATACAGCTTTGCGGCCTGACACCGACCGATGCGATGCATCTGTGTGGGGATTTCTGTCAATACGACACGGAGGCCTCCCGCCTCGGCGCGGAATTTGCCGCCTTTAATCTGGGGATCTCGATACCAGAGCTCTGCGAACAGATATACCGGGAGATTCAGCGCAAGCTTTACCTGCATATTGCCAAGGCGCTGCTCGAGAATCAGCGTCCGCATTTTATGAAAAACGGCATAAACGAGGACACAGAAGCCTTCCTCAACGAAAGCTTTGAAGCGGCGTACACAGGTGCTGCGGACCCGTTGCTTTCCTTGCAGCTGTGCACACAGTATGCACTCGTCGGCATTGGTGCGCCCATTCGCGTTTTTATCGAAAAGGTCGCCGCCCTGCTTGGAACTAACTGCGTGATTCCGGAGCATTACGAGGTAGCCAATGCCCTCGGCGCCGTCATCGGCAACGTCAGCGCCTCTTACAGCGTCGAGATTAAACCGTATACCACACCGGAGGGCTGCCAAGTTCTGATGGTATACGGTCCCCAGGAAAACCGCGCGTTCGAAAAACTGGAGGAGGCGGAAGCCTTTGCCCGTACGCTGGCCGGCGAAGCAGCGCAGGAGGAAGCGCGACGCCGCGGCGCGCACGGTGAAGTTGCCGTCCATTATACCGTCAGACAAAATGAGGGAGAAGCGCGGGACGGCATGGTGTATTTTGGCACTACCGTCACCGCCCAGGCAGTGGCTTCAGGCGGCTTTTAAACGGAGCTTTTGTCTGTGGGCGATCCGAATATTTCCATTTGCTTTTTCCTGCATTTTCTTGGAATTTTTTACAACATTGTTCGAATGCGAAGTATATACTTCGTCGCTAAAATAACCAATTAATGGTATATTTTCCTTCGTAAGAAGGAGGAGATACCTATGACTTTAAAGCAGAAATTCGCCAGGGAAGTCCATCAGGCCAGATGCAGCCGAAACCTCACACAGTTTCAAGTGGCGGAAATGGTTTCGGTTACTCCGCGCAGCATTCAATACATCGAGAAGGGCGAATGGCTGCCAAAGCGGGAAACCATGCTGCGGCTGATGATTGTACTGCGCATCAGCGCCGATCTTTTCAGCGAGGAGGTTGGCGTAGGTGTACCGGTATATTTCGAAGAAGGAGATCCTGTTCACAAGTGAGCTGGGCGTATATGTAACTTACGGCGTGCAGGCGTTGGAGCAGTCGCCCGGCGGATGGATACAGCGTGGCTTTGTATCGGATGTGGCAGCGGATCCATCCGTCACGGAGGCGCTTGCACAACGGTTTACACTGGCTCAGCTGTCTCCCCTGCATCTTGACGATGTAATTTTGGATTTGTTGGATTCCTGAATTTTCTTCTTTCCGCCGGACTCTTCTGAGAAATACAAAAACAAAGGCGATTGGATAGAGCTGAACCGGACCAGTAAAACCGTACAATAGACAAAAGGCCCCCTATGTAGGAAAATAGAACTACATAGGGGGTCTTAGTATGGCAGGGAAAAAGGGAATGAAAAAGTATCCGGCAGGGATACGGAAAGAAGTAGTGGCACGAATCCGCGCAGGAGAGAGCCAGCGTGCTTTGTGCCGGGAGTATGGGATCAGTCGGTGGGCTATCCAGTGCTGGCTGAAGGAACCTGTCCTTCCAAGGACACGAGGGCGCAAACCTGCAAAAACATTGGCGGAGTACAAGTATGAGAACAAACGGCTCAAGATGGAAAACGAGTTATTGCGGGATTTTCAGCGCTCCACAGAAAGGAAGTGAGGCCGAGGGCAAAATACGCCGTGATCTACCGGCACAGAAACGAATATCCGGTATCCGTTATGTGTTGCTTCTTTCAGGTATCCCGAAGCGGATACTATGATTTCGTCCATCGTCTGGGCAGGCCGGAGAAAGACGCGGCTCTTGCAGAAATCATCGCGGAGCAGAGAGAGCGCAGCTTTCGTACATATGGCTACCGCAGGATGTGGCTGGTACTGGAGAAGCGAGGTATTCATCGCAATC
>CABSLQ010000121.1 GCA_902478605.1 uncultured Oscillospiraceae bacterium
CTCAAAAAACCTATGGCGTTTTTTTATACCCATTTTGAAGGAGGCTGGCAATGAAACTGACAGAAGCAGAAAAGAGGATGGTGTTTCAGATTGAAAGTACCAATCAGAACGCCGCCCTGAATGAGATTTATATGACATGGCGCTATGCGCCGAACCCGGCAACGAAAGAAACGGCGGAAAGCCTTCTGGACAAGCTCCGTCCCCTGTCGGATCAGGAGTGCATGGATTTGATCCGCAAGGTGCAGACCGAATACCGTCTGCCGGAGAAGGCCCGCACCATCGGGGAAGCAGCTCAAAAGCCTGGGTATGCTGGTGATCCAGGATCAGGTGTGGAACCGTGTTTCCCAGAACCGGGATCAGGGCAAATCCACCTGGTACTTCGTGGACGAGTTCCACCTTCTTCTGCGCGGTGAAGTTGGTTCCTGGAGCGTGGAGATTTGGAAACGCTTTCGCAAATGGGGCGGTATCCCCACGGGGATCACGCAGAACATCAAGGACCTGCTTTCCTCCCCGGAGATCGAGAACATCTTTGAAAACAGCGATTTTGTGTACCTTCTGAACCAGGCCAGCGGAGACAGGAAAATCCTCTGCGAGCGCCTGAATATCTCCAACCAGCAGGCGGCGCATATCAGCAACGCAGGCCCCGGCGAGGGGCTGATCTTCTTCGGCAATGTGATCCTGCCTTTTGTGGATGACTTCCCGAAGGACAATGAACTTTACAGCATTATGACAACAAAACTTGGTGAAACCGGGAAAGGAGGCGCGGCGCATGAATGATGAAAAATATGTGATTGGTAGCGGAAGTTTTCGGCTTCTGATCGGTGATTTGTATGATCTCTATTGTTATCATTTCAGTTTGACCCGCAGACTGGCGGAGGCTGCGGACGAAAAGGCACTTTTGAAAATCCAGAAAAGCGTGTCCGGCTATGAGCGCAGGATGAAGCGCCTTTGCAGGCGTTGGGGTCTACCCACGGATGATACGCCCTGGGCCTACGATACAATGGAGAAATCCATCCGGGAGCGGATGCTCCATGAATAACCTGACCCATGTGAGCCTGTTTTCCGGCATTGGCGGTCTGGACCTGGCGGCGGAGGCTGCCGGGTTTGAAACCGTCTGCCAGTGTGAGTGGGCGGATTTTCCGCACTCCGTCCTCTCCGCACGATGGCCGGATGTTCCCAGGTTCCGGGATATTACTACTTTTACGAAGGAGGCGTTTTTTGAAAAAACAGGACTTGAAACAGTTACCGTTATCTCAGGCGGCTTTCCCTGTCAGCCCTTCTCCACCGCCGGAAAACGAAAGGGCTTTGCGGATGAACGCTACCTGTGGCCGGAAATGTGCCGCGTTATTACCGAGCTGCGGCCCCGTTGGGTGCTTGGGGAAAATGTTGCTGGCTTCATCAATATGGGGCTCGACAAAACGATCTTTGACCTGGCAAAAGCGGGATACGCTGTTCTCCCATTCGTATTTCCGGCTTGCGGCGTCGGCGCATGGCATGAGCGCCAGCGAACTTTTATCGTCGCGGCTGATGTTTCCCACACCCCTTGCCTCCGACAACAACACCGCCAGGGACGCGGCAAGCCTGGATGTGTTCCTGTCGGACAATGGGATATTCCGCAAGAGGAACCGAAACGGGGCGATCTGGAGCCTCAGCCTGTCGGCGGCGGTATTCTATCTGACCCCGGTGGCGTCGGACGGTTTCCGCTCGACCTTGAAGCCGTCGGCCTTCAATCCGGCGAAGAAGGACGGGAACCTGTCGGCGCAGATCATCTCCCAGGAGCGGCCGGTGTCCGAAACGGCGGCGCTGAACCCGGATTGGGTGGAATGGCTCATGGGCTTCCCGAAAGGATGGACGGACGTATCCTCTGGGCCGCCGAGCCAGAAGGAATCCCCCGCATGACCGAGCGCATGGATGACCGGGCACTGCGGCTGAAAACTTTGGGAAATGCGGTCTGCCCGCCCCAGGCCTATCCCATTTTCCGCTATATCGCCATGATCGAGAATGGCACCTGCGGCGACTTTTGCCCCTATGGAAAGGAAGGTGACTGCCTATGAGGGAACTGAAAGCGACCGATAAGATCACGCAGAAAATGACCCGTGACGGTGCGGTATCGGAAAATCTTGCCACGGGCGAGGTAGAACATATCAGCAGCCGGGAGCCGGAAACGGAGCTGTCCGCTTCTTCGGAAGAATCCGCTGGTGCTGCGGCTGACCTTGCCCTGCGTGCGGCGGAGCACCATGAGAAGAAAAGCGCACGAAAGGCGGAAAAGGCTGACACCCAGGCGGTGCGGGATGGTTCTGCCGCAAGGCAGCGCCCGTCCTCCCGTCTGCAATTTACCGCAGAAGAACGTGCCGATCCCGCACTTGGAAAGTACATCGACCGTTCCGACCGTGCGGCGGACAGGCTGGACGCGGCAAAGGCCGCTATCCCCACAAAGAAAGTTCTCCGTACCGAGCGTGTTTTTGACGAGACAGCCGGAAAAGGCAAAACGCAGCTTCACTTTGAAGAAGTGGAGAAACGCCCCAATGGACGCCTGCGGCACAATCCGCTTTCTCGGCCGGTCCATGAGATCGTCCATGCTGCCCATGCGAAGGTACATGAGGTGGAACAGGAAAATGTGGGTGTGGAGGCCGGACACAAGGGCGAGGTGCTGACGGAGCGCGGACTTGCCTACGGAAAGGGAAAGGTTCGTGCCGCCGTCCACCATCACCGCACAAAGCCCTGGCGTGACGCGGCGAAGGCAGAACAGGCTTCTTTTAAGGCAAACGCCGACTACCTTTACCAAAAGGCACTGCATGATGATCCTGCATTGGCAGCTTCTAACCCGGTATCCCGCTTTCTGCAGAAACAGCGGATCAAGCGGAACTATGCAAAGGAGCTGCGACAGGCAGAGAAAACCGCAAAGAACACAGCGGCCACGGCGAAAAGTGCGGCACAGAAAGCAAAGGACGCCTTCAAGGAAACTTTCCTCTACATCAAGCACCATAGCCGGGCGGTGCTGCTGGTGATCGGCATTGGCGCCTGCGTTGCCCTGCTGTTTGGCGGGGTATCTTCCTGTTCCATGATGGCGGGCTCCGGCGTGGGCGGCGTGTTCACTTCCTCTTATCTCTCCGAGGACACGGATATGCTGGCTGCAGAGGCGGCCTACTGCGAATTGGAGCAGGAGCTTCAATATGAGCTGGACCACTATGAGACTCTGCACCCCGGATATGACGAATACCGTTTTGATCTGGACGAGATCGAACATGACCCTTATGTGCTGATCTCCATTCTCACGGCGTTCCATGAAGGTGTGTTCACCATCGACGAGGTTCAGGAGGAACTGCAAATGCTCTTTGAAAAGCAGT
>CABSLQ010000122.1 GCA_902478605.1 uncultured Oscillospiraceae bacterium
TTTTACGGCGGGGAACCCTCGCCGGGGGTTCCCCGATGCGACGCATAAGAATTCTACGTTTGTGCATATTGCTATTCGCTAAAAAGTTTTTTGACAATCTGAAATCCCGCACAGCCGTTTTAAGCGGTTGTGCGGGATTTTTTCAGGCCGAGTACGGCGACGAGCGGAAAATGATCCGACGGATAGTACCCGTTCAGATTGCTGTGATCGAGATAGGCATCTTCAATTTCAAAGTCGTCGCTGACAAAGATATAATCGATGGGGCGGCGGCCTTTGCGGGTGCCGCGGAAGCCATGGTAAGAGTTATGGATCTTGTCCTGATCAAAACGGGAATAGATGTTTGTCAGATGAATGTCCGTATACGGATGCAGGTTTTCGGTCAGCATGCGCACCGGTTTGCTGCCGGGCCGGGCATTGAAATCGCCCATCAGGATGGTGGGCAGCTTTTCCTTGACGCCCAGGCGGTGCATGTATTCGAGGATGATGCGCACGCCAAGGGTGCGCGCCGGGCCGCAGATGTGATCAAAATGGGTGTTAAATACCCGGATTTTGCAATTCAGCTCCTTGGAAAATACCTCACAGATGGTACAGATGCGGGGAAAAACAGAAAAATAGGCACGGCTTCCGGATTTTTCCGGGTGCTTGGACAGCCAGATGGTCTGGTCCGACAGAGCCGCCGTGTCCGTGTTGTGCAGGAGGATGGCGGCGTGCTCATCGGTATACTTGCGTGTGCGTCCCCAACCAAAGATGCTGTAATCGGTCAGCCGTTTGCGGATATCCTCCTTCATGGCGGGCATAAGCTCCTGTACGCCGACAATGGCGGCATTCGATTCGCGGATAATGCGGGCAACCAGTTCCCGCCGATTTTTCCACGCATGGGCGCGACAAAAAATGGAATCGCGCTTGACGTTGAACGATACGACCTTCAGCGCCGCTTCCATAATGGGATCTCTCCTTTTATTCACCGGGGTAATATTTCTCTTCCTATATTATATAATACAGGAACGGCAATGGTCAATGCGCATTTATCGGAAAAATGTCTAAGATTTTATGAAGATTCATCGTATGTTTCCATTAAAGGAACGGAGGAGGGGGTATTGAAAATATGGTAAAAGCGAGTAAAATGAATAGGCAGGAAAGGGAACGGAGGGGAATGCCAAATGAAACGGTCTTATGAGATCGATATGATCAACGGCCCCTTGCTGGGGAAAATTCTGCGGTTTTCCATCCCACTGATGCTGTCGGGGATTCTGCAGCTGCTGTTCAATGCGGCGGATATCGTGGTGGTCGGTCAGTTTACCGGAAGCGATGCGCTCGCGGCGGTGGGCTCCACCGGTTCGCTGAATAACCTGATTGTCAATATCTTTCTGGGCCTGTCCATCGGCAGCAGTGTGCTCGTGGCGCAGTATTACGGCGCGCAGGACTGGAAAAACGTGCAGGACGTCGTACATACCTCGGTGCTGCTCAGCGCGGTCACCGGCGTGGTTCTGGTCCTTGTGGGGGTTCCGCTGGTCGGCCCCCTCCTCGAGCTCATGGGTACACCGCCCGAAGTGCTGGATCAGGCTGTGCTGTATATGCGCATTGTTTTTGCCGGCATGCCGGCCATGATGATTTACAATTTTGGTGCGGCGATACTCCGCGCGGTGGGCGATACCCGCCGCCCGCTGCTGTTTCTGTTTATTGCGGGGCTCATCAACGTCGGCCTCAATCTGTTTTTCGTCATCGTGTTTCATATGGGGGTATCGGGGGTGGCGCTGGCGACCGTGATTTCCCAGTGCATTTCCGCCGCGCTGGTGCTGCTGTGTTTATCCCGCAGTTCGGCGAGCTACAAGCTGTACTGGAAACAGTTGCGCATCACCAAGGATAAGCTGCTGCAGATTGTGCGTATCGGGCTGCCGGCCGGCCTGCAGGGCGCCCTGTTTTCCGTTTCCAACGTCCTGATCCAGTCCTCTATCAATTCCTTCGGCTACATTGCCGTGGCGGGTAATACGGCCGCCTCCAATATTGAGGGCTTTGTGTACACGTCCATGAATGCCTTGTATCAGGCCTCTCTCAGCTTTACCAGCCAGAACGCCGGGGCACGCCGGGTGGAACGCATTGTTCCCGTGCTGACGCGGTGCCTTGGCTGCGTTATAGCGATTGGCGTGGGCCTCAGCGCGCTGGCCCTGCTGTTGGGCCGGATGCTGCTGGGTATATATTCTCCCGATCCGCAGGTGATTCAGTACGGCATGGGCCGCATGAGCGTGGTATGTGCCACCTATTTCCTGTGCGGTATGATGGATGTTGTCTGCGGCTCTATCCGCGGCCTGGGGTATTCCATCACCCCCACCATTGTCTCCCTGACCGGCGCCTGCGGTCTGCGCATTCTCTGGATCTATACGATTTTTATATGGCACCGTTCTTTGTTTTCTCTGTATCTGTCCTATCCCGTGAGCTGGGTGATTACCTTTACCGCGGATCTCATCTGCTTTATTGTCTTTTTCCGCCGCTGGAAACAAAAAACGCTCGCCGAACAGCCGATGCCGCTCTCCGCTTCACAGGAGAAGGAACCGGCTGTGATTTCCTGAAAGCCAAACAGAAAACAAAAAAGCACCGCTTTAAGCGGTGCTTTTTTCTGGAGCATCTAAGCAGATTCGAACTGCTGACCTCATCCTTACCAAGGATGCGCTCTGCCTACTGAGCTATAGATGCAAGTGGCGACCCGGAACGGGCTCGAACCGTCGACCTCTAGCGTGACAGGCTAGCGTT
>CABSLQ010000123.1 GCA_902478605.1 uncultured Oscillospiraceae bacterium
CCTCTTGACGGGTAGTTTCTTTCTCTTCCCTCGTTGTTTAATTTTCAAGGTCCCCATCTCTCACGAAGAAGGTGAGAGGTACTTGTTAGTATACCACGGAAAGGCCGCGGTGTCAACAAGTTTTTGCCGCCGGTTTTCGACGGCTTATCTATAATAGCACAGTTATTCTGCCCTGTCAACACCTTTTCTCACTTTACGAAACAATATTTTTAGGCCGTGTACATATAGATCCGCCCCCTCTTTTTCTCCTATATATGGTAGATATAGCAACGGGGGACACGCCCGGCGGAATTCCCGCTTGAAGACAGCCGGTATTTTTGCTATACTAGTATTCACCTTTTTATAAAGGAGGAGCGGCTGTATGCCCATTAAAATCCCCGACAATCTGCCCGCCGCCAGAATTCTGGAATCGGAGAATATCTTTGTGATGACCGAGCACCGGGCCATGCACCAGGATATCCGGCCGCTTCAAATCCTGATCCTCAATCTGATGCCCACCAAAATCGAGACCGAAACCCAGCTGCTTCGTCTGCTGGGCAACAGCCCGCTGCAGGTGGACATCGACCTGATGCAGACCGCCACGCATATCTCCAAGAATACCTCCCGGGAGCATCTGCTGGAATTCTATCAAACCTTTGAAGAGATACGGGACAACAAGTATGACGGTATGATTATTACCGGTGCGCCGGTCGAAAGCCTGGACTTCACGCAGGTGGATTACTGGGACGAGCTGTGCACCATCATGGACTGGTCATGGACGCACGTGTATTCGACGCTGCACATCTGCTGGGGAGCGCAGGCCGGCCTGTATCATCATCACGGCGTGCCCAAATTCGCCTTGGAGCGCAAGCTTTCCGGCGTATTCCGCCATCGGCCGCTCGACGCCAACCACCCGCTGCTGCGCGGCTTCGACGAGATGTTCTATATGCCGCATTCCCGGTATACCGAAGTACACCAGGATGACATAGACAAAAACGAGCATCTGCAGGTGCTGGCCCTGTCCGAAACCGCCGGCGTCGGCATTGCGGCAACGCGGGACGCACGGCAGGTGTTCGTCACCGGCCACTGCGAATACGATCGGTACACGCTGGCCGCGGAATACCAACGCGACCTTAAGCGCGGCATCGGGCCCCAAATCCCGCAGCATTATTTTCCAAATGACGATCCCGAGGCGGTTCCTCCCATGATCTGGAGAAGCCACGCCAACCTGCTGTTCTCCAATTGGCTCAATTACTTCGTTTACCAGCAGACGCCCTACGATCTCCGCTCGCTGAGCAGCGGCTGATCACGCGGCATCTTCCAGCAGGTCATCCAGTTCGCGCCAGGCCTCCTGTTCGGTATCGGCAGAAAAAAGGAACCGGCCCGTCCGATCGTATACCTCAATATGCCCCGCGACATTTTTCATCTCTACCGCCATAGGAATCCCTCCGTTCTATCTGCTTCATCCATGCTTCCAGTATACAGCAGGAACTGTCCCATAAAGCGGACAGTTCCTGCCAAAAATGAAGGGACCCGGCCTTTTGCCGAGTCCCTTTGCTTTTTTACTTTTTGTCGCAACAGGCGCTGCCGCTCTCTGTGGGCGGGAAGAATTCCTCCACCGGGAAGCACATTTTGCGGAACAGGTCGCAGGGATTGTCGGTCGTCGGGCAGCATTCCTTGCTGGGCAGGCAGTAGTCGTAAACCGGAATGAGCATCTGCACATTGCGCACCAGCTGCACGATGGTGAAAATACCGATGGTCACGTACACCGCTTTGTTGTTGTCATCGTCGCAGAACCCGCCGCCATAACGATTGCAGATCGATTCCGGGATACTGCCGCAGCAGCAGGTGCAGCAGCAATCGCCTTTGCAGCGATCGCACGGCTCGACCAGACGCGCGCTCAGGACAACCGGATCCGCCACCTGCACGGTGCACCGGGGCGCGTTGCGGGAGGGCATATTCTGCATATCGCTGCTGTCGTCCCGGTACTCGCTCGAGAAGACGCGCACATTGCCCTCGCTGCCGTACAGAATCACCTTTTTCTGGAACATGCCGACGCCGCACACAATGGAGCAGGGCATGCCATGGCCCGCGTAAACCTCGAGTTCCACCTCGAAAAAGAAGGTCAGATCGCAGGAGTAGTAGCCGCGGTTGAAGGGAAGCGCCTCCACATCGATGCACGTGGTGATCACTTCCACCCTTTTGGCGCGGATGCTGGCGGCATGATCGACAACCATCTGGTCCCGCTCGGTGAAATAGACGCGCATATCTTCTATGCAGTCTTTATCATAAGACTGCACAAGATATATCATCTTATTTTTATACATATTAAGAAAGCCGGACGAGGAGAGATCCCCGCCCGGCTTTGCTTATGTATCCTGCTTTTTTCCTGCCGACTGCAGCTTGCCGACGATATCGCTGACATAGTTGGCGCCGCGGCTGGCAAACAGGCCGGTGAGCGCCGCCCCGATGCCGGGCACGCCGAAGTCCAGCCCCAGCGCCGCGAACAGATCCGCCCCCG
>CABSLQ010000124.1 GCA_902478605.1 uncultured Oscillospiraceae bacterium
AGGGCTTCGGGGGCGTGGTGAAATGCTCGGTGACGGAAGCCTCCACCTTGTCAAAGGTCTGGCCCTCGGTGATCTCCGGCAGCTCCCGCGCCAGCTCCGGCGCGTCCTCGTCGGCGTCGGTCTTGAACGACGCCCTGAAACGGCGGTCAATCTCTTTCCAGCCCGGCGTCAGGATGGTTTTGCCCTTGGCGGTAAACTCTTTCCCGGCACAGGTGATAGTGGCGGTGACAGCCTCAAACACATGGGGCGCGGCCACGGCACACAGCAGCTTGCAGCACACAAGGGACAGCAGTTTCTTTTCGCCCTCGGTCAGCCCGTCAAAGCCTTTCTGCACAAACTCCATCGTGGGGATAATGGCGTGGTGGTCGCTCACCTTTTTGCTGTTCAGCACCCGGCCAAACTGCGGGGAAATGTCCATCCCCGCCGCAAAGGGGAGCAGAGGCCACAGGCCGGACACAATGCTTTCCGCTGTGGGCTGCATATCGTCGGTAAGGTACTGGCTGTCGGTTCGCGGATAGGTCAGCAGCTTCTTTTCATAAAGCTGCTGGGCATAGTCAAGGCTCTGCTTGGCGGTAAATCCAAACAGGCGGTTGGCCTCCCGCTGCAAGGTCGTAAGGTCGTAGATGCGGGGCGGCTGCTCTGTCTTTTTCTCGCGTTTCACCGATACACAAACGGCCTGCGCTCCTGCACAGGCCGTCTTGATGGCGTCAGCGTCGGCAGCACTGGAAACGCGGTCGCTGGCCGCCTCCATGCCGCCCGCCGCGATATGGACGATGTGATATTTTTCTTTCTTGAAATCGCTGATCTTGGCCTCCCGGTCAACCAGCATTTTTAAGGTTGGCGTCTGCACCCGGCCCACGGTCAGGGTCTTGTGGTAGAGGATGGAGAAAAGCCTTGTGGCGTTGATCCCCACCAGCCAATCGGCCTGCGCCCGGCACAGGGCCGATTGATACAGGTTGTCATAGTCGGCCCCCGGTTTCAGGTTGGCAAAGCCCTCCCGGATGGCGGCGTCCTCCATGCTGGAAATCCAAAGCCGCTTGAATGGCTTTTTGCAGCCCGCCATCTGGTAGACGAAACGGAAAATAAGTTCCCCCTCGCGCCCGGCGTCAGTGGCGCACACAAGGCTGTCCACGTCGGGGCGCTCCATCAAAGAACGCAGGATGTCAAACTGCTTTTTCTTCTCGTCCGGGATGATGTACTGCCATTCCTGCGGCAAAATCGGCAGGTCGTCATAGGCCCATTTCTTATAGCGGGGGTCATAGGCCCCGGCGTCGGCAAGGGAAACAAGGTGGCCGATGCACCAGCTCACCAGATAGCCGTTCCCCTCCATGTAGCCGTCCTGTTTCTTGTTGGCTCCGATCACGCCCGCAATGCTGCGGGCGACGCTCGGTTTCTCTGCAATTACAAGAATATGTGAAGTCATACTTATTCATCCTCCTTTTTCGGTTCATCTTCATCCAGCAAATAGTCGTCTAACGGTCTGGCCTCCACCTCGCCGGTGTCATCCTCGTCCTCCGGGGCCGGTTCGTCCTCGTCGTCGTCCTCGTCCTCTCCGAAGTCGTATTCGTCCAGATCGTCGCTGCCTTTCACGTCGGCCTTGGGCTTCTTAAACTTGAAGAAGTAAAGGGCCGCGCCGCCGCCAATGAGCAGCACCACAAGGAACACAATCAGGCCGCCCATGCTGTTTCCGGCTTCGTCCTCCGGCTCGGCGGTTTCTGCCGGTTCCTCGGCCTCCGGCACTGCGCCTACGCAGGCGGTGAGATTGTCTTTGCATACCGGGCAGGCGGTATTGACGGCCCCGGCTTCGCATTTCTCCGTACAGGTGCAGGTTGCCGGGGCGGTTTCGCCGTCCTCGGTCAAGGCCATCAGGTCGGCTTCATCCACTTGGTTCAGGAAATGCACGGTTTCCTCGCCCTCGTCGTCCCGGTCGATAATCAGGTAAAAGGTATTGCCCGCCTTGGTTTGCAGCGTGATAAACTGCTTGCCGCCGGTGGTGCCGATGTCGTCAATCAGCGACAGGTTCCCGTCCGGGGTCAGGGCGGCGCTTCCGCCTGCTGATCCGCTAAACTGTTCCAGCAGGGCGGAAAGTTCGTCCCCATTCAGGGTAAGGGAAAAATCC
>CABSLQ010000125.1 GCA_902478605.1 uncultured Oscillospiraceae bacterium
GACCCCATGCGGGTCAAGGGCGCACTGTTCTGGGCGCTGGAGGACAGCAAGGGCGGCAAAGGACATTTGTTCCTGCCTGGTGAAACTTTGCGGAAGGAGGCTCTTCGGCTTCTCAACGCAAAGATCCCCGTCCCGTCTCTCCGGCTTCATGAACAGGAGGTCGCGGATGTGCTTCAGGACATGATCCTTCATGGCGAGGTGGTATCCGTCAAAGATAACATCTACCTGCCCCGCACATTCGCACAGGAAGATGAAACGGCCCGGCGTATTGCCATGCGGCTGATAGAGCCGTCTGCGCCGGAGCGCATTGAGCAGGCGCTGGAGCAGGTCAAGCGTGAAATGGGGCTGGTGCTGTCTTCCAAACAGGAGGCAGCGGTCTACGCGGCTTACCGCCACAGCCTGTCCATTATCACCGGTTCTCCCGGCACCGGCAAGACAACGGTGCTCAAGACCATTTTGGAAGTCTACCGCCGCCTGCACCCGAAAGGCGAAATCGTTCTGATGGCGCCGACCGGCCGTGCCAGCCGTCGTATGGCGGAAAGCACTGGCTTTGACAAGGCGCGGACGCTCCACAGCGGCCTGGGCCTCGGCAGTGAAGAAGACGACGCCAACCGCAGCAGACAGCAGGAGCCGTTGTCGGCGGACCTGATCATTGTGGACGAGTTTTCTATGGTGGATATGTGGTTGGCAGACAAATTTTTCTCCCGCATCAAGGATGGGGCCCGTGTCGTTCTTGTGGGCGACCCCGACCAGCTCCCCAGTGTGGGCGCCGGGACTGTGTTCCGCGAACTGATCGACTGCGGCCTGATTCCCGTCACGGTGCTGGACCAGATCTTCCGTCAGTCCAAGGACAGCCTGATCGCTTATAACGCCAAGTTTATTAACGAGGGCAACACCAAGCTGTACTTTGGGCCGGACTTTGTATTTATGGCAAGCGATAACCAGGCAGAGGCCGCGGAGCGGATCATCGCCCGTTACTGCCGGGAAATCGCGGAAAGCGGCATTGACCGGGTACAGATTCTGTCCCCCTTCCGTTCGGAAGGCGCCGCGTCGGCGGAACAACTTAACGAGGCCATCCGTGAGGTGGTCAACCCGTTCCGCTCTGCCGAGGAAGAAATCAAAATCGGCGTTAAAGTGTTCCGGGTAAACGACCGGATCATGCAGACCAAGAATACCGCCAAGGTGTCCAACGGCGACCTGGGATTTATCCGCTATATCAAAGACGATGAAGATGGCAAGCGCGTCGGCCTGGATTTCGGTGTGGGCCGAGAGCTGGAATACAGCGTAGAGGATATGGTCAATCTGGACCTTGCCTACGCCACCACCATCCACAAGGCAATGGGCTCTGAGTATGAAACGGTCATCATGCCGCTTTTGAAAGCGCACACCGTCATGCTCTACCGCAACCTGCTCTATACCGGCATCACCCGGGCCAAAAAGCGCGTGGTGCTGATCGGCCAAAAGCAGGTGCTGTTTATGGCGATCCACCGGAATGAAATCGTCAAGCGGAATACGCTTCTGGGCACGCGCATCGGTATGTACTATAAGGCCTATGCCAAGCGGGCCGGAATCCCGGTCCCGGCAGCTCTGGAAGAAGAATTGAAACACGCTGGTTAAAAAGAGGCGCAAGGTGCAGAAAATTGCCCCGCGTCTCCTATTTATTACACAGGAAGGAGTATATGACATGAACGACAACAATACGAAAACGATGTACGAAACCGTGCCTGCGGCCGCAGAACTGAACAAGGTGCCGGGCTTTGACCCGCTCAAGTTCCTCCGCCGCACCAAGGACACCCTGAAGCTGGATCTGCCCTACCAGAAACTCTGGTTCCGCATGGCCCATCCCAACGGCCATATGCGTCTGACGGCGCTACGGATCACGGAGCAGATGGCGATTTTTGAGGCCAAGGTGTTCCTGGATCGCAGTGACGCGGAGCCGTTCAGTATGAGCACGGCCCAGCAGACTACCCAGGACAGCCGCGACTTCGTAAAAGCCGCCCAGAATGAGGCGCTGAGCCAGGCCCTTACGGACGCCGGTTTTGGCATCCAGCTGATCAGCGCCGGCGCCCAGGCCGA
>CABSLQ010000126.1 GCA_902478605.1 uncultured Oscillospiraceae bacterium
ATGCTGACCGGTGACAGCCGGCGCACGGCCGAAGCGGTTGCTTCCCATATCGGGGTCGATGATTTCTGCGCTGAAGTGCTGCCGGAGGATAAGGCAAATTATGTAGCGGCGCTGCGGGCGCAGGGACATACCGTCATCATGGTGGGAGACGGCATCAACGATTCCCCGGCCCTGTCCGAGGCGGACGCCGGGATCGCCGTCAGCGACGGCGCCGCCATTGCGCAGGAGATTGCCGACGTCACCATTGCGGCGGAAAGCCTGTGGGAGCTGGTGCGACTGCGGCAGCTTGCCATGGCGTTAAACAGCCGCATCCGCAATATTTACCGCTTTGTCCTCGGATTCAACGGAGGCTTGATCGCCCTGGGGGTTGCCGGGCTGCTGCCGCCCTCCACGTCGGCGACCTTGCACAACCTTTCCACGCTGGGGATCAGCCTGCACAGCATGACCTCTCTTCCCTGCAAAGAAATAGAAACAAAACCGGAAAAACGTTCATAATCTGAAAAGGCGGGAAGCTGTAGAATATGCGGCTTCCCGTCTTTGCTTTATGTGTCGCAGACAGGCGAGCCGCATATATTTCCCCATCCTCATAATTTCCTCTTGACAAAACCCTCTGCACGATGTATTATAACATTGTTACATAGCACTGTTATATGGAGGCCGCCATGGAAGAAAAGTCATCCGATACCTTAGAGAAAATACAGCAGGCCGCTTTGGAGGAATTTTCCGAGAAGGGGTTCCTCGGCGCTTCCCTGCGGCAGATCGTCAAGAACGCCGGGGTGACCACCGGAGCGTTCTACGGCTACTTTTCCAGCAAGGAGGCGCTGTTCGCCTCTCTGGTAGAGCCTCACGCCGCCGCCCTAATGGGAAGGTTTATGGAAGCGCAGACCAGTTTTGCCGAGCTCCCGGAGGAAGAGCAGCCGGCGCACATGGGAGAAACCTCCGGCCGCTATGTGGAGTGGATGGTGGACTACATCTGCGAGCACCGGGACCCGGTCAAGCTGCTGCTCTGCCGGGCGGAGGGAACCTCCTACGAGCATTTTGTCCACAACATGGTGGAGGTAGAGGTGGAATATACTCTGAAATACATGGAGGTGCTGCGCCGGCTGGGGAAAGAAATCCCGCAGCTGGATCAATCCCTCTGCCATATCATCGCCAGCGGCATGTTCAACGGCCTGTTTGAAATCGTGATCCACGATATGCCACGGGAGCAGGCGCACCGGGACGTGACACAGTTCCGCACTTTCTATACAGCCGGATGGCTGGAATTGATGGGACAATAGTCCCGTCTTTTTTCGCGTGTTGGTTAGTTATTGCTAACTTTCAATAAGGAGGTTGTTTTTGTGGAAAAACGAAAAAAGAACGATGTGGCGGCTCTGCTCCGTTATGCGGGCGGCCACAAGGGGCTGACCTTCCTGGGCCTGGCCCTGTCGGGGATCGCCATGCTGCTGAGCATGGCGCCGTACATCTGCATCTGGCTGGCGGCACGGGATCTGATCGCCGTGGCGCCGGACTGGACGCAGGCGGAGAATGTCGCGCAGTACGGCTGGCTGGCCTTCGCCTTTGCGGTGGGCGGCATTGTGATCTACTTTCTGGGGCTGATGTGTACCCATCTGGCGGCCTTCCGCACGGCGTCCAACATCCGCAAGCAGGGCGTCGCCCGTGTGATGAAAGCCCCGTTAGGCTATTTTGACGCCAACGCCTCCGGCCTCATCCGGGGACGGCTGGACGCGGCGGCGGCCGACACCGAAACGCTGCTGGCCCACAACCTGGCGGACATCGTCGGCACAGTCGTCATGTTCCTTGCGATGCTGGTGCTGATGTTCGTCTTTGACTGGCGGATGGGCGCTGCCTGCCTGCTGG
>CABSLQ010000127.1 GCA_902478605.1 uncultured Oscillospiraceae bacterium
GGCCGGCCGGTGCTGCTGGCTCTCGATTTCGATCTGCCGCGGCTCCGGCGATTCCGCAGTGCGCTGGAACTGTTCGGCTGCACCGGCCGGATCTTCTGCTTCGATTTCCAGGCGCCTGTATTGCAGGCCTATATGGGCAGCCTGGCGGACATTCAGCCGGTCAGCCTCGAAAAAGTCCGAAAGGAGTTTCGCATAGAAGTATGAAGAAAAAGCGCCTGGCTTTGTTGCCGGTGCTACCGGCTGCAGCCTTTGCCATACTCTACGGCGGCGGATATATCGCACAGTTCATCCGCAATTATAGCGTTTGGACGGCGGCCGGAGGGATGCCGGGGAACGGCACGTCGCCCACTTTTCCCGATGGCGGGCTCCGGGAATGCTTCCAGGCGGTTTTCCAGATACCGTATGGATTGTACGGCATGGGGATATGCCTGGCGCTGCTTGGCCTTTTGACTGTAGTGGTCATGCGGATGGGTTTCGGAGGAGGAGGAAAGCTGGATCGGGAACGGAACCTGGTTTACTCCGAAAAAGGCACCTATGGTACAGCCGGCTTTTTGTCGGAAGAAAAAATGAAGGAGCTTCTGGAGGTTGTGTCCGACGTCCGCCAGACCGACGGCATTATTGTGGGCGAGCTGGACGGCAAGATCCTGGCCATCCCCAGACACAAAGGGGGCAACAGCAACATTGCCGTGTATGGGTCGTCGGGCAGCATGAAAAGCCGTGCCTTCTGCCGGAATGCGATCTTCCAATCGGTAAAGCGGGGCGATTCCATCATCTGCACCGATCCCAAGGCCGAACTCTATGAGGACATGAGCGAATATCTGCGGGACAGCGGGTATACCGTCCGGGTTTTCAACCTGGTAGATCCGGAGCACTCGGATTCGTGGGCCTGCCTGCAGGAGATTGGCGGAGATGGGACGATGGCGCAAATCCTTACGGATATCATCATCAAAAACACCGGTTCTTTAAAGGGCGACCGTTTCTGGGACAACGCAGAAGCCAATCTCCTGAAAGCGGTTGTCCTATATACAGCGTGCTGCTATCCGCCGGAAAGCAGAAATATCGGGGAGGCATATCAACTGCTGCTCTTCAAAAGCGCACAGGAACTGGACGCCCTGTTTGACGTGCTGCCGCTGTCCCACCCGGCCAGGGCGCCTTACCAGATATATCGGCAGGCGGCCGACTCGGTGCGCAGCAGCATCCTGATCGGGCTGGGCAGCCGTCTTCAGGTATTCCAATCGGAGCTTATCCGGCGGATTACAAGCTACGGCGAGATCGATTTGACCCTGCCCGGCGTGAAAAGGTGCGCGTATTTCTGTGTGTTTTCCGATCAACAGTCCACCTTTGATTTTTTGTCTTCCCTGTTCTTCAGTTTTTTGTTTATCAAGCTGGTTGGGTTTGCCGACAGCTGTACGAGCGGCCGTCTTCCAGTGGCCGTTAATATCATTGGAGACGAATGGCCCAATATCGGCACCGTTTTGGACTACCCCAAAAAAATTTCCACAATTCGAAGCCGCGGCATCCATATGATGGGGCTCTGCTTTCAATCCATAGCCCAGCTGCAAACCCGCTACCCGGATACCGAATGGC